>JBFMFL010000194.1:0-13381 GCA_040752145.1 Gemmatimonadota bacterium
AGGGTGGCGGCTCTCAGGCCGCCGGGTGGGGGCCGGAGGACGCCAGCGCGGAGCCCTGCGTGAGGGATTTCGGCCCGAAGGGGCGAGACCCGGCGGGGCAGTTTCCGCCGGGGCTCGACTCCGTTACGCAGCGTTGTTTGCTGCGTTACGGAGCCGCAGCCCGACCCCGGCGCAGCCGGGGGCACGCCCGAACCCGCAGTTATTAGCAGTTCAACGACTCCAAACCGGTGCCGATGAGGACCTGGACGCTATACTTGCTGGCGGTCGCGAACCTGGCGCTGCTCGCCCTGCTGGCCTGGACGGTCCTCCGCCTGCTGCGCTACCGCCGCTTCGTGCGCGAGGCGTTCAAGACAACCGAGCCGCCGATCCGCGCGGTGCGGCTGGAGGAGTTCGACCCGCTCTTCCGGACGGACGAGATGGGCCCCACGCTGCGCGCCGAGGTGGCGTTCGTGGGGACCGGCGACGGCGTGCCCTACGGCACCTCGGACCTGGAGGCCTGGGTGCTGGCGGTGCTGGCGAAGCCGGCGCTGCGGATGTTCGAGTTCGGCACGGCGACGGGGAAGACGGCCTACCTGTGGGCGCGCAACTCGGCTCCCGAGGCGCGGGTGACCACGCTGACGCTGGCGCCGGACCAGGTGGCGGCCTACGCGGGCGACGCGGCGGACAGCGACGAGGGGACCCGGACGGCGCTGGCGGAGTCCACGTTCACGCGCTTCTTCTACACGGGGACGCCGGTGGAGGGCAAGGTGGAGCAGCTCTTCGCCGACAGCAAGCAGCTGGACGAGGGGCCGTACGCGGGCGAGTTCGACCTGGTCTTCGTGGACGGCTCGCACGCGTACTCGTACGTGAAGAGCGACACGGAAAAGGCGCTGCGGATGGTGAAGCCCGGCGGGGTGGTGCTGTGGCACGACTACCGGGGTCCGGAGGGGCCCACGGCGGACGTGTACACCTACCTCAACGAGCTGGGGGCCACGCTGCCGCTGGTGCGGCTGGAGGGGACCAGCCTGGTGGCGTACCGGGCCCCGGCGCGCGGGGGATGAGGGTCCTGTACGACGTGTCGGTGCTGGGGATGAGCGCCCTGGACCCGCGGGCCAGGACGGGGGTGTTCCGCACCGTGGAGAGCCTGGCGCTGGGGCTGGCGGCCTCACCGGAGTGCGAGCTGAGGTTCTGCGCGGGGGGGGAGAGCCTGTACCCGGTGTACGGCGCGCTCAAGTACCTGGAGGCGGACCCGCGCTTCGCGGGGGTGCCGTTCGTGTCGGCGGGGGCGGGGGAGCGCGCGGTGCGTCGGGTGCTGGACCGCTTCTGGCCGTACACCCGGCAGCCGGCGCCGGGGGCGTCGCCGGGGCTGGCGGAGCGGGCGCTGCGCAGGCTGGCGGTCGCCGCCTTCCACGCCGTGGCGGACCGGCCGCACCCCGTGCGCCCGGCGGAGATGCGCGGGGCGGAGGTGTACCACTCCCCGCACGGGCCCCTGCCGCCCCGCGACGGGGCCGGGCGGACGAAGCGCTTCATCACCGTGTACGACCTGATCGCCGTGTTCCACCCCGAGCTGTTCGAGCCGCATGTGCCGGCGTACGTCCGCTCCATCCTGGCGAGCATCGGCCCGGACGACCG
Source organism: Gemmatimonadota bacterium (assembly GCA_040752145.1). Lineage (GTDB taxonomy): Bacteria > Gemmatimonadota > Gemmatimonadetes > Longimicrobiales > Longimicrobiaceae > JAFAYN01. The sequence goes on from JBFMFL010000194.1 coordinate 1,612, forward strand.
GGTGGCGTGCATCTCGGAGGCGACCAAGCGCGACCTGTGCGGGCACACGGGGATCGCGCCGGAGCGGGTGTTCGTCACCCCGCTGGCGGCGTCGCGCGAGCTGTTCCACCAGGTGGACGACCCGGCGGCGCTCGCGGCGGTGCGGGCGCGCTACGGGATCCCGGACGCGCCCTATGTGCTCAGCCTGAACACGCTGGAGCCGCGCAAGAACCTGGGGACGGCGGTGCGCGCCTTCGCGCGGCTGGTGGAGGAGGAGCGGATCGGCGACCTGCGGCTGGTGCTCGTGGGCGCGCGGGGGTGGGACTTCGCGGAGGTGTTCGAGGCGGTGGAGCGCTCGCCGGCGGTGCGGGAGCGCATCCTCTTCCCCGGCTACGTGGCGGACGCGGACCTGGCGGCGCTGTACAGCGGGGCCATGGCCTTCGTGTACCCGTCGCTGTACGAGGGCTTCGGGCTGCCGCCGCTGGAGGCGATGCAGTGCGGGGTGCCGGTGGTGGTCTCGGACACCTCGGCGCTCCCGGAGGTGGTGGGCGGCGCGGGACGGCTGGTTGGGCCGCACGACGTGGACGGCTTCGCCGCGGCGCTGGGGGAGCTGTACCGCGACGGGGTGTTGCGCGCGGAGCTGGGGCGGCGCTCGCTGGAGCGGGCGCGGGAGTTCAGCTGGGAGCGCTGCACCCGCGAGACGCTGGCCGCCTACCGGACGGCGCTGCATGCCTGAGGCGCCGCGCGGTCCCGTCCCCGCCCCGGAGGCGGTGCGCAGGGTGTTCGTGCTGCGGCCGGACAACCTGGGCGACGTGGTGCTCTTCTCGGGGGCGCTGCGGCACCTGCGCACGCTGTACCCCAACGCGGAGGTGGACCTCTGCGTCAAGCGGTACGTGGGGAACCTGGTGGAGGCGTGCCCGCACGTGGACCGCATCGTCCACTGGGAGGACCTGCACCCGCAGTGGCCGGCGTGGACGCGCCGCGTCCGCGGGCTGGCGCGGCTGGAGGCGGCGGTCCGGCGCGCGGGGCTGCGGCTGCGGCACCGCGCCGACGTGGCGCTGCTCCCCGTGCGCTCGCCCTCGCCGGAGATGCACGCCACGCTGGCCGCGATCCCCGGGGCGCTCCGCTTCGGCGTGCTGGGCACGGGCGACAACCAGTCCGCGGAGGCGGACCGCGCCGCGGCGGGGATCTACGCGGCGCGGCTGGAGCTGGGGCCGGAGCGCACCTGGGGGCACGAGCTGGAGGCGCACCGCGACTTCCTGCGCATGCTGGGCGCGCGGGTGGAGCTGGCGGACGTGCGGCCGGAGTTCTGGACCACGGCCGCGGACCGGCGCTGGGCGGAGGCCCACGTGCGCCGCGAGCCGGGGACGACGCTGCTGGCGCTGGCCCCGGGCGTCACCGCCCCGGCCGGGAAGGCGTACCCGGCGGCGCGCTACGCGGAGGTGCTCGCGGCGGTGCCGGAGCGCCGCTTCGGCGTGGTGCTGCTGGGCGGCGCGCCCGACGCGGCGGCATGCGCCGAGACCGCGGCGGCGCTGGCGGGAGTCCCCAACGTGGCCTCGGTCGCCAGCCTGGCGGGGCGCTCCAGCATCCGCGAGATGGTGGAGGCGATCCGCCGCTGCGACGCGGTGCTGGGGCCCGACTCGGCCCCGGTCCACGTGGGGATCGCGCTGGGGAAGCCCACGGCCTGCATCGTGGGCGGGGGGCACTTCGGCCGCTTCCACCCCTGGGGCGACGCGGCGCTCCACCGCGTGGTCCACCTCCCCATGGGGTGCTACGGCTGCGGCTGGGCCTGCCCGTACGAGACCATGCGGTGCGTGCAGGACATCGCCCCGGGCGCCGTCGCGCGCGAGCTGCGCGCCGCGCTGGACGCCGCGGCCGGCGAGGGCGCGCAGGCCGCCCTCTCGGGCGACGCGGTCCGGTCGGGCGGGGCGTGACCCGGCCGGCGCCGCCTCGTCCTTCTTTGCCGGGGAGATGCCGGACTCCCGCCGTCCACGAGATCGTCCGGTCCGAACGACCACACCGCTCCACCACGATGCGCACCCCGCTCCGGTTCATCCTTCAGGGCTTCCGCGGCGCCCTGGTCGGACCTGCCCGCCACCCCCTTACCGTGTACCGCCACCCGCTGGAGCCGCGCGACCGCGACTTCTGGCCGCACGCCTGGACCTGGTTCTCGGTGGACGAGGCGGCCGTGCGCGCCCGCGGCGGCGGCTACGTCCCGGTACACGCCCCGGAGACGGCGTTCCGGCGCGCCCCGCGCACCCTGGACCCGCGCCCGCACTGGTTCTTCGGGGTGGACACCGTGCAGGACCTCCCCTCCACCTTCGTGGCGACCGTCCCGGGCGGCGCGGCGGTGGGCCCGTCGGGCGCGGTGTTCGCGCCGGACGGGCGCATGCTCGGCGACCTGTCGCGCGAGTTCGGCATCCCCCCGCTGGCCCACCCCGCGCTCCGGGGCCCGCTGCCGCCGGCGCACCGGGTGGAGGGGACGGTGCTGGTGCTCGCCGCGCCGGGGAGCGGCGTGTACTACCACTGGCTGCTGGACGTGCTGCCGCGGCTGGAGATCGCGCGGCGGGCCGGCTTCGGCCCCGGCGACGTGGACCGGGTGCTGGTCTCGGGGGGCTCGCTCCCCTTCCAGGCGGAGACGCTGGAGCGGCTGGGGATCGACCCGGCGCGGACCCTGGACGCCGCGGCGCACCCGCACGTCGTGGCCGACCGGCTGGTGGTCCCCTCGTACCCCGGGCGTCCGGAGCACCCGCCCCGCTGGGCGTGCGACTTCCTGCGGGCGGCCCTGCTCCCGCCCGCCGGGGGTGAGCGGCCGGCGAGGCTCTACGTGACCCGGAGCGACGCGGCGCTGCGCCGGGTCACCAACGAGCCGGAGGTGAGGGAGGCGCTGGAGGCGCGCGGCTTCCGCCGCGTGGCGCTGACCGGGATGCCGGTGGCGGAGCAGGCGGCGCTCTTCGCCTCCGCGGACGTGGTGGTGGGGCCGCACGGGAGCGGCCTCGCCAACCTGGTGTTCTGCGCCCCGGGGACGCGGGTGGTGGAGCTGTTCTCGCGCAACTTCGTGAACCCGTGCTTCTGGTCGCTCGCCAACCAGGTGGGGCTGGAGTACGCGTACCAGATCGAGCCGGGCGAGCGGCCGCCGGACTACGTGGACGCGCACCGCAGCGGCGACGACATCACGGTGGACGTGGACGCGCTGCTGGAGCTGCTGGGGCGGCTCGACGAGGGCACGCAGCCCGCCGCCCGGGCGTTCCTGGGCCCGGAGGCGACGGTCTTCCGCGGCGTGCCTGCCGGCGCGGCCTGAGGCGGGGAGCTCCGTGGCGAATCGCAGGCTCAGGGTCGCGGTGGTGAGCGCGTCGCTCCCCGCCCCCGGACGCAAGGCGGGCGGGGTCGCCCAGGTAGCGCACGACCTGGCCGCCGGGCTGGCCCGGCGCGGCCACGAGGTCACGGTGTGGAGCTTCGACGCCGCGCCGGAGGGCGCGCCGTACCGCGTCGCCCCGCTCCCCTGGAAGCGCTTCGCCACCAGCCGCATAGGCCGCTTCGCGACGGAGGGGTACCTGGGCAACGTGCTCGCGCTCCTCCCCCGCTACGGCGACGCCGACGCCGTCGTGGCGATGGGCGACAGCCTGCTCCTCCCGCTGCGCGGCAAGCCGGTCGTGCGGGTGATGCACGGCAGCGCGCTGGGCGAGGCGCTGACCGCGGGCTCGCCCTGGCGCTTCGTCTCGCAGCTGGGGATCTACCCGCAGGAGCTGCTGACGGCGCTGACGCAGCGCGGGACCGTGGGGGTGAGCCACAACACCCGCCGCTACAACCCGTTCGTGCGCCGCGTCATCCCCAACGGCGTCGACCTCGCCGCCTTCCACCCCGCGGGGGCAAAGACGCCGGAGCCCTCCGTCCTGTTCGTGGGGACGCTGGAGGGGCGCAAGCGCGGGCGCCTGCTGCTGGACGCCTTCCTGCGCGACGTCCGCCCGCGCCACCCCACCGCCACGCTCACGCTGGTGAGCCCCCCCGGGCCGCCCGCCGAGGGGGTGACGTACCGCACGGGGATCTCCGTGGAGGAGCTCGCCGGGCTCTACCGCCGCTCGTGGGTGTACGCGTCGCCCAGCGCCTACGAGGGCTTCGGGCTCCCCTACCTGGAGGCGATGGCGAGCGGGACGCCCGTGGTCGCCACGCCCAACCCGGGGAGCCGCGAGGTGCTGGAGGACGGGCGGCACGGGCTGCTGGTGGACGACGCCGGGCTGGGCGCGGCGGTGCTGCGGCTGCTGGAGGACGGCGCCGCGCGCCGGGAGTGGGCGGAGCGGGGGCTGGCGCGGGCCCGGGACTACTCGCTGGAGACGATGGTGGACCGGTACGAGGAGCTGCTGCTGGGGTTGTGCGCGTGAGCGCGGCGATGCGGGGCGCCGATTGCCTCAACTTCTCTCCGAGGCTAGCTTTAAGGGTTCCCCCGCGGGGGCGCGGCCCGCGGGGCCGCCCGTCTTCACCTGTGGCCGGGGCGGGCGACGCCCTCCCGGCCGCGGCTTTTCGCACGCTCGTCGGCCGGTCCGTGGAGGCATGAGGATCGTCTTTCTGAACCCGTCCGGGCAGATCGGGGGTGCCGAGCGGAGCCTGCTCGACATCCTCGCCAGCCTGCGCGCCGCGGAGCCGGCGTGGGCGCTCGGGCTGGTCACCACCGCGGACGGCCCGCTGGTCCCCGCCGCGGAGGCGCTGGGCGTGCGGGTGGTGGTGGTGCCGCTCCCGGAGGCGGTGGCCCGGCTGGGCGACGGTGGGGCGCGCCGCGCGGCCTCGCTGCCGCGGCTGGCGGCCGCCCTGCCCGCCGTCGGAGGATACGTGCGGCGCCTGCGCCGCGCCGTCCGCGCGCTCTCGCCCGACCTGGTGCACACCAACGGGTTCAAGATGCACCTGCTGGGGCTGTGGGCGCGGCCGCGGGGCGTGCCGGTGGTGTGGCACGTCCACGACTTCGTGGCGCGCCGGCCGCTGATGTCGCGGCTGCTGCGGGGCCACGCGCCGCGCTGCGCGGCCATGGTCGCGAACTCCCGCAGCGTCGCGGAGGACGTGCGGCGGGTGTGCGCGCGCGGGGCGCCCGCCGGCGTGTGGCCGGTGCACAACGCCGTGGACCTGGCGACGTTCACGCCGGGCGGGGAGCGGCTGGACCTGGACGCCCGCTGCGGGCTCCCGCCCGCGCCGCCGGGAACGGTGAGGGTGGGGCTGGTGGCGACGCTGGCCTGGTGGAAGGGGCACGAGACCTTTCTGCGCGCGGTGTCGCTGCTCCCGCCGGAGCTGCCGGTGCGGGCGTACGTGGTGGGCGGCGCCCTGTACGAGACCGCCGACAGCCAGCGCTCCACGGGCGAGCTGCGCGAGACGGCGCGCCGCCTGGGGCTGGAGGGGCGGGTGGGGTTCACCGGCTACGTGGAGGATTCCGCCGCGGCGATGCGGGCGCTGGACGTGGTGGTCCACGCCAGCACGGAGCCCGAGCCGTTCGGCCTGGTGATCGTGGAGGCGATGGCCTGCGGCCGCGCGGTGATCGCCAGCGAGGCGGGGGGCGCGGCGGAGCTGTTCAGCTCCGGGGTGGACGCCCTGGGCCACGCGCCCGGCGACGCGGCCGGGCTGGCGCGGCGGATCCAGGAGCTGGCCGCGGACGCCGGGCTGCGCGCGCGGCTGGGCGCCGAGGGGCGCGCCAGCGCGGAAAAGCGCTTCGACCGTGCCCGCCTCGCCACCGAGCTGGTCCCCATCTACCGCGCCGCGGTGGAAGCCTGGAGCTGATGCGCGTACTTCACCTTTCCAGCGGCAACCTGTACGGCGGGGTGGAGACCTTCCTCGCCACGCTGGCGCGCCACGGCGGCCCCGGGGCGCCCATGGAGCCGCACTTCGCCCTGTCGGCCGAGGGGCGCTCCAGCGCCGAGCTGCGCGCCGCGGGGGCGCCGGTGCACCTGCTGGGCGCCGTGCGCGCCCGCAACCCGCTGAGCGTGCGCCGCGCGCGCCGGGCGCTGGACGCGCTGCTGCGCCGCGAGCGCTTCGACGCCGCCGTCGCCCACTCGGCGTGGGCGCAGGCCATCTGGGGCCCGCGCGTGCGGGCCGCCGGCGTCCCGCTCGTCTTCTACGTGCACGGCGACGTCAAGGGACGGCACTGGACGGAGCGCTGGGCGCGCTTCACCCGCCCCGACCTGGCCGTCGCCAACAGCCGCTTCACCGCGGGCACCCTCCCCGTGCTGTACCCCGGCGTGCGCTGCGAGCTGGTGTCGTACCCGGTGGCCCCGCCGGCGGCGGGGCTGGCCGCGGAGCGCGGGGCGGTGCGGGCGGAGCTGGGGACCGCGCCCGGCGACGTGGTGTTCGTGCAGTCCTCGCGGCTGGAGGCGTGGAAGGGGCACCGGCTGCACCTGGAGGCGCTGGGCCGGCTGCGCGACCTCCCCGGCTGGACCTGCTGGCAGGTGGGCGGGGTGCAGCGCGAGAGCGAGGCGGCGTACCTCAAGGAGCTCAGGGAGCTGGCGGAGCGCTTGGGGATCGCGGACCGGGTGCGCTGGGCGGGGCAGCGGAGCGACGTTCCCCGCGTCCTGGCCGCCGCGGACGTTCACTGCCAGCCCAACCTGGGGCCGGAGCCCTTCGGGATCGCCTACGTGGAGGCGCTGTACGCCGGCCTCCCGGTGGTGAGCACGGACATGGGCGGCGCGGCCGAGATCGTGGACCCGCGCTGCGGCATCCTGACGCCGCCGGGCGACGCGGAGGCGCTGGCCGGAGCGCTGCGGCGCCTGGCCGGCGACGCGGCGCTCCGCGCCCGGGTGGGCGCTGCCGGGCCCGCCCGCGCGGCGGAGCTGTGCGACCCCGCGCGGCAGGTGGAGCGGCTGGCCCGCGCCCTTGCCGGCGCGGGCGGGGCGGCGGGGCATTCACGGGCGGCGGACCGCGCCGCCCCTCAACCGGCGTAGCCGAATGGTCGCGCTCCTCCTCTGCGGGATCGCCTTCGTGGCCTCCTACGTCGCCGGCCGCAGGTCGCTGGTGGCGGGGATCGGCGTGGTGCTGGCGGCGGGCTACTTCTACGGGATCATCCGGGCCAACGTCACCAGCACGCTCTCGCACTTCGTCTTCGACTCGGCGGTCGTCGGGCTGTACCTGACGCAGCTCACCAAGCCGTTCGCGCCGGAGGACCTGGCGCGCACCCGGCAGCTGCGCCACTGGGCGGTGCTGCTGATCGGCTGGCCGCTGCTGATGCTGCTGATCCCGCTGCAGGACCCCATGGTGCAGCTGGTGGGGCTGCGGGCGAACGTGTTCTTCGTCCCCTTCCTGCTGCTTGGGGCGCGGCTGCAGCGCGAGGACTTCCACTCCCTGGCGCACACGCTCGCCGTCCTCAACCTGGTGGCGTTCGGCTTCGCGCTGGCGGAGTTCTTTCTGGGGCTGGAGTACTTCTACCCGCGCAACGACGTCACCGACATCATCTACCGGAGCAACGACATCCGCTCGGCGGGGTCGCTGCTGGGGGCGTTCCGCATCCCGGCGACGTTCCCCAACTCCAGCGTGTACGCCTCCACCATGGTGATCACGGTGCCGGTGCTGCTGGGCGCCTGGCTCCAGAACCGCACGCACCGCGAGCGGCTGCTGCTGAGCCTGGCCCTGTTCGGCACGGTGCTGGGGGTGTTCCTGTCGGCGTCGCGCACCAGCCTGCTGCTGCTGTTCGTGCTGCTGATGGCGACCATGATCAGCGGGCGGATGGGGGCGTTCGGGCGGGTGGCGTGGATCTTCATGCTGGTGGGGATCGGCTGGGTGGTGTCCATCAACGAGCGCCTGTTCCTGCGCCTGATGTCGCTGAGCCCGGACACGATCATCGAGCGGATCAGCTGGAGCATGAACCGCGGGGTGTTCGACTACGTCGCCCAGTACCCCATGGGGAACGGGCTGGGCGGCGGAGGGAACAGCATCCCGCACTTCCTCCTGCACCTGGTGCGGAACCCCATGCCGGTGGAGAACCAGTACGCCACCATCATGCTGGAGCAGGGGCTCCCGGGACTGCTGGTGTGGCTGGCGTTCATCGCGTGGACGCTCACGCGCCCGCTGGGCCCGCGCAGCGACCCGTGGCACTTCCCCCGGCTGCTGGCGCGGGTGGCCTGCGCGCTGTACCTGGCCACCGGCTTCATCGGCGTGGGGCTGTTCACCGCCGTCCCCTTCAGCGCCATGCTGTTCATGTGGATGGCCTGGCTGAACGTGCAGCCGCGCCGCGAGGCCGAGGCGCCCGTCCCGCTGCGCGCCCCGCACCCGGCGGAGCCGCGCCTGGCGTACCGGCATGCATAGACGAACTTCCCGCGGCCCCGCGGCCGCTTCCAGGAACCGATGAAGCAGATCGTCAAGTCCACCCTTTCCCGGGTCGCGCCGGGGCTGTACACGGCCCTGGCCTCGCGCAGGGCGCGGGCGCACAGCCAGAAGCTGGAGCGCGAGTGGGGCTACACCGAGCTGGCGCACCGGGTGCTCCGCGAGTGCGGCCCCCGGGTGACCGCCGGGCCCTTCGCGGGGCTGGAGTTCACCCCGCGCACCTGGGACCGGCACATCTCGCCCAAGCTGTTCGGCTCGTACGAGGCGGCGCTGGGCCCGGTGTGGGACCACGTGCGCGCCACGCGCTACGCCGAGGTGCTGGACGTGGGGTGCGCCGACGGCTACTTCGCCGTGGGGCTCGCCCGGCTGATGCCGGAGGTGCCGGTGCACGCCTTCGACACCGACGTGTGGGCGCGGCGCACCGTCAAGGAGATGGCGGAGGCCAACGGCGCGCGCAACCTGCAGGTGCACGGCGCGTGCAGCCCGGAGTGGCTGGCGGAGCACCTGCGGCCGCGCTCCTTCGTGCTCAGCGACTGCGAGGGGTACGAGGACGTGCTGCTGGCCCCGGACCGCGTCCCCGCGCTCCGCACCGCGGACCTGCTGGTGGAGCTCCACGAGGCGGTGGCGCCCGGGGTGACGGAGCGGCTCCGGCGGCGCTTCGCGGCGACGCACGAGGTCACGCTGATCGAGGACCGCCCCCGCGCGCCGGAGGACTACCCGGCCTCGGCGTTCCTCCCGGGCGAGGACCGGCTGCGCGCCCTCAACGAGGTGCGCACGGACGGCCAGACCTGGCTCTTTCTGGTGGCGAGGCCGGCGTGAGCGCCCCCGCCATGGTCCCCGGCGGGCCGCGGGTGCTGGTGGTGCCCTCGTCGTACTTCGCGCGCGACCGCACGGTGGGCGGGGGCGAGCGCTACGCCCTGGAGTACGCCCGCGCGCTGTCGCGCCTGACGCCCACCACGCTGGCGCTCTTCGACCTGGAGCCCCGGCATGAGACCGTGGACGGGCTGGAGGTGAGGACGTTCCCGGTCGAGAGCCTGGACGAGAGGCGCGCCTTTCCGCTGGGGCGGGAGGCGCTGCGCGAGATCGCGGAGTTCGACGTGCTGCACCCCATGATCTTCCCCACGCCGCTGACCGACCAGCTCGTGACGCTGGGGCGGCTGCGCGGGCAGACGGTGGTGCTCACCGACGTGGGCGGCGGGGTCCCCTGCTGGAGCACGCGCCTCCAGCGGCTGCACCCCCGCGCCAACCTCAACCGCCTCGCCGGCGGGCTGGCCCTCCTCTCCCGCCACTCGGCGGCGCAGTTCACCGGCTGGAAGCACCCGCGCACCATCCTGTACGGCGGCGCCTACGTGCCCGAGGTCCCGGAGCAGGCCGCGGAGCCGCGGGGGTACGCGCTGTTCGTGGGGCGGCTCCTCCCGCACAAGGGGGTGCTCCAGCTGATCGAGGCGCTGGGGCCGGACACGCCGCTGCGGGTGCTGGGGCGACCCTACGACCCGGAGTACTTCGGGAAGCTGCGCGAGGCCGCGGCGGGCAAGGAAGTCGCCTTCATCACCGACGCGGACGACGCGGAGCTGCGCCGGCAGTACCTGGGCGCCAGCGTGGTCCTGCAGCCCTCCATCCCGGTGCACGCGGGGATGAACGACACGGCGGAATTGCTGGGGCTGGTGGCGCTGGAGGGGATGGCGCACGGCAAGCCGGTGATCGTCACGCGCACGGCCAGCCTCCCGGAGCTGGTGCGCGACGGCGTCACCGGCTTCATCGTTCCCCCCGGCGACGCAAAGGCGCTGCGCGACAAGGTGGAGCTGCTGGTGAGGGACCCGGAGCGGAGCCGCATCATGGGCGCCGCGGCGAGGAAGCACGTGCGCGCCTGCTTCACCTGGGACGAGGTGGCGGGGCGGGGGATGGACTTCTACCGCAAGCTGCGGGGCGACGCCGCTCCGACTTCGGACGGAGTGCGGACGGCTTCCTCGGCACCGGCCGCCCCCTGCCAGCCGCGGCCCGACTCGACCGCGGCAGGCGAAGTCGTCTCCGCGGCGGCCGCGGGGTAGCCGGCCCGCGCGGCGGCCGGACCGGCATGGCCGAGCTGCACATCGTCACGGCGGAGTACCCGCCCCAGCCCGGCGGCGTCAGCGACTACGTCCGCGGCGTCGCGGCGGGGCTGGTGGCCGCGGGCGAGCGGGTCCACGTCTGGTGCCCGTCGAGCGAAGGGGCGTCGCCCGGGGACGCGGGGGTGGAGGTGCATCGCGAGCTGGGGCGGATCTCGCGCGCCGACCTGCGGCGGGTGGGCGCCCTGCTCGACGCGTTCCCGGCGCCGCGGCGGCTGCTGGTGCAGTGGGTTCCGCACGCGTACGGCTTCCGGGCCATGAACCTGGGCTTCTGCCTGTGGGTGCGGGAGCGCGCCGCCCGCGGCGACCGGGTGGAGATCATGGTCCACGAGCCGTTCCTGGCCTTCGGCGGGTCGGCGCGGCAGGGGGTGGTGGCGGCGGTTCACCGCGCCATGACCGTGGTGCTGCTGGGGGCGGCGGAGCGCGTCTGGGTCTCCACGCCGGCCTGGGCCGATCGCTGGCGCAAGTACCGCCTGGGCCGCGCGGTCCCCTTCGAGTGGACGCCCATCCCCAGCAACGTGCCGGTCGTCGGCGATGCGGACGCTGCCGCCGAGGTGCGCGCGCGCTACGCCCTCGCCGGGGGGCGGCTGATCGGGCACTTCGGCACCTACCGCGCGAACGTCACGGAACTCTTGGAACCGATCCTGGTCGGAGCGCTGGAGGGGCGGCCGGACCGCGCCGTGCTGCTGCTGGGGCGCGGCGGGGAGCGATTCAGGGACGAGCTCGTCGGCCGACACGCCGCGCTCGCCGGGCGTGTCCACGCGCCGGGCGCCCTCTCGACGGAAGACCTGTCGCGCCACCTGGCCGCCTGCGACCTGCTGGTGCAGCCGTACCCGGACGGCGCCAACGGCCGGCAGACCAGCCTGGCCGCGTGCCTGGAGCACGGCAGGGCCGTGGTGACCACGGAAGGGCCCAGCACGGAAGGGGTGTGGCGCGAGTCGGGCGCCGTCGCGATGGCGCCCGCGGGCGACGCCGAGGCCGCCGTCCGTCTGGTGGACCGGCTGCTCGCGGACGGCGCGGAGCGCGCGAGGCTCGGCGCGGCGGCGAAGCGGCTGTACGACGAGCGCTTCCACCTGCGGCACACGATCGGGGCGCTGACGCGGGTGTCGTAGGAGTCGGCGCGTCGCGTAGCCTCCGACCGACAACTACGCCATAACAGGGGAGGCCCCGGCGCTCAGCGGCGTCGGGGCCTCTTCGTCGCGAGGGGCCGGCGGGCCCCCACCCCAAACCCCTCCCCCGCAAGCGAGGGAGGGGCTTTTCTCGTGCGTTTGGCAGGGGGTGGACTGCGTCCGCGGGAGGCCCCCACCCGGCTCGCTTGAGGCTCGCCACCCTCCCCCAATTCTGGGGGAGGGCTTCCTGACCCTCGGAGCCTTCGTGCTGTTCTCCCCTCCCCCTTG
>JBFMFL010000195.1:0-13236 GCA_040752145.1 Gemmatimonadota bacterium
GGGCGGGCGCGGCGGGGCCGGCCCCGCCGACCGCCGCGCCGAGCGCCCGGCGCGCCGCTTCCTCGTTGACGTCCACCGGGTGGACGCGCACCTCCACGTACGCCGAGTCGGTGCGCCGCCCCCCGAAGTTCGCGACGAAGCGCACGGTACCGCCCTCGGCGGAGGTCGCTGTCTCGGGCGCGAGGTCGGCCGGGTGGTAGGTGCTGAAAGGGAGCGGGAACCCCGGCGGGGTGCGGTACAGCCGCAGCACCATCGGCTGCGCGGTGCCCTCCAGCGTCAGCGTGTCGCGGAGCGTGTCCGGGCGGCTGGTGGGCCCGGTGGACTGCGCGGGGATCTCCGACGCGGTGTCCGCTGGAGGCGGCGGGGCCTCGCGCCGCGGCCGATCGGGCCCGCACGCGCCCAGCACGGCGAAAAGCGCCCATGTCAGGAGCGCGAAGCACGTCCTCGTTGAAAGTCCAACCAGCCGCTTCCGCTGCACACCGCCTCCCGTGTTTCGCCGACCAGAATGCAGAAGGAGAAATCCTCCCGCTCGTCCGACATCGCTGCATCGCCAGAGCACGAGTCGTTCCCGCGCAGCCCGGTTTGGCAAGCGCATGGGCAGCTACTCCAGACCAGGACCGACATGCCGGGACGCGGCGGCGGATAGGACACCCGGCTATGCAGGCGGACGATTCTGGTACAGATCCTCCACCCAGATCGCAAACCTTTCGAGTTCTTCGAGGATGTTCTGCCCGTCGGCCAGCGTGTAGTAGTTGCCGCTGTAGGAGGCGTGGCTCTTCGCGTCGAGGATCCCGGTGAGGCGCCTGATCTGCCGGGGATCGGCCCGGTGCCCCAGCGCCCGCTGGAGCGCATCGGCGGCGCGGGAATGATCTCCGTCCGTCGACTTGAACCCGCCGTACGCCACGGTGAGCGCGTCCGCATAGGCGATCGCGGAATGAATCGCTACGATCGCCAGCCCGTTCCCGTATTTCGGCTCCGCCATGGTGCTCAGGTCCCTCGCGGTGCTGCGCAGGACCTGCGCGACTCGGAAATAGCTGCCGGCTCGCGACGGGTCTTCGTTCTTTGTGCTGCCGACCTTCACCATGCTCCGACCATCCCGTCCAGGGTCTCGCCCACCAGCACTCTACCCTCCTTCAGGATCGTCGCCATGAGGGGGTCCCCGTCCTCCATGCGCTCTCTGACTCGGCTCGCCGTCAACACGTAGGGCGATGTCCTGAGGCCCTGTCTGCGTCTGAGGTCATCGCCCATTTCGTACAGCGCTTCCTTCACCGCGCTCGCCGCAAGCTCCGAGTCCACCACGGCCAGGAGGTCGACGTCGCTCGCCGGAGTCGCGTCCAAGCGTGCGTTGCTCCCGTACAGGATCACGGAGCGGACGTGCTCGGCCAGCTTGCGCTCGGAAAGGCCTTTCCTGATCGTAGAAGTGAGCGCCTGCAGTCGCCTCTCCTCCTGCCTGAACAGTGCAGCGAGGGGCGGGACGAGCTCGTGCTCGCGGTTCACCTCGTACAGGTGTGAGCCTCGGATGTCCGTGCGCTGTAGCACCCCGAGATCGGAGAGGTCGTCCAGGGCGTTGCCTGCGCCGTTCCGGCTTTTTATCCGCGCCAGCTTTTGAGCCTCACGTCCGGACACCGGGTGCGTGAGCGGCAGAAGCACGCGCAGGATCTGGACCTTGGTCGTGGAGCCCAGTATCCCGTCGAGAGGGTTGAAGAGCATCGAGTACTCGGATCCCGAGGGCTTCAGGAAGGAGTGGCGCAGTTACGGGCTGTGGACCATAAGTGGGCCGATTGGACCAAATATGGTCCACGTGCACGATCCGGCAACAGCCCGGCGTGAAGACTACTCCGTGGCGATGGAGAAGGGGGTGAAGTCGGTGTTCCGGTCGAAGTAGTCCTCCCGCTCCGCCCGCTTGAGCCAGTTGACCACCCGGTACGTGAGCGGCGTGGCGATCACCTCCCAGAGCACCTTGAGCACGTAGTTGGTGAGCAGCACCACGAACACCGTGCGCGTGGGCCAGACGCCCAGGAAGGCCACCGGGTAGAAGATGGCCGAGTCCACGCCGGCCCCCACCACCGTGGAGCCGATGGTGCGCACCCACAGGAGCCGCCCCTCGGTGAGCAGCTTGAGCTTGGCGAGCGCGAACGAGTTGGCGAACTCGCCGGCCCAGAACGCCGCCAGCGAGGCCAGCACGATGCGCGGCGTCTGCCGGAACACGGCCTCGTGCGCGGCCTGCCCGGTCCACCCGCCGCCCGGGGGGAGCTCCAGCACCACCACCGTCACCAGCGACGCGAAGGCCAGCGCCGCGAACCCGGTCCACACCACCCGGCGGGCGCGTGCGTAGCCGTACACCTCGGTGAGGATGTCGCCGAACAGGTACGAGATGGGGAAGAACAGGATCCCCGCCCCGAAGGTGAAGCCCCAGAGCGTGGCCACCTTGGACGGCCCGATCAGGTTGGACGTGAGCAGCACCGTCACGAAGACGGCGGTGACCAGGTCGTAGTACCGGTACTCGCGGTGGGCGGACGGCGCGGCGGCCGCGGCGTGCGCGGGGGCGGCGTGCTGCATGGCGGCGGCGGGGAGGAGGGGGGGCGGGGTGGGCCCGTGCGGGCGGAGCACATTCTAGCCGCCCGCGCCGGGCGTGTCGAGAGGGCGGGCTCCGGCGGAACCTAAAGAACTGAGGAATTGTTGACTGATTCTATGCGGAGGGGTATCCTTCGTGGCGCCCGAGTGGCGCATCGCGATCACACCACAGTGAGGAGGCGGAGATGCCGAGCAACGAGCAGAAGCTGCAGGCGGAGCTGGGCGGGATGGAGGCGATCGAGACCAAGACCCTCGACCCCACGAACTGCCCCACCTGCCGCTCCGGGATCGTCGAGTTCCCGGCCATGATCGTGGCGGACGTCGTGAACGTGGAGCTGTAGCGAGCCACGCCGCCACACCGGTGCCCGGGGCGCTGCGGCGTCCCGGGCACGCGTCCCGATCCCCTCGCGGAGCCGCGGCCATGTCCACGCTCTCCTCCACCGCTCCCGCCCCCGCCGCCACGCTGGCGGAGATCCCCCGGCTGGGCGTGGGTGTGCTCTACAACCCCTCGCTCGCCGGCTTCCTGCGCTCCGACCTGGAGCTGCTCGACTACGTCGCCGTGATCCCCGACCGCTTCTGGACGGACCGCGGACCGGGCCACCCCGCGCGCTTCGAGGAGATCGGGCCGTGGATGGAGGTGCTGGGGCACGTGGCGGAGCGGCGCCCGGTGGTGTCGCACAGCGTGGGGATGTCCATCGGGAGCGCGGAGTGGTTCGACGGGGAGCACCTGGAGCAGCTCGCCCGCTGGAACGAGCGCTTCCGCTTCCCCTGGCACAGCGACCACCTGTCGTTCGCGCGGGTGGCGGGGGAGGACGCGCACTCGGTGGCGGCGGGGATCGCCTGTCCGGTCCCCTACGACGGGGAGGTGCTGGAGATGGTGGCGGAGCGGGTGGAGCGGGTGCGGCGCACGGTGGCCGCTCCCTTCCTGCTGGAGAACAACGTGTACTACGTGGACCTGCCCGAGCAGGAGATGACCGAGCCGGAGTTCCTGAACCGCCTGGCGGAGCGGACCGGCTGCGGGCTCCTGCTGGACGTCCACAACGTGTACGTGAACTCGGTGAACCACGGCTTCGACCCGGCGGCGTTCATCGACGCGCTGGCGCTGGACCGGGTGGTGGAGGTGCACGTCGCGGGGGGGAGCGAGATGATGGGGATGTACACCGACTCGCACGCCGGCCCCTGCCCGGAGCCGGTCTGGGAGCTGCTGGACCGGGTGGTGGCCGGCGCGCCCAACCTGTGCGGGATCACCTTCGAGTTCGAGGAAACGTACTTCCCCCGGCTGGGCGCGGAGGGCGTGCGCGAGCAGGTGCGGCTCGCCCGCGCCGCCTGGGAGCGCCGGCGCTGAGGGCCGCGTGTCGCTGAAGGGGTTCCAGCGGGCGCTGGCCGACCTGGTCGCCACGCCGGAGCTGTGCCGGGCCGCCCGGAGCGACCCGGCCGCGGCGTTCGGCGGCTACGAGCTGACCCCGCGGGAGGAGCGGCGGCTCGCCGCGGTGGTCGCGCAGCGGGGGATGGCCACCAGCTGCGCCCTGTACCGGGCCAACCGCCTCGCCCCCCTCTACACCTTCCTCCCCCACACCTGCTTCCTGCTGGGCGCGCGGCTGCGCGCCGAGCTTGAGACGTTCTGGGCGGCGCGGGCGCGGCCGGCCGACATCGCCGAGCAGGAGCTCCGCGGCTTCGCGGAGATGCTGCGGGGGCGGCTGGCCTCGGGCGAGCTGGAGGACCCGGTGCTGGGCGAGGTGCTGGAGTACGAGCTCGCCAGCTTCCTGCTGGGGCTCCTCCCCCCTCCCGGCGCCGACCCCGCGCCGGAGGGCGGGCCGGCGCGGGTGAACCCCCGCGTCCGCGTCGTCCCCTTCCGCCACGACCCCGCCGCCCTGCTGCGCCTCCTGGCCGCGCGCCAGCCGCCGCCCTACGCCCTGGAAGAGGGCGAGTTCTACCTGCTGCTGGACGCGCGGGGCACGGAGCGCACGGCGTCCACCCTCGCGCCGCGGGCCGGGCGCCTCCTCCTGGCGCTGGACGGGGCGGGGGAGGACGCCCCCACGGGCGAGGAGCTGGAGGCGCTGGTGAACGCGGGGCTGGCGCTCCCGGCCGGACCCGGCTGAGCGGACGCGCCGCAAACGCGAACGGGGGGAGGAGCCGCATGGCTCCTCCCCCCGTTCGCGTTCAAATCGAGGCACACTCCGCACCCGCGTGAGGGATGCGCGCCCGGAGGGCCGAGACCCCGCGGGGCCGTTTCCGCGGGGGCTCGGCTGCGTTGGGGAGCGTTGTTTGCTCCCCTACGCAGCGCGCAGCCCGACCCGAGCGTCAGCGAGGGGCACGCCCGAACCCGCAGTTAACAGCCGTTCCGGAACAGCTCAGCGCGGACCGCCGCTCCCGGCCCCCGCCCGACCCCGGCCGCCACGGCTCCGGCGACGCCCACCGCCGCCACCCTGCCCGGCGGGCGACTGCCCCTGCGGCCGCTCCGACCCCTGACCCTGCCCCTGCGAACGCCGCTGCTCCCCGCCCTGCGCAGCGGGCCGTCCGCCGCGGGCGACGCGGGCCGCTTCCTCGGCCTCCCGCTGCGCCTTGCGCTCGGCCTTGGCCTTGGCGCGGGCCCGCTCCTCGGCCTTGCGGGCGCGGATCTCGGCGATGCGCTCCTGGATGGGCACCTCGAAGCGCTCCGCGGGCTTGTTCTTGTAGTCGAAGCCCTCCACGATGCGCCGCGGGATGGCCTTGCCCACCTGGCGCTCGATGGCGCGCAGGTCCTTTTCCTCGTCCGGCGAGACGAAGGTGTAGGCGTCGCCGGTGGCCTCGGCGCGGGCGGTGCGGCCCACCCGGTGGATGTAGTCCTCCGGGAGGTGCGGCACGTCGAAGTTGACCACGTGCTCCAGCGCCTCCACGTCGATGCCGCGGGCCACGATGTCGGTGGCCACCAGCACCCGGAACTTGCCGTTCTTGAAGCCGGCCAGCGCCTCGGTGCGCTGCGCCTGGCTGCGGTTGCCGTGGATGCGGGCGTTGGGGACGCCGTGCTTCTCCAGGAAGTCGGAGAGGCGGTTGGCGCGGTGCTTGGTGCGCGTGAACACGATCACGTTGCCGATCTCGCCGCGCCTCAGCAACTCCAGGAACAGGTGCGCCTTGAGCTCCTCGCTCACCGGGTAGAGCGCCTGCGCCACGCCCTTGGCGGGGGCCTGCTTGCGCTCGATGTTGATCGCCTCGGGCGAGCGCAGCATGTCGCGCGACAGCTCGACGATGGGCGCCGGCATGGTCGCGGAGAAGAACAGCGTCTGCCGCTGCGCCGGGATGTGCCGCAGCACGCGCCGGATGTCGGGGAGGAAGCCCATGTCCAGCATCCGGTCGGCCTCGTCCAGCACCAGGATCTCCAGGCCGTCCAGCCGCGCGTAGGCGTTCTGGAAGTGGTCCAGGAGGCGCCCGGGGGTGGCGATGATCACGTCCACGCCGGTGCGGAAGGCCTGCTCCTGCGGGTTCATCCCCACGCCGCCGAACACCGCCGCGCCGCGCAGCTTCGTGTACTTGGCCAGCGCCTCGAAGTGCTCGTGGATCTGCGCGGCCAGCTCGCGCGTGGGGGTGAGGATCAGCGCGCGCGTCTTGCCGCGCGGCTTGTCCATCAGCCGCTGCAGGATGGGGAGCAGGAACGCCGCGGTCTTGCCGCTGCCGGTCTGGGCGGCGGCCAGCAGGTCCTTGCCGGCGAGCCCCGCCGGGAGCGCCTGCTCCTGGATGGGCGTGGGCCGGGTGAAGCCGAGGTCCGCGACCCCGCGGAGGAGGTCGGGGTGGAGTCCGAAGGAAGTGAATTCCATGTGTATCCGTCAGAAAGTCGAGAAAGGGCGGATCCGTCGCAAACAAAAGGAGCCGCGGCGTGCGGCTCCGGATCGGTCGTCCAGCCAGGTTGCCAGTGCGGGAAAAAGGAATCGGCTCCCGCCCCGCCGCGGGAGTCCGTAAATTTAACGGTGCGAACGCCGTGGGACAAGGCGCCGCGATCCGGGACATGGCGGAAAGGGAGCGAGGCGGCCGGGGGCGCGCCGCGCGGCCGCGCGTTCGGACCGCTTGCGAGCGGATGGTTTCCTGGTCATCTTTCGCGTGGCCCGGCCGCGCGCGTCCGCACCCTCCCGCCCCCACGGACCGCCCGCGCCCCGCGACCTCTCCCCGCACCGATCCTCCCGATGTCGCGATCCGCACTCTGTGTCGTCCTCGCGGCGGCCGCCCTGGGCGGCTGCTCCGACCTGCTCCCCGAAGCGGAGCGGGTCCCCACCAGCGTCGTGCTGAGCAGCGACCGCGTCACCGTGGTGGAGGGGAGCACGGTCCCGCTCACCGTCACCGTGCTGGACCAGGACGGCGAGCCCCTGCGCGTCCCCGCCTGGGCCGGGCCGCGGTGGAGCTTCGACCTTCCCGGCCGGGTGGAGGACCGCGGCGGCGAGCTGGTGGCGGTGGAGCCCGGCCAGGCCCGCGGCACCGTCACCGTGGCGGGGCTCACCGCCCAGGCCGTGGTGCGGGTGAACCCCGGCGCCGTGGACCTGGGAGTGGACGGGGTCTACCTCACCCAGAGCGTGCAGACGCTGAGCCGGTCGGTGCCGCTGGTGTCGGGGCGCGACGCGTACCTGCGGGTGTTCCTGCGCGGCGACCGGCCCAGCTTCTACACCCCCAAGGTGCGCGTCCACGTCTACCACGACGGGGTGCTGCGGGAGAGCGCGGACCTGGCCGCCGAAGGGGACTCCATCCCCACCGAGGTGCGCGAGGCCGACTACGCGGGCTCGTGGAACGCCATGCTCCCGGCGCGCCTGGTGCGCCCGGGGATGTCGCTGGTGGTGGAGGCGGACCCCGGGCGGGTGGTGCCGCTCGCGGACGGGAGCCGGATGCGCTTCCCGGCCACGGGGACGCTGGCGCTGGACGTCCGCGCCGTCCCCAAGCTGTGGCTGCGGCTGGTCCCCATCCTCCAGACGCGGCAGGGCACCACGGGCAACGTCACCGCCTTCAACAAGGAGGCGTGGGTGCGCGACCTGGTGGCCATGTTCCCGGTGGCCGAGTACGACGTGGACATCCGCACGCCGTACTCCACCGGCACGACGGCGAACACGGCCCGCTCCTGGGAGCAGATGATCGGGGAGATCTACGCGCTGCGCGTGGCGGACGGCAACGACCGCTACTACTACGGCGTGCTCACCCACCCGGGCGGGGTGGGGATCGCGGGGATCGGCTTCATCGGCTACCCCACCGCGGTGGGGTACGACGTGCTCCCCGCGGGCGCCGGGACGCTGGCCCACGAGCTGGGGCACAACATGGGGCGGGAGCACGCGCCCTGCGGCAACCCGGCGGGCCCGGATCCCGGCTTCCCGTACGCGGGCGGAGGGATCGGGGTACACGGCTACGACCTGTTCCGGGGCACGCCCAAGAGCCCGCAGATCGAAAAGGACCTGATGTCGTACTGCGACCCGGAGTGGATCAGCGACTACACCTACCGCGCCGTGCTCCAGTACCGCACCACCGGCGACGGCGAGACCTCCGGCGACGCGCGCCCCGCCGCCGCGGAGCCGTCGCTGCTGGTGTGGGGGCGGATGGACGCGTCGGGCGCCGTGCTGGAGCCGGCCTTCGAGATCACCGCCCGCCCCTCGCTCCCCGCCCGGCCGGGACCGTACCGGGTGGAGGGGCTGGACGCCGCCGGCGCCGTGCTGTTCTCCCTGCCGTTCAGCGGGGTTCCGCTGGCCGAGGTCAACGAGGACATGCGCCAGTTCGCCTTCACCATCCCCGCGCGCCTGGCCCACACGGACCGGCTGGACCGGATCCGCCTGGTGGGCCCGGGGGTGAGGGCGGAGCGCCGCGCGTCGCCGGCCGCCACGGGGCGCGTCGCGCCGCCCGCGGCGCTGCGCCGCGGCTCCGGCGGCCAGGTGAGGCTGGAGTGGGACGCCGCCCGCCGCCCCATGGCGCTGGTGCGCGACCCCGCCACCGGCGAGATCGTGTCGTTCGCGCGCGACGGCGGGGCGGCGCTCCGCACCCGCTCGCCGCAGCTGGAGGTGCTCTTCTCGGACGGGGTGCGCACCACCCGCAGCACCCTGCGGGTGCAGTGACCGCGCCCCGCCAACCCCGCACACCCGGACGCCGCATGAGACCGCTCCTCGCCGCATCGCTCGCCGCCGTGGCCCTGCTGGCCGCCGCGCCCGCCTCCGCCCAGCTGTCGCTGGAGCTGCGCGGCGGGGCCGGCGCCGGCTCGTACGGCGCCACCTCCGCCGGCTTCCAGGTGGTGCCGCAGCCGGCGGGGAGCGCCGCGCTGTCCTGGGCTTTCCGCCCCGGCGTCGCGGCGTACGCGGGCTACTCGCTGGCCCGCTTCGGCTGCGAGCGGGAGGGCTTCTGCTCCGGCGTGGACCCGGTCTTCACCTCCCGGGGGCTGGACGCCGGCGTGCGCCTGGAGCTCCCCGTGGGGATCTGGCTCCGCGGCGGGGCGGTGCTGCACTCGCTCAGCGGGGAGAGCCCCGCGGGGGAGGAGAGCACCGACGCCGCCCTGGGCTTCGGGGCGGGGGCGGGGATCGGCCTTCGGCTGGGGGAGCGGCTGACGCTCACCCCGGGGCTGGGCTACACCCGCTACGGCGCGTCCGGGCCCGCCGGCGACCACGCCGTCGCCGTCGTCACGGCCGACCTGGGGCTGCGCATCTCGCTCACCGGCCCGCGGCGCTAGGCGGCGGAGCGGCCGGAGCCGGGACCCCCGGCGGAGCTGTGGCTCCGCCGGGGGTCCCGCGCTTCGCGGGTACGCGGCATGCGGGTGCGCCCCCGCCGCGCGGCGCCGTCGTTGACCGCCGCCCCGCGGCGCGCTACCCTGTCGGCGGCAGTGGCCCCGCCCATATCGGGCCGCAGGACCTTTCCACCCGAGAGCAGCAGCATGGCAACCATCGCAGACGATTTCGCGGGCGCGGCCGCGGGCGAGCTCCGCTTCCCCGACCACGTGCGGCACGAGGGGCTGCGCGCCTGGATCCGCGACGCGGTCGCGCTCTGCCGCCCGGACCGCGTCCACTTCTGCGACGGCTCGCAGGAGGAGTACGACGCGCTGTGCGGGGAGCTGGTGCGGGCCGGCACCTTCCGCCGGCTGGACGAGCGCAGGCGCCCCAACAGCTACCTCGCGTGGTCGGACCCCTCGGACGTGGCGCGCGTGGAGGACCGCACCTTCATCTGCACGGCCCGGCGCGAGGACGCCGGCCCCACCAACCACTGGGTGGACCCGGCGGAGATGAAGGCCACCCTGCGCGGCCTGTTCGACGGCTGCATGCGGGGCCGCACCCTGTACGTGGTCCCCTTCAGCATGGGGCCGCTGGGGTCCCCCATCTCCCACGTGGGGGTGGAGCTTTCGGACTCGGCGTACGTCGCGGTGAACATGCGCATCATGACGCGCATGGGGAGGGCGGTGTACGACGTCATCGGCGAGGCGGGCGACTTCGTCCCCTGCCTGCACTCGGTGGGGGCGCCGCTGGAGCCCGGGGCGGAGGACGTGCCCTGGCCGTGCAACCCGGAGAAGTACATCGTGCACTTCCCGGAGGAGCGCTCCATCTGGTCGTACGGGAGCGGCTACGGCGGCAACGCGCTTCTGGGGAAGAAGTGCTTCGCGCTGCGCATCGCCTCGGCCATGGCGCGCGAGGAGGGGTGGCTGG
Organism: Gemmatimonadota bacterium; assembly: GCA_040752145.1. Taxonomy (GTDB): domain Bacteria; phylum Gemmatimonadota; class Gemmatimonadetes; order Longimicrobiales; family Longimicrobiaceae; genus JAFAYN01. Next base: position 10,197 of record JBFMFL010000195.1, read on the forward strand.
CGGAGCACATGCTGATCATGGGGGTGGAGTCGCCCGACGGCGAGAAGACCTACGTGGCGGCGGCCTTCCCCAGCGCCTGCGGCAAGACCAACTTCGCCATGCTGATCCCGCCGGCGGCCTTCCGGGGGTGGAAGGTGACCACCATCGGCGACGACATCGCCTGGATCAAGCCGGGCGCGGACGGCCGGCTGCGCGCCATCAACCCGGAGGCCGGGTTCTTCGGGGTGGCGCCGGGGACCAACGAGAAGTCCAACCCCAACGCCATGGCGACGCTGCGCGCCAACACCATCTTCACCAACGTGGCGCTCACCGCCGACGGCGACGTGTGGTGGGAGGGGATGACGCCGACGCCGCCCGATGGGCTCACCGACTGGCGCGGCGAGCCGTGGACGCCCGAGAAGGGGACCCCCGCGGCGCACCCCAACGCCCGCTTCACCGCGCCCGCCGGGCAGTGCCCGTCCATGGACCCGGCGTGGGAGGACCCGCAGGGGGTGGAGATCGGCGCCTTCGTCTTCGGCGGGCGGCGCAACGGGGTGGTGCCGCTGGTCTACGAGTCGGCCAACTGGGACTTCGGCGTGTACCTGGCGGCCACCATGGGCTCGGAGACCACGGCGGCGGCGGCGGGGAAGACGGGCGAGGTGCGGCGCGACCCGTTCGCGATGCTCCCCTTCGCCGGATACCACATGGCGGACTACTTCGACCACTGGCTCGCCGTGGGGCACGCCCTGCCGGACCCGCCGCGGATCTTCGCGGTGAACTGGTTCCGCAAGGACGCCGGGGGGCGCTTCCTGTGGCCGGGGTTCGGGGAGAACATGCGGGTGCTGCGCTGGATCGTGGAGCGGGTGCGCGGCCGCGCCGACGCGGTGGAGAGCCCGCTGGGGTGGATGCCGCGCTACGAGGACCTGGACTGGGCGGGGCTCGACTTTCCGCGCGAGACGTTCGCGCGGGAATTGATGGTGGTGAACCGCGAGGAGTGGCGGCGCGAGGTGGAGCTGCACGACGAGCTGTTCGCGCGCCTGGCGGACCGGCTGCCGGAGGAGCTGACCTCCATGCGCGACCTGATCCGCGCCGACATCGGGAGGTCGCCGGAGCGCTGGACGGTGCCGGCGGCGTAGGACCGGCGCCGCCGCGGGGCGGGGGAGCGCCCGGTGTTCGCCATCGACCGCATCCTGCTCGTCGGGGCGCTGCTGCTGCTGGTGGGGGTGGTCTCCAGCCGCTTCTCCGCGCGGCTCGGGCTGCCGGTGCTGGTGCTCTTCGTCGCCGTCGGGATGCTGGCCGGCTCGGAGGGGATCGGCGGCATCTTCTTCGAGGACTACGAGCTGGCGCACGGCTTCGGCACGGTCGCGCTCGCCGTCATCCTCTTCGACGGGGGGCTGCGCACCTCGTTCGCCTCCATCCGGCCCGCGCTGGCGCCCGCGCTGTCGCTGGCCACCGTGGGCGTGCTGCTCACCGCGCTGGTCACGGGGGCCGCCGCCAGCTACGTCCTGGGGGTGCCGCTGCCGGTGGGGCTCCTGCTGGGCAGCATCGTCGGTTCCACGGACGCGGCCGCCGTCTTCTCGGTGCTGCGCTCCGGGGGGCTGCGCCTGCCTCCCCGGCTGGGCGGCACGCTGGAGGTGGAGAGCGGCTCCAACGACCCCATGGCCGTCTTCCTGACGGTGGGGCTGCTGGAAGTGCTGCTCGGGCGCATGGAGCCGGGGGCGGACCTGCTGCTGCTCTTCGCCCGGCAGATGGTGCTCGGCGCCCTGGTGGGGCTGCTGGTGGGGAAGGGGGCGGCCCACGTGGTCAACCGGGTGGAGATGGGGGCGGCGGGGCTCTACCCGGTGTTCACCGCCGCCGCGGGGCTGCTGGCGTACGGGCTCGCCGCGGTCCTGGGCGGCAGCGGCTTCCTGGCCGTGTACCTGGCCGGGATCGTGCTCGGCAACAGCCGCATCGTGTTCCGGCGCGGCATCCTGCTCTTCCACGACGGCGCGGCGTGGCTGGCGCAGATCGGCATGTTCGTGCTGCTGGGGCTGCTCAGCTTCCCCAGCCGGCTGCTGCAGGTGGCCGGCCCGGCGCTGCTGGTGGCGGCGGTGCTGATCTTCGTGGCGCGCCCGCTCGCGGTCGCCGTCTCCCTCCTCCCCTTCCGCTTCCCTCCCCGGGAGGTGCTCTTCCTCTCCTGGGCCGGGCTCAAGGGCGCCGTGCCCATCGTGCTGGGGATCTTTCCCCTGCTCTTCGGGCTCCCGGGCGCCGATCTCCTCTTCAACGTGGTCTTCTTCGTGGTGCTCGTCGCCGCCACCACCCAGGGGTGGACCCTCCCGCCGCTCGCCCGCGCGCTGGGCCTGCAGACGGCGGCCGCGCCGGAGCCCCCCGTGTCGCTGGAGATCACCTCGCTCAAGCACGTGGACGCCGACATCGTCGCCTTCCCGGTGGAGGCGCACGACCGCATCGCCGGGAGCCTGGTGCGCGACCTGGCGCTCCCGGACGAGGCGGTCATCGCCATGATCACGCGCGGGCAGCGGGTCATCCCCCCGCGCGGCAGCACCCGGATCGAGCCGGGGGACCACGTGTTCTTCGTGCTGGGCCGCGGGACGGAGGCGCGGGTGCAGCGGCTGTTCGACGACGTGGGCGGGCCGGCCGCCGCGGCGCCGCCCCCGCTGGAGTTCCCGCTGCGCGGGGACACCCGGCTGGGCGAGCTGGAGGAGTTCTACGGCGTGCGCGTCGCGGCGGAGGACGAGGAGATGACGCTGGACGAGCTGATGCGCGGGCGGCTCGCCGGGAGGCTGCAGGAGGGGCGCGGCGTGGACCTGGGGGAGGTGAAGCTGCGCGTGCTCGCCCTCCGGGAGGGCCGGGTGGAGCGGGTGGGGGTGGTGATCCTGCCGGCGGAGCCCGGCGCGGACGACGGCGGGGCGGGGGCGGACGCGGCCGGAGACGGGCCCTAGTACAGTGCGGCTGAAGTAATTGGGTGGTTTATGCGACCAGAGCTTTCCCTCGGTAGGTCCACTGGAAGGGTCGAGCCATGGTGCGGTTGTAGTAGGCGATGAACGCCAGGACGCGCTTGTGC
>JBFMFL010000196.1:0-13119 GCA_040752145.1 Gemmatimonadota bacterium
CTCCCCCGGCCCCTCCCCCGCAAACCGGGGAGGGGAGAACTGCTTGGTGCACCAGCAGTTGTCCCCTCTCCCAGAATTGGGAGAGGGTGGCGAGCCTCAAGCGAGCCGGGTGAGGGCCGTGCCGTGGCGCTTCACGCTGCGCGTGAACCGGATGAACACTCCCGCACTTTCGCACTCGGCTCACCGCGCCGGCGCGTCCGCGGTGACCGGCGCCGCCGCCGTGCGCACGCCGGGGGCGTGCTTGCGGGACAGGACCGCCTCCACGCGCGGGGCGGCCAGCGGGAAGTTCACCAGCTCGTGCACCCGCTCGCGCAGCTCGCGGATCGCGGCGCGGGTGACGCTCTCGGTGGAGGGGCGGCCGGTCGCCAGGGTGACCACGGGGACGCGGGGCATCACGCGCAGCATCGCCACCTCCACCGCGGGGACGCTCTCCTCGCCGGGGAGGAACACGTGCCCCGGGTCGTTGGAGTCGGCGCCGTAGCTCTCCAGCCCCACGGCGCGCACCGTCTGGTGGAAGCGCGGCATCTGCGCCGCGGGGACGTCGTAGTCCACCGCCACGCCGGCGGGGCGCCCCTCGCGGTCCACCCGCGAGTGCCAGGAGGTGAGCGTGCTGGTGGCGAACGACCCCGGACGCGAGCGCCCCTGCTGGAACAGGAACGCCTGCCGGTCCGGGTGGCGCCAGGTCTCCCGCCGCGAGAAGCGGATCCCCGCCTCGCCCAGCGCCCGCTCCAGCCGGATGATCTTTTCGGCGAACAGGGGGTGCAGCACCTCCAGCCCGCGGTGCGTCTTCCGCGCCTCCGGGCCGTAGTTCGTACGCAGCACCCGCCACTCCCACGCCTCGTAGCTCTCGCCGCGCATGGGACCCGGCAGCCCCGGGTTCCCCACCACGTGCGTCCCCGGGAGGTGCGTCGCGGGCTGGTACACGGGCACGTCCATGTACTCCGCCAGCCCGAAGCGCCCCGGCCCCGCCATGCCGTAGCGGCAGCGCATCTCCGAGGGGGTGGGGTTGCGGCGCAGCGCGGCGAAGTCGGTGCGGGCGCACGCCGGCGCGTCCTTTCCGGCGGGGTGCGGGGCCTGCGCCGCCCCCGGTGCGGGGAGCAGGACGAGCGCGAGCAGCAGCGTGCGGGCGTTGCGGAGAGCCATGCGCGTGGGAGCGGGTGACCGGCGGAGGGACGGGCGGACGGGGGCCGGTCGGCGGAGGAAAGGCGCCGGCGCGGGCCGGCGGGCGTGCTTCTCGGGGCGCAACCAGTATAAGCGCAGCGGGTTGCGCCTACAAGTGACTCCCCGGGTACCCCGGTGCGCCGGGATGGTTGCGGGGGCGCGGCCGGTCCCGGCGCGGGCCCCTCCCGGAAGGCCGCCGCGTCTCGCCTTGCCCCGGCCCGCGCCCCGGGCCTAGCTTGGGGCCCCGCCCGCGCCCCGCGGGCGCGGCGGTCCACCCCGGCGGCGCGGGACGCATGGCGAGCAGCAGGGCAAAGGTGAAGTTCGATCCCACCCCCAACCCGCACGCGGGCAAGTTCACCGTGGGGCGCACGCTGGTGGAGGGGCGCCGCGGCAGGTCGTACGACTCCGCCGCGGCCGCCGCGGACGACCCCGTCGCCGCGCCGCTGATGGCGCTGGAGGGGGTGCGCGGCGTGTTCATGGTGGCCGACTTCGTCACCGTCACCAAGGCGCCCGAGGCGAGCTGGGCCGAGCTGGCGCCGCGCGTGCAGGCGGCCCTGCGCGCGGCGCTCTGACGCGCCCCCGCTCTCCGTCCCTCCGACCCCACGCGATCCCCGCATGGCCCACGGCCACGACCTTCCGGCCCTCCCCGCGGAGGCCTTTCGCGCCCGGCGCGAGCGCTACCTCCGGCTCGCCGGCGACGCCGTCACGGTGCTCCCCGCGGCGGCGGAGCGATTCAAGTCGCGCGACACGGAGCTGCGCTTCCGGCAGGACAGCGACTTCCACTACCTGACCGGCTTCCCGGAGGCGGACGCGGTGGCCGTGCTGACGCCGCACGACCCGGAGCGGCGCTTCACCCTGTTCGTGCGCCCGCGCGACCCGGAGCGCGAGGCGTGGACCGGGGCGCGCCCGGGGGTGGAGGGGGCGCGGGAGCGCTTCGGGGCGGACGCCGCGTACCCCCTGGACGAGCTGGACGCGCACCTGCGCGACCTGCTCCTCCCCGCCGGGGAGGTGGTGTACGCCCTGGGCGCCCACGCGGAGATGGACCGCCGCGTCACCGCGCTGCTGGGCGGCTTCCGCAGGACCCGCCCGCGCACCGGCCAGGGCCCGCTGGTGGTGCGCGACCCCGACACCCTGCTGGCGGAGATGCGGCTGGTGAAGGAGCCCGCGGAGCTGGAGCTGCACCGGCGGGCCGCCCGGATCACCGCCGAGGCGCACCGGGCGGCGATGCGCGCCGCCCGCCCGGGGGTGGGCGAGTGGGAGCTGGAAAGCCTGCTGGACGGCCACTTCCGCGCGGCGGGGGGCGGCGGCCCCGCCTACCCCACCATCGTGGGCTCCGGGCCGGGCGCCACCACCCTCCACTACGTCGCCAACGACCGCCGCCTCCGCGAGGGCGAGCTGGTGCTGATCGACGCGGGCGCCGAGGTGGGGATGTACGCGGGCGACATCACCCGCACCTTCCCCGTGTCCGGCCGCTTCTCCCCGGCGCAGCGGGCCGTGTACGACGTGGTGCTGGAGGCCGAGGAGGCGGCGATCGCCGCGGTGCGCCCCGGCGTCTCCGTGCTGGAGGCGCACGACGTGGCCGTGCGGGTGCTCACCCGCGGCATGGTGGAGCTGGGGCTGCTCCGGGGCGACGTGGACGAGCTGGTCCGCGACGGCGGGTACCGGCGCTTCTACATGCACCAGACCTCGCACTGGCTGGGGCTGGACGTGCACGACGTGGGGCCGTACCGCCGCGCCGGCGGCGAGCCCGTCCCGCTGGAGCCGGGGATGGTGCTCACCGTCGAGCCGGGGATCTACGTCCCGGAGTCCGCGGAGGACGTCCCGGCGGAGCTGCGCGGCATCGGCGTGAGGATCGAGGACAACGTGGTCGTCACCGCGGACGGCCACGAGGTCACCACCCGCGGCGTCCCCGTCTCCGCCGCCGAGGTGGAGGCGCTGGTGGGGAGCGGCGCGTAGGCGGACGGCGTGCCATCCCCACGGACGGTCGCCACACTGCTCCTGTCCGCGGTCCTGCTGGCGCTCGCGTCCGGCGCGGTGCGGGGCACGCGGATGGAGGTGCAGGAGTGGGACTGCCCTCCCGCGCCCGCGTCGTGCGCCAGGCCGGTCCTGGTGCTGGGCTTTCCCTTCCCGTACGTCTCCGACAACCACGGCGTCTCCGTGGTGGGGAGCGCCTCCCTCCTTGGCGCCCTGATCGGCGAGGACTTCTTCCACCCCGCCGCCTTCGCCGCCGACGTGGCGGTCTACTTCGCGGTCGCAGCGGTCGCGTGGCTCGCGCTCCGCGCCCGCCGGCGCACCTGACGGCCGCGCGGCCCCGTGTCCCGCGAACGACGACGCCCCCGCCGGGAGATCCCGGCGGGGGCGCTGTTCCGCACTCACGCACTCACGCACTCACGCACTCACGCACTCACGCACTCACGCACTCACGCACTTTCGCACTGCCGTTCCCGTACTGCCGTCGCTTCTACGCCGCCGGCTCCAGCTCCGCCACGAGCTTCACGGTCCGCACGTGGCACTCGCCGTCCCGCACCCGGACGCCGGCCCGGGTCCACTCCCGGTACCCCTGCTTGCGCACCGCGACTTCGTACACGCCCGGGCGCTCCTGCGCGAGCCGCAGATCGGAGTCCAGGGCGCCGATCTCCTGCGTGTCCAGGTACGTGCCGTCGCGCGCCGTCGCCGTGGCGGGCCCGGTGAGGGCGGCCCCGCTGCGCGCGTCGCGGAGCTGCACGCTGACGGCCGGACGCACGTCCGTGGTGCAGTCCCGGCCGGCGAACGGGGTGGTGCACCCCGCCGCCAGCGGGAGCAGGACGGCGGCCGCCGCGAGGGCCGTGACCTTCATGGCTGCACTCCTCCGGTTTCGGTGTGACATGCGAGGGGCGGGCATCTACGTCGCCGGCTCCAGCTCCGCCCGGAGCACCGCCGTCCGCACGTGGCACTCGCCGCGCTTCACCGCCACGTCGGCGCGGGTCCAGTCGCGGTACCCGGCCTTCCTGACGGTGACCACGTACACCCCCGCGCGCTCGTGCGCCACCCCCATGGTCGAGAACTCCGCCGGGATCTCCACCGTCTCCACGAAGGCGCCGTCGCGCACGGTCAGCGTGGCCGGGCCGGTCAGCGCCGCCCCGGTGCGCGCGTCGCGCATCTCCACGGAGACCGCCGAGCGCGCCTCCATGGTGCACGCGGTGTCGTCCAGCGGGTTCTGCGGGCACGCCGCCAACAGCGGCAGGAACGCGACCGCAGCGAGCCTCACCAAGCCTGTTCTCATCATTCCTCCGGGTTGCAGGGGTTCACGGACCATACGCAGCGATGGGACGACGCGCACCGGGCGGGAGTCACGGGCCCTCACCCGGCTCGCTTGAGGCTCGCCACCCTCTCCCAATTCTGGGAGAGGGGGCAACGGCTGGAGATCGAGGTAGGGCAGGCAGTTGCGTGAGGGATTTCGGCCCGAAGGGGCGAGACCCGGCGGGGCAGTTTCCGCCGGGGCTCGACTCCGTTACGCAGCGATGTTTGCTGCGTTACGGAGCCGCAGCCCGACCCCGGCGCCAGCCGGGGGCACGCCCTCACCCGCCGTTCAAGGAAGCCGCCGGATCACGGCACCACGCTATGCGTCCGCGAGTTGTACCGCAAGCCGGTGGTGGCGGACTCGGACAGCACGTGGACGGTGAGGTTGGTGAGCGCCGCCGCCCTGAGCGTGCCGTTGCTGGTGGCCTGGTACGACTTGTACGGCGAGAGCCCGCGGTTCGTCACCGTCTTGCCGTCCAGCACGACGGTCCCCGCGCCGGAGAACGAGAGCACGTCCGGGCTCCCCGAGACCCGCGACGCCGTGCCGCCCGAGAAGAGCAGGAACCCGCTGTACGAGGGGACGTCGTAGAGCGCGCGCAGCACCGTCTCCTGCTTGTACCCGCGGTTGCTGGAGTTGCCCGCGTCCGTGAAGCCCACCCCGCTCCGCACGAACACGCTGGCCGAGGTGGTGCTCAGAGAGTAGTCCTTGTTGGAATACGTCGCCACCTTCTCGAACTTGGAGTTGTCGCGCTCCGTCTTCCCCGCGATGCTCAGCGCCCCGGAGTTGGCCGCGCCGTCGCCCGGGTAGGCGACGGCCAGCACGCCGGACGCCGCCGTGCCGGGGAGCTTCGTGCCCAGGTCGTACGTCCACCCCTCCGTCAGCCGGTCGGTCCGCAGGTGCGTGTAGACCAGCGGCTTGCCGGGCGTGCGGATGCGCGAGGTGGCCGCCGTCTGCTGCACGAAGGTCACGTCGCCGTTGCCGATGACCTGCGCCACGGAGCCGCGGATGGAGAGCCCCGTCTGCCGCTCGATGCCGATGCCCAGGATCCCCGGCGCGGCGTTGTCCTGCGCGGCCTTGGCCATGGCCCCCAGCAGCCGCCCCAAGCGCCCGCGCTCGGTGAAGTGCGTGTCCACCAGCGCGCCGCCCAGGAAGCCCAGGAAGTCGGTGTGGATGCCGGTGCCGCCGTCGCTCACGTCGTCGAGGTAGGAGGTGTGCGAGTCGGTCATCACGTCGGCGGAGATCAGGTCGGCGCTGCCGCACAGGCAGAACTGCGACTGGCTCATGGCCCCGGCGCTGGTGCCGCCCACCGCGCCGCCGCGCGTCTCCACCACGGTGCGGACGTGCGTCTCCAGCAGGGTGCCGTTCCACTGGTCGTAGTACGCGCCCTGGTCGCCGCCCTTGAGGAACACCGCGTCCGCGTTCGCCACCGGGCCCACCAGCGCCGCGTTGTCGGCGTCCGCGCGCGTGGCCACCTGGTAGACCGTGGCGTCCACGGGAATGCCCAGCGTGGTGCCGATCCACTCGAAGTAGTCGGTGATGAACGAGGTGGACGCGTCGATGGTGAGCACCGCCACCCGCACCGTGCCGTCGCCGTCCACGTCGCCGTTCTCCACCACCTTGCGGTACAGCCGGTAGCTCCACGACGAGGTGTCGCCCACGTCGCCCTCCGCGCCGCCGCCCGACAGCACGATGGTGCCGGTGACGGCGGCGGCGGCGGCGACGGCGGCGGCGGCGCGGGGCGGCGGGGCGGGGGAGACGGGCGATCCGGCCTGCTCCGCGCAGGCGGCGAGCGCCGCGGCGAGGAGGAGCGAGGCTGCTGCGCGGGCGGTGGGCTGCCGGAGGGTCATCGGGCACCGGTCCTTGGGGCGGGTGGAACGACGGCCCGCGCGCGGGGGGCGCGAGGAGCGGAGGCCATACCCCCGGCCGGCCTCGACAGAACCGGGCGGAAAAGGTGTGTGCCGCCCGCAAGTTAATCCGTCCGCGCCCCGGGGCCAGGAGATTGTTAGACCCGTGCATCCGGGTTGAAGGATGAATGGCTCCCTTGCGCGGCTTACGCCGCCCGTGTAGCTTGGTGTCGTCGCCGCGAGGCGACGGTGGATGGATTTGAGCGCGACCGCTTGCGACCACCTTAAAAAAACGCTAAAGAGTCGGGATTGGGTTACCGGCAGCATCGTGATCCGGTATGCAACGCCCCGCACTCCAGAGTCGCGGGGCCTTTTTCGTTTTCCAGGCGCACATGTCCAACACCACGTCTCCGTACCTGCGGGCCCTCGCCCAGCGCGTCCTCGTCTTCGACGGCGCCATGGGGACCTCCATCCAGCGCTACGACCTGTCCGCCGCGGACTTCGGCGGCGAGAAGCTGGAGGGGTGCAACGACTACCTGGTGATCTCCAGGCCCGACGTCATCGAGGAGATCCACGCCTCGTACATGGAGGCCGGGGCGGACGTGCTGGAGACGGACACCTTCCGCTCCAACCGGATCACCCTGGGCGAGTACGGCCTCGCCGACCGGGTGCGCGAGATCAACGTGGCCGCCGCCTCGCTGGCGCGCCGCGTGGCCGACCGCCACGCCACGCCCGAGCGGCCGCGCTTCGTCGCCGGCTCCATCGGGCCGTCGGGCTTCCTCCCCTCGGCCAGCGACCCCACGCTGGGCAACATCACCTTCGACGAGCTGGTGCCCGTGTTCGCCGAGCAGGCCGCGGCGCTGATCGAGGGCGGGGTGGACGTGCTGCTGGTCGAGACCTCGCAGGACATCCTGGAGGTCAAGGCCGCGGTGTTCGGGTGCCGGCGGGCCATCGCCGAGGCGGGCCGCCCCGTGGCGCTCCAGGTGCAGGTGACGCTGGACACCTCCGGGCGCATGCTGCTGGGCACCGACGTCGGCGCGGCCATGGTGACGCTGGAGGCGCTGCGCGTGGACGTGCTGGGGCTCAACTGCTCCACCGGCCCCGAGCACATGCGCCAGCCCATCCGCTGGCTGGCCGAGAACACCCGGCTCCCCATCTCCGTCATCCCCAACGCCGGCATCCCCCACAACGAGGGCGGCGTCGCGGTCTACCCCATGACGCCGGAGCCCTTCGCGGCGCAGCTGGAGGAGTTCGTCAGGGAGCTGGGCGTGGGCGTGGTGGGCGGGTGCTGCGGCACCACCCCGGACCACATCCGCGAGCTGGTGGCGCGCGTGGGCGGCGCCCCGCAGAAGCGGCGCGAGGTGGAGTACGTCCCGCGCCTCTCCTCCGGGATCCGCGCCACCGACCTGGTGCAGGTGCCCGCGCCCACCATGATCGGCGAGCGCGTCAACTCGCAGGGGTCGCGCAAGGTCAAGCGCCTGCTCCTGGCCGACGACTACGACGGCATCCTGGACGTGGCCCGCGAGCAGACGGAGAGCGGGGCGCACGTGCTGGACGTGTGCGTGGCGCTCACCGAGCGGCAGGACGAGGACGTGCAGATGCGGACGCTGGTGAAGCTCCTTTCCCAGGGGGTGGAGGCGCCGCTCTGCATCGACTCCACCGAGGCGCCCACCATCGAGATGGCGCTCAAGCAGTCGCCGGGGCGCGCGCTGGTCAACTCCATCAACCTGGAGAACGGGCGCGAGCGGATCGACGCGGTGCTCCCCGCGGTGGCGGCGCACGGGGCCGCGGTGATCGCGCTGACCATCGACCGCGACCTGGGAGGGATGTGCAAGACGGCGGGCGACAAGCTCACGGCCGCCCGCAAGATCTTCGACATCGCCACGGGCGAGTACGGGCTCCAGCCGGACGCGCTGGTCTTCGACGCGCTCACCTTCACGCTGGCCACCGGCGACGAGGAGTTCCGCCGCTCCGCCGTGGAGACCATCGAGGGGATCCGCGCCATCAAGACCGAGCTGCCGGGGGTGCTCACCACCCTGGGCGTGTCCAACGTCAGCTTCGGGCTGGCGCCGCACGCGCGCGCCGTGCTCAACTCGGTGTTCCTGCACCACTGCGTGGAGGCGGGGCTGGACACCGCCATCATCAACCCGGCGCACGTCAAGCCGTACTTCGAGATCAACCCCGAGGAGCGGCAGCTCGCCGACGACCTGATCTGGGACCGGCGCACGGAGACCCGGGACCCCCTGGCCGACTTCATCGGCTTCTACGAGGGCAAGTCGGCCGAGACGGAGAGCGCGACCGACCCCACGGCGGAGATGGAGCCGGAGGCGGCGCTGCACTGGAAGATCCTGCACCGCAAGAAGGAGGGGATCGAGGAGCTGATCGACCGCGCGGTGGAGCGGCAGGGCGCCGTGCCGGTGCTCAACGACGTGCTGCTGCCCGCCATGAAGGAGGTGGGCGACAAGTTCGGGGCCGGCGAGCTGATCCTCCCCTTCGTGCTGCAGAGCGCCGAGGTGATGAAGAAGGCCGTCGCCCGGCTGGAGAACTACCTGGAGAAGGCCGAGGGGCAGACCAAGGGCAAGGTGGTGCTGGCCACCGTGTACGGCGACGTGCACGACATCGGCAAGTCGCTGGTGAACACCATCCTCACCAACAATGGCTACACGGTGTTCGACCTGGGCAAGCAGGTGCCCGTCAACACCATCCTGGAAAAGGCCGAGGAGGTGGGCGCCGACGCCATCGGCCTCAGCGCGCTGCTGGTCTCCACCAGCAAGCAGATGCCGCTGTGCGCGCAGGAGCTGCACCGCCGCGGCATGAGGTACCCGCTGCTGGTGGGCGGCGCGGCCATCAACCCCAGCTTCGTGCGCGGCGCCGCCATGGTGGCCGAGGGCGAGCCGTACGGGTCGGGGATGTTCTACTGCAAGGACGCCTTCGAGGGGCTGGCGACCATGGACCGGCTGGTCGCGGACGACGCCGAGGAGTTCGTGCGGGGGCACAACGCGGAGATGCTGCGCCGCAGCGAGCAGTACGCCGCCAACAAGGCGAAGGCGTCGGCCATGCGCCCGGCTTCGCGGCAGAACCCGACCGTGCCGGTGGTGGACGCGCCCGCGCCGCCCTTCTGGGGGTGGAAGGTGCTGGACCGCATCCCGGTGGACGAGGTGGTGGAGTGCATCGACCTCAACACGCTGTACCGGATGCAGTGGGGCGCCCGCAACCTCAAGGGCGAGGAGTGGGAGCGCCTTGTCCGCGAGGACTTCGAGCCGCGGCTGGCCCGCTACACCCGCGAGGCCCGCACCCAGGGGTGGCTGCGCCCGCGCGCCGTGTACGGCTACTTCCCGGCCGGGCGCGACGGCGACGCGGTGGTCGTCTTCGACCCGGCGGACCGCGCGCGCGAGATCGGGAGGTTCGAGTTCCCGCGCCAGGAGGACCGCGAGCAGCTGTGCCTGGCCGACTACTTCCGCCCGCTCAACGGCAGCGGCCCCGAGGACGTGCTCCCGCTCCAGGTGGTGACCAGCGGCGACCGCGCCGCGGAGTTCATCGCCGGCCGCAACCAAGGCGGCGACTACAGCGAGGGGTACTTCCTGCACGGGTTCTCGGTGCAGACGGCCGAGGGCACCGCGGAACTGGTCAACCGGCGCGTGCGGCGGGAGCTGGGGATCGAGGGCGAGCGCGGGCTGCGCTACTCGTGGGGGTACCCGGCGTGCCCGGACATCGAGCAGCACGAGACGCTGTTCCGGATCCTGCCGGTGCAGGAGAGCATCGGGGTGGGGCTCACGAGCGCCTTCCAGCTGGACCCGGAGCAATCGACCGCGGCGCTGGTCGTTCACCACCCGGCGGCGAAGTACTTCTCGCCGCAGTGATTTTTTGCTGCGGGTTTGGGCGTGCCCCTCGCTGGCGCTCGGGTCGGGCTGCGGCTCCGTAAGGCAGCAAACAACGCTGCCTAACGGAGGCGAGCCCCGGCAAACTGCCGCCGGGTCTCGCCGCTTCGCGCTCGCATCCCTCACGCGGGCGTCGTGCTGGCGTCCGCTGGGGCCCCCACCCGGCTCGCTTGAGGCTCGCCACCCTCCCCCAATTCTGGGGGAGGGCTGTCCGGGGGGCGGGATCGTCGTGCAGTGCTCCCCCTCTCCCCTTATGGGAGAGGGGGCCGGGGGGTGAGGGGTAGCCCGCGCGCCGGAGCCTGCCTCCCCACGCTGTCGTTCTCCCCTCCCCCTTGCGGGGAGGGGCCGGGGGAGGGCCCGCCGTCGCAGTTGAGCGTACTTCGTACTCCGTACTGCCTCTACTCTGGCGAAGTCGGCGCGGCGGTAGCATGGTATGTAGCCACGGGCCCGGCGGGTGCCGGGCGGGCAGGGGACACTCCGCGGGGAGGCAGCCATCGCTACGCGAGATCGAAGGGTGGACCAGGCGCTCAGGACGAGGCAGCGGGGCGTGCGCAGGGTCAGCGCGGGCATCGTGCTGGCGGGGCTCGCGGTGCTGGCGTTCGTGCTGCTGAGCCCGGAGCGGCGGAGGGAACGGCGGGTGGGGGACCTGCGGCTGACGGAGGACTCGGCCAGCGTGCGGGCGCTGCTGGGCGCGCCGGGCGCGGCGTGCCCGGCGGGCGGGCTGGAGCACCTGGGGCGCCGCTTCCCCGCGGGGACGCCGCCGGCCACGGTGGAGGAGGTGGTGGCGCGGCTGGAGCGCGAGACGTCGGGGCGGTGGGTGTACCCGCTGGAGCCGGGCGACCGGGTGGGGTGCCTGCCCCCGGACGGATCCACCGAGGTGGGGCTCGACCGGCGGGGCAGGGTGCTGTGGTACGTGCCGGTGACCGGCCGGGTGGCGATCGTGGTGCCGGAGGGCTACCTCCCCTCGGCCGCGGAAAACGATTAACGAAGCAGGATCCGGATGGCTGACTTTCGCGAGCTCCTGGACGACGGACGCCCGCACCTGTTCGACGGTGCGATGGGGACCATGCTGTACTCCAAGGGCGTCTACATCAACCGCTCCTACGACGAGCTGAACCTGGTCCAGCCGGACCTGGTGGGCGACGTCCACCGCGCCTACGTGCGGGCCGGGGCGGAGGTCCTGGAAACCAACTCCTACGGCGCAAACCGGCTCAAGCTGGCCAAGTACGGGCTGGAGGACCGGCTCCGCGAAATCAACGTGCGCGCCGCGCAGATTGCCCGCGCGGCGGCCGGCGGCCGGGTGTGCGTGGCCGGGGCCATGGGGCCGCTGGGGCTGCGCATCGAACCGTACGGCCCCACCTCCGCCGGGGAGGCGCGCGCCCTGTTCGCCGAGCAGGCCGAGGCGCTGCTGGAGGGCGGGGTGGACCTGTTCATCCTGGAGACCTTCGCCGACCTGGACGAGATCCGCCAGGCGGTGCTCGCCGTGCGCGGGCTGTGCGACCTCCCCGTGGTGGCGCAGATGGTGATCCGCGAGGACGGCCGCACGCCGTTCGGCACGGAGGCCGCCGCGCTCGCGGAGCGCCTGGCCGAGTGGGGCGCCGACGTGGTGGGGCTCAACTGCAGCGTGGGGCCCAGCGCCATGCTCCAGGCGGTGGAGAGCATGCACACGGCCACCGCCGCGCCGCTCTCCACGCAGCCCAACGCCGGCCTCCCCCGCGAGGTGGACGGGCGCACCATCTACATGGCGTCGCCCGAGTACATGGCCACCTACGCGGCGCGGCTCATCCGCAAGGGCGTGCGCTTCGTGGGCGGGTGCTGCGGCACCACCCCGGAGCACGTCGCCCGCATGTCGGACGCGGTGCGGATGCTGGCGCCCGGCGGCTCGGTGCGGGTGGCGCAGTCGCAGCCGGAGCAGGCGGCGGACGCGGGGCTGGAGCCCACGCCCCAGGCGGAGCGCTCCGCCTGGGGCGGCAAGCTGGCCCGCGGCGAGTTCCTCACCACGGTGGAGATCGTCCCGCCGCGCGGCTCCAGCCCGGACGCCATGCTGGAGGGGGTGCGCCTCCTCCGCGAGGCGGGGGTGGACGGCGTCAACGTGCCGGACGGCCCGCGCGCGCAGAGCCGCATGGGCGCCCTGGCGACGGCGGTGCTGATCCAGCAGCGGGTGGGGATCGAGGCCGTGGTCCACTACTGCTGCCGCGACCGGAACCTGCTGGGGATGCTCTCCGACCTGCTGGGCGCGCAGGCGCTGGGGCTGCGCAACCTGCTGCTCATCACCGGCGACCCGCCCAAGATGGGGCCGTACCCGGACGCCACGGCGGTCTTCGACATCGACGCCATCGGCCTCACCAACCTGGTGTCGCGGCTGAACCGGGGGCTGGATCCCGGCGGCAACGCCCTGGGGGCGCCCACCTCCTTCACCATCGGCGTGGGGGTGAACCCCGGCGCCGAGGACCTGGACCACGAGCTGAAGCGCTTCTACTGGAAGGTGGAGGCGGGGGCGGAGTACGCCATCACGCAGCCGGTGTTCGACGTGGCGCAGCTCTTCCGCTTCCTGGAGCGCATCGACCGCGAGGGGATCCGCATCCCCGTGGTGGCGGGGATCTGGCCGCTGGTCAGCGCCCGCAATGCCGAGTTCCTGGCCAACGAGGTCCCCGGCGTGGTGGTCCCCGAGCGGGTGATCGAGCGGATGCGCCGCGCCAGCGAGACGGGCAAGGAGGCCGCGGTGGACGAGGGGATCGCCATCGCCCGGGAGATGCTGGCCGAGGCGCTGCCGCAGATCGCCGGCGTGCAGGTGAGCGCCCCCTTCGGCAAGGTGCCGCTGGCGCTGCGGGTGTTCGACGCCATCCCCGGCTGGCGGGGCGCGGCGGAGGCGCGGGTGGCCGTCTAGCGGCGCCCCGCGGCGGGGCGGACGGCAAGCGGGGGCGCGCCGCGGGGGAGGCGCGCCCCCGCGCTTTCT
>JBFMFL010000197.1:0-13001 GCA_040752145.1 Gemmatimonadota bacterium
GGGCGCGCCGGAGGGTGCGCGCGTCCAGCGCCCCGCGCAGGCGCAGGGCGGCCGGGACGTTGTACGCGGCGCTCCCGGGCTGCAGCTGGTCGATGAACCAGAGCCGCTGCTGCGCGAACGAGAGCGGGACCCGTTCCGCGCCGTCGCGGGGGACGGGGAGGAGCGGCGGCGCCTGCGCCCCGGCGCCCTCGCGGAGCAGGGCTTCCACGCGCTCCGCCAGCTCCGCCACGGTGCGCGCCTCGAACACGGCGCGCAGCGGCAGCTCCACCCCGAGCTTTTCCCTCGCCTGCGAGACCACGCGGGTGGCGAGCAGGGAGTGCCCGCCCAGCTCGAAGAAGTCGTCGTGGGCCCCCACCCGCTCCACCCGGAGAGCTTCGGCCCAGATCCCGGCCAGGACCTCGCCGGTGGGGGTGCGCGGCGCCACGTAGCCTTCCGCCCCCGCCGCCGCCGTCCCGGGCGCCGGCAGCGCGCGCCGGTCGAGCTTGCCGCTGGGGGTCAGGGGAAGCCGCTCCAGCGGCACGAAAGCGGAGGGGACCATGTAGTCGGGGAGGCTCCCCGCGAGCCAGCGCCTGAGCTCCGCCGCGTCCGGGGCGTTCGCGCCGCGCGGAACCACCCAGCCCACCAGGCGCCTGCCGCCGGACGGGTCGTCGCCGGCCGCGACCGCCGCCTCGCGCACGCCGGGGTGCGCGCGCAGGACCGCCTCCACCTCGCCGGTCTCGATGCGGAAGCCCCGGATCTTGACCTGCTGGTCGACGCGCCCCAGGTACTCCAGCTCCCCCGTGGCCAGCCACCGCGCACGGTCGCCGGTCCGGTACATCCGCCCGCCCGCTTCGGCGTGGGGGTCGGGGAGGAACCGTTCCGCCGTCAGCTCCGGCCGGGCCGCGTAGCCGCGCGCCAGCCCGGCGCCGGCCAGGTACAGCTCGCCGGGGACGCCGACGGGCGCCGGCCGCAGCCGCCCGTCGAGCACGTACGCCCGCGCGTCCGCCAGGGGCCGGCCGACGAGCACCCGCTCCGCGCCGCGCTCCACCGGGGAGCAGGTGGAGTACGTGGTGTCCTCCGTGGGTCCGTACAGGTTCCGCACCCGCTCCACGTGGCCCAGCCCGTACAGCGCCCGGGCGAGCCCGGCCGGCAGCGGCTCGCCGGCGAGGTCCAGCGTCCGCACGCTCGCCGGGATCCCGCCCGTGCGCAGCAGCTCGGCGGCGACGGTGGGGACCATGCAGGCGTGGACCACCGGCTCCGCGGCGGAGGGCAGCTCCAGCGCGTTCTCCACCAGCACCAGCGTCCCGCCCCACGAGAGCGTGCCGAAGACCTCCGCCACCGACACGTCGAAGCTGACCGACGTCGAGAAGAGGGTCGACGACCGCTCCTCGTCGCCGACGTTCTCGCGCAGCCAGTGCAGCAGCACGACGACCGATGCATGGCCGATCATCACGCCCTTGGGCCTGCCGGTGGAGCCCGAGGTGAAGATCACGTGCGACAGGTTCTCCGGCAGCACGCCGCTCTCCGGCGCCCGGTCCGGCTCGCGGGCGAGGCCGTCGCGCTCCCGCTCCGGCACCAGCAGCCGGGCGGCGCCCGCGGGGAGTCGCCCGGCCAGCTCCGGCTCGGTGAGGACCAGGCCGATGGCGGCGTCCTCCAGCATGTGGCCCAGGCGCCCGGCCGGGTACGCCGGGTCGAGCGGGACGTAGGCGCCGCCGGCCCGCAGCACGCCCAGCAGGGCGACGAGCAGCTCCGGCGTGCGGGCCATGCACACGCCCACGCGCGACTCCGGACCGACGCCGCGGCGGCGCAGCGCGTTCGCCAGCCGGGCCGAGCGCCGGTCCAGCTCGGCGTAGCTCGTCCGCCCGCCGCGCCAGGACACGGCGACGGCGTCCGGGGTGCGGGCCGCCTGCGCCGCGAACAGGTCGTGGACGCGGCCGCCGGGGTAGCCGCGCGCCGTGTCGTTCCACCGGGCCAGCTGGCCCCGCTCCGCCTCCGTGAGCAGCTCCACCGCGGAGACGGGGCGCTCCGGGTGGGCGGCGACCGCCTCCACCAGCGCGCGGAAGTGCCCCAGCATGCGCTCGGCCGTGGCGGCCTCGAACAGCTCCGCGCGGTAGGCGAGCCCCCCCGCCAGCTCCTCCCCCGCCTCCTCCAGCGTCAGGTCCAGGTCGAACTTGGCCACCTCCGCTCCCCCGCCCGCCAGCGGCGCCAGCTCCAGATCCGGCAGCCGCAGCGCGCCTCCCGCCCCCGCCGCGCTCCGGTACGCGAACAGCGCCTGGAAGAGCGGCGTGTGCGCCAGGCTCCGTTCCGGCGCCAGCTCCTCCACCAGCCGCTCGAAGGGGAGCTCCTGGTGCGCGAAGGCGCCCAGCACGCCGTCCCGCACGCGCCCCAGCAGGGCGCGGAAGGAGGGGTCGCCGGACAGGTCCGCGCGCAGGACGAGCGTGTTGACGAAGAAGCCGATCAGCGGCTCCAGCTCCCGGCGGGTGCGCCCGGCGATGGGGGTGCCCACGACGACGTCGTCCTGCCCCGACCAGCGCGCCAGCAGGCACTGCCATGCCGCCAGCAGCGTCATGAACATCGTCGCCCCCTCGCGTCCGGCCACCCCGCGCAGCGCGCGCACCGTCCCCGGCGGGAGGACGAGCGGCCGGTGCGCCCCCCGCGCCCCCGCGGCGGAGGAGCGCGGCCGGTCCGTGGGCAGCTCCAGCAGGGGCGGCGCGCCCGCCAGGCGCTCCCGCCACCAGCGCAGCTGCGACTCCAGCGTCTCGCCGGCCAGCTGCGCGCGCTGCCAGACGGCGAAGTCGGCGTACTGGACGGGGAGCTCCGGGAGGGGCGAAGGCTCGCCGCGCGAGAAGGCTGCGTAGAGCGCGGCAAGCTCGCGCACCAGCACCTCCATGCTCCAGCCGTCGCCGACGACGTGGTGCAGGGTGAAGAGCGCGGCGTGCTCCGCGCCGTCCAGGCGCAGGAGCGCGGCGCGCAGCAGCGGGCCGCGCTCCAGGTCGAAGGGGCGCAGCGCCTCCTCCCGCGCCAGCCGCAGAGCCTCCGCCTCCGCGCGCTCCGGGGGGAGCCCGGACAGGTCGGCCAGGGGGAGGCGGACCGGGCCGGCGGGCCGCACCCGCTGCACGGGCTCTCCCTCCTCCGCCACGAACGTGGTGCGCAGCGTCTCGTGCCGGCGGACGATCTCCGCGAGGGCGCGCCGCAGCGCCGCGGCGTCCAGCCGGCCGCGCAGCCGGAGCGGGAACGGCATGTTGTAGGCGGGGCTCTCCGGCTCCAGGCGGTGGATGAACCAGAGCCGCTGCTGCGCGAAGGAGAGCGGCGCGGGGCCGCCGCCGGCGCGCCGGGGAATGGGGCGCGCGTCCTCCGGCGCCGCCCCCGCGACCCGCTCCGCCAGGCCGGCGACCGTGGGCGCCTCGAAGAGCGCCCGCACCGGGACCTCGACGCCGAGCGCCTCCCGGGCGCGCGACACGATGCGCATGGCCAGCAGCGAGTGCCCGCCCAGCGCGAAGAAGTCGTCGTGCACGCCCACCCGCCCGGTCCCCAGCACCTCCGCCCAGATCGCGGCCATCCGCTCCTCGGCGGCGGTCCGCGGCGCCACGTAGGCCGCCGCGCTCCCGGGCTCCGCCAGGGCCAGGAGCGCGCGCCGGTCCGTCTTGCCGTGCGCGGTGAGCGGGAACGCCTCCAGGGGCACCACCGCGGCGGGGACCATGTACTCCGGGAGCCGCGCCCGGAGGAAGTCCCGCAGCTCGCCCGGCTCCGCGTCGGAGAGGGCGTACGCCACCAGCCGCGCGACACCCGCGCCGTCCCGGTTCGCCAGCACCAGCGCCGCGCGCACCCGCGGGTGCGAGGCGAGCACGGCCTCCACCTCGCCCGGCTCCACCCGGAAGCCGCGCACCTTGACCTGGAAGTCCATGCGCCCCACGAGCTCCAGCACCCCGTCCGCCCTCCACCGCGCCCGGTCTCCCGTGCGGTAGAGCCGCGCACCGCTGCGCGGCTCCGGCGAGAACGGGTCGGGGACGAACTTCTCCGCCGTCAGCCCCGGCCGCCCCAGGTAGCCGCGGGCCACCGCGGGCCCGCCGATGCACAGCTCGCCCGGCACCCCCACGGGGACCGGCTCGAAGCCGCGGTCGAGCAGGTACACCCTGCGGTCCCCCACCGGCCGCCCGATGGGGAGGGCGGCCCCGCGGAAGCCCGCGGGCACCGGCCAGCAGGAGGCGAACACGGTGCACTCGCTGGGGCCGTAGCCGTTCACCAGCCGCAGCCCGGGGTACAGCTCCAGCGCGCGGCGCGCGTGCGGGGGGCTGACGGCCTCGCCGCCGGTCATGACCTGCGCGACGCCGGCCAGCGCCTCCGGGAGGGTGTCCACCACCAGGTTGAAGTAGGCCGCGGTCAGCCACAGCGTGGTGACCCCGTGCTCCCGCACCTGCTCCGCCAGCAGGGCCGGCTCCGAAGCGCGCGCCGGGAGGAGGACGCAGCGCCCGCCGGTGAGGAGCGCCGGCCACAGCTCCAGCGTCAGCGCGTCCCACGACAGCGACGAGTGCTGCAGCAGCGTCTGCTCCGCGTCGAAGCGGGCGTAGTCCGCGTCCCAGAAGAAGCCGGGGACGGCGCGGTGCGGCACCTCGGTCCCCTTGGGGGTGCCGGTGGAGCCCGAGGTGTAGATGACGTACGCCAGGCTCTCCGGCGAGACGGCGGGGAGCGGCCCGCCGCTCTCCCCTCCACCCGGCTCGGCGGCCCCGTCCAGCGGCACGGTCTCCCCGCGGTACCCGGGGAAGAGCCCGCTCAGGTGGCCGTGCGCGAGGAGCACCGGCGCGGCCGCGTCGGACAGCATGAAGGCGAGCCGCTCCGCCGGGTAGTCCGGATCGAGCGGGAGGTAGGCGCCGCCCGCCTTGAGCACGGCGAGCATGCCGGCCACCATCTCCGGCGAGCGCTCGGCGCAGATGCCGACGCGCACCTCGGGGCCGACGCCGCGGCCCACGAGGTCGCGGGCGAGGCGGTCGGAGGCCCGGTCCAGCTCGGCGTAGGTCGTCCGCCCGCCGCGGTGGACCAGCGCCACGGCGCCGGGGGTGCGCCGCGCCTGCTCCGCGAACAGCTCGTGCACGCACCGGCCGCGCGGGACCCGCGACGGCGCGGCGCTCCACTCCTCCAGCAGCTGCCGTCGCTCTGCCGGGGCGAGCAGCTCCAGCTCCCCGACGCGGCGGTCCGGCCCGGCGGCCACCCCGTCCAGCAGGCGGACGAAGTGCGCGGCCATGCGCCCGACGGTGGCGTCCTCGAAGAGGTCCGCGCGGTAGCCGAGCGCCCCGCCGATCCCCTCCGGCCCTTCCCGGAGGTCCAGGCTGAGGTCGAACGGCGCCGTCGCTTCTCCCCCGGCGAGCGGCTCCACCCCCAGGCCGCCGAGCCGCAGCTCGCCGCGCCCGGTGTTCAGCAGGGCGAACGTCACCTGGAAGAGCGGGTTGTGCGCCAGGCTGCGCTCGGGGGCCAGCTCCTCCACCAGCCGCTCGAAGGGGAGCTCCTGGTGCGCGTAGGCGCCCAGGGTCGTTTCCCGCACCCTCGCCAGCAGCCCGCGGAAGGTGAGGCCGTCCGACAGGTCGGTGCGCAGAACCAGGGTGTTGACGAAGAAGCCGATCAGCCCCTCCAGCTCCTTGCGGGTGCGCCCGGCGATGGGGGTGCCCACGCTGACGTCGTCCTGCCCGGACCAGCGCGCCAGGAGGCACTGCCATGCCGCCAGCAGCACCATGAACACGGTGGCGCCCTCCTCCCGCGCCAGCTCCCGCAGGGAGCGCAGGGTCGCCGCGGGGACGGCGACGGGGTGCTCGCCCCCGGGGGCGCTCCCGTCCGGGCGGCGGGGGAAGTCGGCCGGGAGCTCCAGCAGCGGCGGGGCCCCCGAGAGCCGCTCCCGCCACCAGCCGAGCTGCGCCTCCAGCGCCTCGCCGGAGAGCCGTTCCCGCTGCCAGGCGGCGTAGTCCGCGTACTGAACCGGCAGCTCCGGGAGCCGGGGCTCCTCCCCGCGGGAGTACGCGCCGTAGAGCTCGTTGACCTCGTTCACCAGCACCCCCATGCTCCAGCCGTCGGAGACGACGTGGTGCATGGTGAAGCAGAGCCCCCACTCCTCGTCCCCCGCGCGCGCCAGCAGCACGCGCAGCAGCGGCCCCGCGGCCAGGTCGAAGGGACGCCGCGCCTCGTCCGCCACCAGGCGGCGGAGCTCCCCCTCGCGCCCGGCCTCGCGCAGGCCGCGGAGGTCGGCGACCGGGACGCGCCGGGGGGCCGCCGGGAGGATGGCCTGGGCCGGCTCGCCGGCGCGCTCCGGGAAGACGGTGCGCAGCGTCTCGTGCCGCTCCGCGAGCGCGGTGAGGCTGCGCTCCAGCGCCCGCACGTCCAGCGGTCCGCGCAGCCGCAGCGGGTAGGGGAGGTTGTAGGCGGCGCTCCCCGGGTCCAGCCGGTGCAGGAACCAGAGCCGCTGCTGCGCGAAGGAGAGCGGCGCCGGGGCCCCGGGGGCGCGCCGCGGGATCCGCTGCGGATCGGCCTCCGCCTGCTCCCGCCGCATCTTGAGGAGGAGGAGGCGCTTGGCCGGCGAAAGGTGCGCCAGGCGCTCGGGTGCTTCGCTCATCTCGGTCCGCTTCCGCTGTGCATGGTCCCGCTCACTCCCCGCCGCCGAGGAGCCGCACCGCCTCCTCGTCCGTCATCCCCTCCAGCGCGCGCAGCTCCTCCTCGGACAGGTCGTCCCCGGCGGCGGCGTGCAGCGACATCTCGTCCACCAGCTCGGCCAGCCCGGCGACGGTGGGGCGCTCGAACAGGGCGCGCAGCGGCACCTCCAGCCCCAGCGTGGCGCGCACCTCGGAGACGACGCGCGTGGCGAGCAGGGAGTGCCCCCCGAGCGCGAAGAAGTCGTCGTGCACCCCCACCCGCTCCGTTCCCAGCACCCGGCTCCAGATCGCGGCCAGCGCCTCCTCCGTCCAGCTCCGCGGCGCCACGTGCTCGCCGCCGGAGGGGGCCTCGGGCCCGGGGAGGGCGCGCCGGTCGAGCTTGCCGTTGGGGGTGCGCGGCAGCTCCGCCAGCACCGTCAGGGAGGCGGGGACCATGTGCTCCGGGAGGCGCTCCCGCAGCCAGCCGCGCAGCTCCGCCGGGGCGGGCGGCTCCCGTTCCTCGAACGCCACGTACGCCGCCAGCCGGTCGTCGCGCGCCGCCACGGCGGCCTCCCGCACCGCCGGGTGCCGCTCCAGCACCGCCTCGACCTCCCCGGGCTCCACCCGGTGGCCGCGCACCTTGACCTGCTGGTCCACGCGCCCCAGGTAGTCCAGCGTCCCGTCCGCGCGCCAGCGCGCGCGGTCTCCCGAGCGGTACATCCGCGCCCCGCTGCGCGCCTCCCCGGAGAACGGGTCGGGGAGGAAGCGTTCGGCGGTCAGCCCCGGCCGCCCCAGGTAGCCGCGCGCCACCCCCGCTCCCGCCACGTGCAGCTCGCCCGGGACCCCCTCCGGGACCGGGTGTCCCGCCCCGTCCAGCAGGTAGACGCGAACGTTGGCGACCGGGCGCCCCAGGGTGACCGGCGCCCCCGGCCTCACCCGCGCCACGGTGGTGTTCACCGTCCCCTCCGTAGGCCCGTAGTGGTTCCACAGGGCGATGCCGGGGAACTCGGCGAGGGTGCGCTCCGCCAGCTCCGGGGGGAACGCCTCGCCGCCGAGGAGCACCGCCCGGAGCCCCGCCGGCCGCGGCGCCTCCCCCGACTTCACCAGCTCCAGCATGGCGCCCCAGAGCGAGGGCACCCCGCCGAAGGAGACGCGCTCCCGCCCGGAGATCGCCTCCAGGAGCGCCCGCGGGTCGGCGGCCGCGGCCTCCGGGAGCACCCACGCGGCCTCGCCCCGCAGCAGCGGCGGGAAGAGCTGCCGCGCGTGCGCGTCGAACGAGAGGCGGCTGACCATCGGCAGGGCGAAGCCCTCCTCCCCCAGCACCTCGCGGTCGAACCAGGCCAGGTAGTTCGCCAGCGCGCGGTGCTCCACCAGCACCCCCTTGGGCGCGCCCGTGGAGCCGGAGGTGTAGATCACGTACGCCAGCCCCTCCGGCCCGGCGCCGCCCTCCGGGGCCTCCGCCGGCTCGCGCTCGATCGCCTCGCGGTCCGCGTCCAGCAGCACGGCCGCCCCGCCGAAGCCGCGGCACCGCTCCGCCAGCCCGGAGCGGGTGAGCAGGACCGTGGCGCCCGCGTCCTCCAGCATGAAGCGGAGCCGCTCGTCCGGGTAGGAGGGGTCGAGCGCCAGGTAGGCCGCCCCCGCCCGGAGGATCCCCAGCACCGCCGCGACCGTGTCCGCTCCGCGCTCCAGCAGGAGCCCGACGCGCGCCTCCGGCCCCACCCCGCGGGAGCGCAGGTGCCGGGCGAGGCGGTTGGCGCGATGCTCCAGCTCGGCGTACGTCCAGCGACCGTCGTGCGCCTCGACAGCGACGGCGTCCGGGGTGCGCGCCGCCTGCTCGGCGATCAGCTCGTGCACGCAGCGCCCGCGCGGGAAGTCCCGCGCCGTGGCGTTCCACTCCACCAGCACCCGCTCGCGCTCGGCGGGCGAGAGCAGGTCCACCTCTCCGATGCTCTGATCCGGGTCCGCCGCCACGCCGCGCAGCAGGACCGCGAAGTGCCCCAGCATCCGCTCCGCGGTCGCGGCCTCGAAGAGCGCCGTCCGGTACACGAGGGAGCCCTCCAGCCCCTCCCCGGTGTCCGTCATGGTGAAGCTCAGGTCGAAGGTCGCCGTGGCGGCGCCTGCGTCGAGCGGCTCCGCCTCCAGCCGGCCCAGCCGGGGCGCGCCGGGGGGGGCGCCCTGCAGGCTGAACACCACCTGGAACAGGGGCGTGTGCGTCAGGCTGCGCTCCGGCTGCAGCTCCTCCACCAGCCGCTCGAAGGGGAGGTCCTGGTGCTGGAAGGCGCCCAGCGTGGCTTCCCGCACGCGACGCAGCAGCTCCCGGAAGCCCGCGTCGCCCGACAAGTCCGTGCGCAGCACGAGCGTGTTGACGAAGAAGCCGATCAGCCCCTCCAGCTCGCTGCGGGTGCGCCCGGCGATGGGGGAGCCCACCACCACGTCGACCTGCCCCGCGTAGCGCCCCAGGAGGAGCTGCCACGCCGCCAGCAGCGCCATGAAAGGCGTCGCCCCCTCCCGCCGCGCCAGCTCCCGCACCCGGTGCGCGGTCCGCGGGTCCAGCGCCAGGCGCGCCCGGCCGGCGGCCGACCCGGCGCCCGGGCGGCGCGGGTGGTCCGTGGGGATCTCCAGCACGGGCGGGGCGCCCGCCAGCCGTTCGCGCCACCAGGCCAGCTGCGCCTCCAGGGCCTCGCCCGCGAGCCAGCCCCGCTGCCAGGCGGCGTAGTCCGCGTACTGCACCGGCAGCTCCGGCAGACGGGGCTCCTCGCCGCGCGAGTACGCCCCGTACGCCGCCGAGACCTCGCGGGTCAGCACCTCCATGCTCCACGCGTCGCCGACCACGTGGTGCAGGGTGAAGAGCAGGGCGTGGTCGTCCCGGTCCAGGCGCAGCAGCGTGGCCCGCAGCAGGGGCCCGCGCTCCAGGTCGAAGGGGCGCGCCGCCTCCGCGGCGGCCAGCCGCGCGGCCTCCGCCTCCCTCCGCTGGGGGGCGAGCGCCGCCAGGTCGACGGTCGGGAGCGGGACCGGCCCGGGGCGACGGATCACCTGCACCGGCTCCCCGTCGCGGAGCGCGAAGACGGTGCGCAGCGTCTCGTGCCGCCGCACCAGCGCCCCCAGCGACGCGCGCAGCGCGCGCGCCTCCAGCGCCCCGCGCAGCCGCAGCGCCGCGGGCATGTTGTACGCGCTGCTGCCGGGCTCCAGCCGGTCGATGAACCAGAGCCGCTGCTGGGCGAAGGAGAGCGGGGCCTCGTCCCCGTCGCGGGGGACGGGGACGAGCGGGGGCGTCCGGCTCCCCGCGCCCTCGCGGAGCAGGGCCTCCACGCGCTCCGCCAGCCCCGCCACCGTGGGCGTCTCGAAGAGCGCCCGCACCGGCAGCTCCACCCCGAACGCCTCCCGGGCCCGCGAGACCACCCGGGTGGCGAGCAGGCTGTGGCCCCCCAGCTCGAAGAAGTCGTCCTCCACCCCCACCCGCTCCCGCCCCAGGACCTCGGCCCACGCCTCCGCCAGCGCGCGCTCCGTCTCCGTGCGCGCTGCCGCGTACCTCCGCCCGTCCTCGGCCGCCGGCGCCGGGAGCGCCCGCCGGTCGACCTTGCCGCTGGGGGAGAGCGGCAGCCTCTCCAGGGCCACGTACGCGCCGGGCACCATGTACGGCGGCAGCATGCCGCGCAGGTGCTCCCGCAGCTCCCCCGCCGCCGGGGCCTCCCCGTCGGCCGTGTAGTAGGCCACCAGCGCGGCCCCGCGCACGGTCACCACCGCCTCCGCGACCGCGGGGTGCCGGACCAGCGCCGCCTCGACCTCCGCCGGCTCGATGCGGAAGCCGCGCACCTTGACCTGGTGGTCGATCCGCCCCAGGAACTCCAGCGTGCCGCCGGAGAGCCACCGCACCCGGTCCCCCGTCCGGTACAGCCGCTCCCCCGTCCCGCCCCCGAGCGCGTCGGGAACGAACGTCTCAGCCGTCGGTCCCGGCCGCCCCAGGTATCCGCGCGCCACCCCTTCGCCCCCGACGAACAGCTCGCCCGGGACGCCGGTGGGCGCCGGCTCCCCGGCGCGGTCCAGCACGTACAGCCGCACGTTCCCCGTGGGCCGCCCGATCGGCAGGCTCCCCCAGCGCGACCCGTCGTCGCCCGCCGCCAGCCGCAGCGTCGCCGAGGTGCAGGCGGTCTCCGTCAGCCCGAAGGCGTGGACCAGCGGCACCCGCAGCTCCGCCCACTCCCGCAGCCGCTCCATGGAGATCCGCTCGCCGCCCACCCGCACGAACCGCACGCACTCCGGCACGCGGCGCCCCCCCTCGCTCAGCTCGCGCACCCACTCGTGCCAGTACGCCGTCGGCAGCTCGAAGCTGGTGACCCCCTCGCGCTCCACCACCTCCAGCAGCGCCCCGGGCGCGAACAGCTCCGCGCGCGAGAACACCACCGCGGCGCCCGCGACCCAGGCGGTGAAGATCTCCTCCACCGAGACGTCGAAGCTCAGCGAAGCGAAGCTCAGCAGCCGGTCGTCCGGGCGCAGCCCGAGCCGCTCCGCCATGTCCGTGGCCAGGTTGACCACCGCGCGGTGCGGGACGGCCACGCCCTTGGGGGTGCCGGTGGAGCCCGAGGTGTAGATGACGTACGCCAGGTTCTCGGGCGACGGCGAGTGCGAAGGTGCGAGAGTGCGGGAGTGCGGGAGTGCGGACGACGAACCGCCGTCCAGGAGCACGACCTCGACGCCGGAGCCGGCGAAGCGATCCGCCAGCTCCGGCTGCGCCAGCACCAGCGCGGCCCCGCTGTTCGCCAGCATGTACTCCAGGCGCCCGGTCGGGTACGCCGGGTCCAGCGGGACGTACGCGCCCCCGGCCCGGAGCACGCCCAGGACCGCGAGCGCCGCCCCGGGGCCCTTTTCCACGCAGATCCCCACCCGCGTCTCGGGGCCGACGCCCCGCTCCCGCAGCCGCTCCGCGACCGCCCCGGCGCCCGCCTCCAGCTCCGCGTACGTCGTCGCGCGGCCCTCGAAGAGCACGGCGGGGGCCCCGGGGGTGCGCGCCGCCTGCGCCGAGACCAGCTCGTGGAGGCAGAGCTCGCGCGGGTACGGCCGCGCCGTGGCGTTCCAGCGCGCCACCACCTGCGCGCGCTCCCCCCCGTCCAGCAGGGAAATCTCCGCGAGCGGACGATCCGGGTCGCCCAGCACGCCCTCCAGCAGGACGCGGAAGTGGCCAGCCATCCGCTCCGCCGTGGCGGCCTCGAACAGGTCGGTGCGGTGGCGCAGCACCCCCCGGATCCGCTCCGGGCCGTCTTCCAGGTCCAGGTCCAGGTCGAACTGCGTGACGCCCCCGCCCCCGTACAGGGGCTCCATCCGCACGTCGCCCAGCCGCGGCCCGGCCGCCGCCGCGGCCTCCAGCGAGAACATCACCTGGAAGAGCGGCGCGTGCGTCAGGCTGCGCTCCGGCTGCAGCTCCTCCACCAGGCGCTCGAAGGGGAGGTCCTGGTGCTGGAAGGCGCCCAGCGTGGTCTCCCGCACGCGCTCCAGCAGCCCGCGGAAGCCCGCGTCCCCCGACAGGTCGGCGCGCAGGACGAGGGTGTTGACGAAGAAACCGATCAGCCCCTCCAGCTCGGCGCGGGTCCGTCCGGCGATGGGGGAGCCCACCACCACGTCCTCCTCCCCCGCGTAGCGCCCCAGCAGGAGCTGCCACGCCGCCAGCAGCGCCATGAACGGCGTCGCCCCTTCCCGCCGCGCCAGCTCCCTCAGCGCCCGCGAGCTCCCCGCGGGGAGCTCGACCGGGACCGCCCGCCAGGGGGCCTCCGCCAGGGGGCGGCGCGGCCGGTCCGTGGGGATCTCCAGCACGGGCGGGGCGCCGGCCAGCCGCTCGCGCCACCAGGCCAGCTGCGCCTCCAGGGCCTCGCCCG
Source organism: Gemmatimonadota bacterium (assembly GCA_040752145.1). GTDB lineage: Bacteria > Gemmatimonadota > Gemmatimonadetes > Longimicrobiales > Longimicrobiaceae > JAFAYN01. Next base: position 12,458 of record JBFMFL010000197.1, read on the forward strand.
CGAGCCAGCCCCGCTGCCAGGCGGCGTAGTCCGCGTACTGCACCGGCAGCTCCGGAAGCCGGTGCTCCTCCCCGCGCGAATACGTCGCGTACAGGGCCGAGACCTCGCGGGTCAGCACCTCCATGCTCCACGCGTCGCTGACGACGTGGTGCAGGGTGAAGAGCACGGCGTGGTCGTCCCGGTCCAGCTTCAGCAGCGTGGCCCGCAGCAGGGGCCCGCGCGCCAGGTCGAAGGGGCGCGCCGCCTCCGCGGCGGCCAGCCGCACGGCCTCCGCCTCCCTCCGCCGCGGGGGGAGCGCGCCCAGCTCCACGACGGGGAAGGGGAGGGGACCGGCGGGGCGGATCTCCTGCACGGGCTCGCCGTCGCGGACGGGGAGCACGGTGCGCAGCGCCTCGTGCCGGCGCACGACCGCGGCCAGGGCGCGCCGGAGGGTGCGCGCGTCCAGCGCCCCGCGCAGGCGCAGGGCGGCCGGGACGTTGTACGCGGCGCTCCCGGGCTGCAGCTGGTCGATGAACCAGAGCCGCTGCTGCGCGAACGAGAGCGG
>JBFMFL010000198.1:0-12962 GCA_040752145.1 Gemmatimonadota bacterium
AAGTGTACGCCCAGCCCCAGCCGGGACACGGCGACCGCCAGCACCGCCAGGGCCGCCACGGCGGGACGGACCCCACCGAACAGCCAGAGCGCTCCCCACACCACGCCCGTGGTGAAGACGTGGCCGCTGGGGAAGGAGCTGAGCGGGACCTGCTCGTGGACGACGATGGAAGGGTGGTCGGGGCGCGGGACGTGGAAGAGCCGGTTGAGCACCACGTTGACCACGCCCTCCACCGCCAGGGCGCCGGCCAGCGCGTACGCCGTCCGCCGGCCGCCCGTCCACACGGCGATCCCCAGCCCCAGGACCACGCCCCAGTTGGAGCCCAGCAGCGACAGCAGCCGGAAGAGCGGCACCCATTCGCGCCCCCACACGCGCTGGACCGCTGCGATGGGCTCGGGGCCGAAGAGAAAGTCCATGGGAGGGCGGGCTCGGGACGGGGTGGACGGCCTCGGCGGAGGGAGGCCGCGCGGAATCCTGGCGCGCAACCGGCGTTCCACGGGCGCCACGGGGGGCGGAATGCCGGCGCGCCGTTGACACCGGGGCCCGCGAACGGATAATTTTCACGTTTGCACCCCGCACGAGCCCACGCTCCCGCCCGGACCTTCGGGCGCACTGGCGTGTACCCGGCGGAGGCTTCATCCGGACCCCGGCCCGCCCGGAGCCGGGCGCCCACACGCCCACGTCTTCCCCGGCCGCGCCGCCCCCCGGGCGCCGGCCGAACCACCGATACAAGAGGTCCTATGGCTTCCCCGTCCGTCGCCTCCTCCCGCACCCGCACCACCGCCCACGTCAGCGACGACGACGTGGTGATGGCCCGCGCCATCCAGCTCTCCACCTGGGCGCGCAGGAACGCCCGGCTGGTGATCGGGATCGCCGCGGTGGCCCTGCTGGCCGTGGCGGCGTACCTGTTCTACGGGTACCAGAAGCGGCAGAGCGAGGAGCGGGCCTCCATCGCCTTCGCGCGGGTGGAGCAGACGGCGCTTTCCGGCAACGCGACGCTGGCCCAGCGCGACCTGCAGGACTTCGTCCGCCGCTTCGACGGCACCATCCAGGCCGACCAGGCCCGCCTGCTGCTCGCCAAGGTGCACCTGGACGCCGGCAAGCCCAGGGAGGCGGTGACCGTCCTGGAGGCGGTGGACCGGGGCCCAGGGACGCCGGTGGGCGCGCAGGCGGCCATGCTGCTGGGCGCGGCGCAGAACCAGGCCGGCAACCGCCAGGCCGCCATCCAGAGCTACCTGAGCGTGGCCGAGGCGGCGGAGCTGGACTACGAGAAGGAGTCGGCGCTCTCGGAGGCGGCGATCCTGCGGCAGGAGGGCGGCGACTTCGCCGGGGCCGCGGAGCTGTACCGCCGCCTGCGCGACATGGCGGAGGAGGACTCTTTCGAGCGCACGCTGTACGAGATGCGCCTCGCGGAGGCCGAGGGGCGCGCGCTGGGCAAGTAGCCCGCGCGCCCCGGTCCATCCACCCGCACCCCGCCTCGCGTTGACCCTCGCGGCGCTCGCCTCCGTCCTGTTCGAGATCCCCTTCCCGCGGCTGGACCCGGTGGCGCTGGACTTCCCGGGTCCCATCGACGTGCGGTGGTACGGGCTCGGGTACCTGGCCGGCTTCTTCGTGGCCTACCTGATCCTGCGGCGCCTGGCGCAGCGCGGCTTCCTGCGCATGGAGCCGGACGCCGCCGGGGACCTGATCACCGCGCTGGTGCTGGGGGTGATCCTGGGCGGGCGGATCGGCTACATCCTGTTCTACGACTTCGCGGACTTCGTCGCCAACCCGGCGCGCATCCTCCGCATCTGGGAGGGCGGACTGTCCTTCCACGGCGGGCTGCTGGGGGTGATCGCCGCCACCTGGTGGTTCACGCGGCGGCACAAGATCCCCTTCTTCAACCTGGGCGACGGGCTGGCGCTGGCGGTCCCCTTCGGGATCTTCTTCGTCCGCGTCGCCAACTTCGTCAACGGCGAGCTGTACGGGCGCCCCGCGGGGCCGGACGTCCCCTGGTCCATGCGCTTCCCCACCGACCCCGCGGCGCTGCGCGCGCTGGGGCTGGAGGGGATGGGGATGCGCGACCGGGAGCAGGCCCTCCAGGCGGCGTACGACTCGGGCGCGTGGGACGCGGTCGCGGCGCAGGTGCCGCTGCGGCACCCCTCGCAGCTGTACGAGGCGCTCACCGAGGGGCTGCTGCTGGGGCTGATCCTGTGGGCCGTCTACGCCGTCACCCGCAAGCGGGGGATCCGCCTGCCGGACGGCACCTACGGGGGGATCTTTCTGCTGGGGTACGGGCTGTTCCGCAGCTTCGTGGAGCTGTTCCGGCAGCCGGACGCGCAGTTCCGCGACGCGGGCGACCCGCTGGGCACGGTGCTGGGCCCGCTGACCATGGGGCAGACGCTCAGCGCGCTGATGATCCTGGGCGGGCTGGCGATCCTGGTGTGGAGCTGGCGGCGCGCCCAGGGGGGCCCGCCGCCCCGCGTGGCGGGGTAGGGGAGACCGGCACCTCGCGGCCCCGCCGCGGCAGCGCCCCCGCCGTCCGAGCGCCGCGCCCGGGGGCGGCGCACCCGACCAAGCGCACGAGCGACATGGGAGCAGGACACCACCACCACGGCCACGGTCACCACCACCACGGGCACGGCACCGCCGGCGCGCGCAACCGCCGCCGCCTGGCGATCACGCTGGGCCTGGCCGCCGTCTACATGGTGGCGGAGGCGGTGGGCGGCTGGCTGGCCAACTCGCTGGCGCTGCTGGCCGACGCCGGGCACATGCTCTCGGACGTGGCGGCGCTTGCGCTCTCGCTGTTCGCCATCTGGATCGCGCAGCGCCCGGCCACGCCGCAGCGCACCTACGGCTACCATCGCACGGAGATCCTGGCCGCGCTGGCGAACGGCGCCACGCTCATCGCCATCTCGCTGCTGATCTTCGTGGAGGCGTTCCGCCGCCTGGCCGAGCCGCAGCCGGTGGCGGGCGGGCTGGTGATGGCGATCGCCGTGGGCGGGCTGGCGGTGAACGTGGCGGGGCTGCTGCTGCTGCACGGCGGCAAGGACGAGAGCCTGAACGTGCGCGGCGCCTGGCTGCACCTGCTCACCGACGCGCTGGGGAGCGTGGGCGCCATCCTGGGCGGCGCGGCGGTGTGGGCGTTCGGGTGGTACTGGGCGGACCCGGCGGTGTCGGTGCTGATCGGGCTGCTGGTGATCTGGTCGGCGTGGCACTTGGTGAAGGAGAGCGTGGCGGTGCTGCTGGAGGGAACGCCGCCGCACATCGACGTGGGGGAGGTGCGCGCGGCCATGGTGCAGGTGGACGGGGTGGAGGAGGTGCACGACCTGCACGTCTGGACCATCACCAGCGGGATGGAGGCGATGAGCGGCCACGTGGTGGTGGCCGGCGACCCGACGCTCCGGAGCAGCAGCGAGGTGCTCGCCGAATTGCACCGGCTGCTGCACGAGCGCTTCGGCCTGCACCACATGACCATCCAGGTGGAGACCCCGGAGTTCCGGGTGCGCTGCGAGGCGTGCGCGTGAGGCGGGGCACACGACGTGCGGATGTTTCCCGGCCTGTTTGCGGGCGTGGGAGCGCGGACAACCCAGAGCGAGGTGCGGCGTGACGCAGAGGATCCTGCTGGCGGAGGACAACGAGGACAACCGGACCATCTACCGCACCATCCTGGAGCACTCGGGCTACACGGTGGTGGAGGCGCAGGACGGCGAGGCCGCGGTGCGCCTGGCCGCCGAGGAGCGCCCGGACCTGATCCTGCTGGACATCTCCATGCCGGTGCTGGACGGCTGGGAGGCCATCCGCCAGATCCGCGACCTGCCCGATGTCCCCCGGGTCCCCATCGTCGCCCTGACCGCCCACGCCCTGCAGCAGGACCGCGCCAAGGCCGTCGCCGAGGGCTTCGACAGCTACCTGGCCAAGCCGGTGGAGCCGCGGCGGGTGGTGGAGGAGGTGCGGAGGCTGCTGGACGGGGGAACGGATAGGGAACAGGGAACAGGGAACAGGGAATAGCCGGCGACGGCAACAGCAGGAGGCAGCAGGGAAAGCGCCCCCGCCGGGAGATCCGGGCGGGGGCGCTTTTCGTTCGGTGTATCCCGCTGATCCTCAGGGGAGCGGGATGCGGTCGCGGATCAGGAGCAGGATGGCGGCGTGCGGGACGATCAGGTAGCGGCTGCCGTCGATCTCCACCTCCACGGCCTCGCGGCGCAGGTAGATGGCGTAGTCGCCCTTGCCGGCCTGGAGCGGCACGTAGCGCACCTCGGTCTTGGAGGCGGTGCGCGACCAGGGCTCGGTGCCGTCGCCGGCGGGCTCGGAGGTGGCGTAGCCGGGGCCCACGTTCACCACGTAGCCGCCGCCCACCTTCTCCTTCTCGGCCACGCTCTGCGGCAGGTACAGCCCCGAGGGGGTCTTCTCGTTCTCTTCCGGCTTGATCAGCACCTTGTCGCCGATCAGGATCACTTCCCGGCTCATCGATGTCTCACCCGGTGAGGTGGTTGTTCGCTGGTTGTCTCTGGAGGTGCCCTAACGATAACTGCGCGGGGCGCGATCCGCACCGGGCGGCGCGCTCCCCGTGGATGAAGCCACTTACCCGGGGTGCCGATAATCTGCCGACGGGCCCGGGCGGGTGACGCGCGGCGGGATCCTCCCGTGTATTGCTATTGTATATACCGGCTTGTAAGATGCAGCTACCCCCAGGATTCGAGTGGGACCCGGAGCACGCTGAAGACGTCGAACGGCAGACGGGCTTCCACCTCTCCGACGGGGTGCACGTGTTCAACGACCCCGACTTCGACTATCTACAGGTCGGCCCGGAGGAGCGGAACGGTGAGCTGCGGTACCGCGCCATCGGGCGCACGCAGTGGGGCACAGTCGTGATGGTCGCCTACACGATGCGCGCCGGGCGCCGCCGGCTGATCTGGATTCGCGCCGCGAGCCGCAGGGAGCAGGAGGCGTTCCATGAGTCGCAATAGATTCTTCTCGGATCGCGATCGGGACCAGGCGGTCACCCCGGACGAGGTGGAGGCCCTCGCCGCGGCCAACCCGGAGTTCGCACCCGCCACGGACGAGGAGCTCGCCGGAGCGGTGGCCATCTCGTCCGATGGCCGGGAGCGGGTGCCGATCTCGATCCGCCTGGACCGCGAGGTGCTGGAGTACTTCCGCGCCGGAGGCCGCGGCTACCAGACCCGCATCAACGCGGTGCTCCGCGAGCACATGGAGCGCGAGACCCGGCAGGGCTACACGCTGGGGGCCACCCCCGCCCGGTTCCAGGCCCGGCGCGGTGGGCGCGGCTTCCGCCGGGCGCGCTTCGGCTTCGGACCGGGACGGGAATGACCGACCGCTCGCCGTCGCTCGCTACCGAAGAGGTCGTCACCCCCGTCGCGGTGGTCCTCCACCACGCGCAGTTCTCCGACAGGTACCTGGACGACGAGGAGCTTGCCGCCCTCGACGAGCAGGCGCCGTACGAGCTGGACCTGGCGCTCGCCCGGCTCTCCCCGCTGCACCTGAGCGTCGCTCTCACCTTCGCGGCGGGCGAAGGCTTTCCGTACACGCTGGCGATCCAGTACGTGGTGGACTTCGAGATGTCGGAGTCCGTGCCCGAGGACCGGCGCGACGAGGTGTGGCGGGACGCAGCATCTCGCTGGGCGCCCGCGATCCTCTATCCCTACGTCCGCGAGCTGGCGACCAACCTGACGGCCCGCTGGATCGACGCCCCTCTCGTTCTGCCGCTCGTCCCGAAGACCCTGGGCTACAACCCCGAGGACCTGGAGATTCCGCCGCCGCCCACGGAGCATGGCGGCGAAATCGCTCCGGACGAGGTCGGATAGCACACGCGCTGGGCTACGTGACCCGCCGGAGGCCCCGGTCGCGGCCGGGGTGAAGATCGGCCGTCAGCCGGTGGACTGCCGATCCAGCAGTGGAGGAACGGGAGACAGGAAAGCGGGACGCTCGTCGCCCCCAGAACGGCTGTTTCCGTTTGGGAACATGCATCGCACGTCCGTTGCCGTGGAAGTGCATGTTCTGCACGCGGAATGGCGTGTAGAGTAAGAACATACACCCCCGCCCTACTGCATCAAATTGTTGCGCGGTATCATCCGCGCTCAATTCCGCAGCACCCCACCCGCTGAAAACCCGGCGTCCCGCAGGAATCGCCTGCGGGTTTTTCCCTCCTCCCGGAGACCATTCCCAATGCACAAGTCTGTCCGCTATGCTGCCCTTTCCCTCGTCCTGGCCGCTGTTCCCGCCTGTGGCGCCCTCTTCAACAGCGGGCCGCAGAAGGTGACGTTCAACTCCGACCCTGCGGGCGCAGAGGTATGGATCGACGGTAGCCGCCGCGGCGCCACTCCGGTCATCCTGGACCTGGCGAAGAACAAGGACTACACCGTGGTCATGAAGCGTGACGGCTACAGCGACGCGACCACCACGCTCAGCAAGAAGGTGAGCGCAGGTTACGTGGTGCTGGACGTGCTCGGCGGGTTCATCCCGGTGGTCGTGGACGCTGCGACGGGCTCGTGGTACGTGCTGTCGAGCGACAACGTCAACCTCACGCTCAGCGCGCGCACCGCGGCGAGCGGCACCCTCACCAGCGACGAGCTGGCGGCGGTCCGCGCCGGCGTGCCGGTGTCCCGGTTCGTCACCGTTGGCGAGGCCATGGCCGCCCAGAAGTAGTCCAGACCCGCGGCAGGACGCAGGCGCGGCCCCGCCCTCCGGTCGGAGGGCGGGGCCGCAGCGCGTTCGGGACCAGGTGGTCTCCCTCTGTCTGTGCCGCTCACCGGAGTGTGCGGCACGGGTTCAGCCCCAGATAGTGCGCTGGCGAACCGGATTACCGCCGCGTAGATTCGGCACGCGCCCCCGCGGAACCGGCTGGACCCTCGCTTGCAGCGCTTTTGGGCCCTGCGGACCCGCGGACGGAGGGGCCGGCCTGACCGTGAACGAAACAGGAGACCGATGAACAGCTTTGGCGCTCGCTCGACGCTGCGCGTGGGGGACCGGGAATACCGGATCTTCCGCCTGCAGGCGCTGGAAAAGGAGGGGGTGGACGTCGCCCGCCTCCCGTATTCGCTCCGCATCCTGCTGGAGAACCTGCTCCGCACCGAGGACGGCGTCACCGTGACGCGCGACGACGTGCTGGCGCTGGCGCGCTGGAACCCGGCCGAGAAGTCGGAGCGCGAGATCGCCTACACGCCCGCGCGCACGGTGCTCCAGGACTTCACCGGCGTCCCCTGCGTGGTGGACCTGGCGGCGATGCGCGACGCCATGGCCGAGCTGGGCGGCGACGCGTCGCGGATCAACCCGCTCCAGCCGGTGGAGCTGGTGATCGACCATTCCATCCAGGTGGACGCCTTCGGCACGGCCGACGCGTTCGAGCAGAACGTGGAGCTGGACTACCAGCGCAACGCCGAGCGCTACGCCTTCCTCCGCTGGGGGCAGCAGGCCTTCGACAACTTCCAGGTGGTGCCGCCCAACACCGGCATCGTCCACCAGGTGAACCTGGAGTACCTGTCGCGCGTGGTGTTCTCCACGGACGAGAACCCGAACCTTCCGCAGGACGACGGGCTCCCGCTGGCGTACCCGGACACCTGCGTGGGCACCGACTCGCACACCCCCATGGTGAACGGGCTGGGCGTGCTGGCATGGGGCGTGGGCGGCATCGAGGCCGAGGCCGCCATGCTGGGGCAGCCCATCTCCATGCTGATCCCCGAGGTCATCGGCTTCCGCCTGACGGGCGAGCTGCCGGAGGGCGCCACCGCCACCGACCTGGTGCTCACCATCACCGAGCTGCTCCGCAAGAAGGGCGTGGTGGGCAAGTTCGTGGAGTTCTACGGCCCCGGCGTGGCGTCGCTGGCGCTGGCGGACCGCGCCACCATCGGCAACATGAGCCCGGAGTACGGCGCCACCTGCGCCATCTTCCCGCCGGACGAGACCACCCTCCAGTACCTGCGCCTCACCGGGCGCCCGGAGGAGCGGATCGAGCTGGTGGAGGCCTACATGAAGGAGCAGGGCCTCTTCCACACCGCGGACTCCCCCGAGCCCGCCTTCACGGACACGCTGGAGCTGGACCTGAACACCGTGCAGCCCAGCGTCGCCGGGCCGCGCCGTCCGCAGGACCGCATCAACCTGTCCGACGTGAAGACGGCGTTCGCCAGGGCGCTGCCGACGCTGGTGCCGGAGGGGTGGCCCCCGCCCGCGGCCGTCAAGGACGCGGCCTCGCGCGGCCTGGAGAACGAGGTGGACAAGGCGAGCGGCGTGTGGGGCGAGGGCTCGGGCGCGGCGCTGGCGTCGCAGGCGGCGGCGGAGAGATCGCCGCACTCCGACGGGAGCGCGATCAACCACGGCTCGGTGGTGATCGCCGCCATCACCAGCTGCACCAACACCTCCAACCCGTCGGTGATGATCGCCGCGGGGCTGCTGGCCAAGAAGGCGTCGGAGCACGGCCTGAACCGCAAGCCGTGGGTGAAGACGTCGCTGGCGCCGGGCTCCAAGGTGGTGACCGAGTACTACGAGAAGTCCGGCCTCCAGAAGTACCTGGACGAGCTGGGCTTCCAGACGGTGGGCTACGGCTGCACCACCTGCATCGGCAACTCGGGGCCGCTCCCCGCGGAGATCTCGGAGGAGATCCAGCGGCGCGGGCTGGTGGCGTGCTCGGTGCTCTCGGGGAACCGCAACTTCGAGGGGCGCATCAACTCCGACGTGCGCGCCAACTTCCTGATGTCGCCCCCGCTGGTGGTGGCTTTCGCCATCGCCGGGCGCATCGACTGGGACCCGTACAACGAGCCCATCGGCACGGACCGCGACGGGCGCTCGGTGTTCCTCAAGGACATCTGGCCCACCTCCAAGGAGGTGGAGGAGACCATCCACGCGGCCATCGAGTCGGGGATGTACCGGCGCAGCTACGCCGGCGTCTTCGAGGGCGACGAGCGCTGGAAGTCCATGGACGTCCCCACCGGCGACCGCTTCGCCTGGGCGGACGACTCCACCTACGTGCGGCAGCCCCCCTACTTCGCGGGGATGTCCAAGGACGCGCCCACCACCACGGAGGACATCCGCGGCGCCCGCGCGGTGGCGCTGCTGGGCGACTCGGTGACCACGGACCACATCTCCCCCGCGGGGAGCATCAAGAAGGACTCGCCGGCCGGGCGCTACCTGGTGGAGCACGGGGTGGAGCCGCGCGACTTCAACTCGTACGGCTCGCGGCGCGGCAACCACGAGGTGATGGTCCGCGGCACCTTCGCCAACGTGCGCATCCGCAACCGCCTGGCCCCGGGGACGGAGGGCGGCTGGACCACGTACTTCCCCGAGGACGAGGTCACCACCATCTACGACGCGGCCGTCCGCTACCAGCGGGACGGGACGCCGCTCGCGGTGCTGGCGGGCAAGGAGTACGGCTCGGGCTCGTCGCGCGACTGGGCGGCCAAGGGGCCGTACCTGCAGGGGATCAAGTTCGTGGTGGCGGAGAGCTACGAGCGCATCCACCGCTCCAACCTGGTGGGGATGGGGATCCTGCCGCTCCAGTTCCTGCCGGGCGAGAGCGTGGAGTCGCTGGGGCTCACGGGCCGCGAGACGTTCGACGTGACGGGGCTCAAGGAGGCCGTCGACTCGCGCTTCGCGGGCGGGCGCGAGGTGACGGTGCGGGCGGTCCCGGAGGAGGGCGGCGAGGCGCGCGAGTTCCGGGCGCTGATCCGCATCGACACGCCGCAGGAGGTGCTGTACTACCTCAACGGCGGCATCCTCCAGTACGTGCTGCGCCAGCTGCTCTCCGGCAGGCAGAAGGCGGAGGCGATCGCGCCGGCGCCGGCCGCGGCGCCGGTCGCCCACGGCGGCCACGACGACGCCAAGGTCACCGAGGGCTCGGAGGAGTCCTTCCCGGCCTCGGACGCGCCGGCGTACTGAGACGGCGGCCGGACCGTCGTACCGAGCGCAGAGGCCGCTCCGGGATTCCCGGGGCGGCCTCTGCCGCTTCGTCCCCCGCCACCCTCGCATCCCCGCCCCCGAGCGCGTATTCTTCGGCGTGCCGGCCGCGCCTGGCACCTTCGCACTCACGCACTTCCGCACTTCCGCACTCCCCCGTGACCGACATCCGCAGCCTCCCCCTCGCGCCCGGGGCCGAGTTCGACCTGATCCGGCGCTTCGTGCCGCGCGCGGAGCCGCGCCGCGCCGACGTGCCCGTGGGCGTGGGCGACGACTGCGCCGTGGTGTCCGGGCACGGCATCGCCCTGTCGTCGGACATGAGCATGGAGGGCGTCCACTTCCGCCGCGACTGGCTCTCCATGCGCGAGATCGGCTACCGGGCGGCGGCGGCGGCGCTCAGCGACCTGGCGGCGGTGGCGGCGCGCCCCATCGGCGTGCTGGCGTCGCTGGCGCTCCCCGAAGGGGACGCGGGCGACCCGGCGGTGGAGCTGATGCGCGGCGTGCGCGAGGCGGCGGAGGCGGTGGGGGCGGCGGTGCTGGGCGGCGACGTGACCCGCTCGCCCGGGCCGCTGGCGGTGGACGTGGTGGTGGTGGGCGAGGCCGCGAAGCCGGTGCTGCGCTCCGGCGCGCAGCACGGCGACGAGGTGTGGGTCACGGGCGAGTTGGGCGCCGCCGCCGCCGCCGTGGCGACGCTGCTGCGGGGCGGGGAGCCGTCCCCGGCGGCGCGCGAGCGCTTCGCCCGGCCGACCCCCAGGATCCGCGAGGCGCGCTGGCTGGCGGAGCGCGGGCTGATGAACGCGCTGGTGGACCTGTCCGACGGGCTGGCCGGCGACGCGGCGCACCTGTCCGCGGCCAGCGGCGCCGCCATCCTGCTCTCGCCGGAGATGATCCCGGTGCACCCCGCGGTTCACGGGGTGGCGCCGGACCCGGACGAGGCGCTGCGCATGGCGGTGGGCGGGGGCGAGGACTACGAGCTGTGCTTCACCGCGCAGGTGGGCACGGTGATCGGGCACGTGATCGACTTCGAGCGGGAGCTGGGGGTGAGGCTGAGCTGCATCGGGCGGGTGGGCGGCGGGGACGGGGTGTGGTGGGTGGACGCGCAGGGGAGCCGCGCCCCGCTGGGGATCGACGCGTACCAGCACTTCCGGGAGGACGAGGGGTGATCCGCACGCTGTGGGTGTTCCTGGCCATGGCCGCCGCCACGGTGTGGTACGGCGGCATCGCCATCGTGGACTCGCTGTTCCGCGACCGGGTGGAGTTCTACATCGAGCTCACCCGCGGCTGGGCCCGCTCCATCCTGCGCGCCAGCGGCACCCCGGTGGTGGCGCACGGGCTGGAGAACGTGCTGCGCGACAGCCCCCAGGTGGTGGTCTCCAACCACGTGTCGTGGTACGACATCTTCGCCATCGCCGGGGTGATCCCGGTGCCGTTCCACTTCGTCGCCAAGAAGGAGCTGGAGAGCATCCCGCTCTTCGGGCGGGCGTGGAAGACGGCGGGGCACATCTCCATCGACCGCTCGGACCGCAAGAAGGCCATCGAGAGCCTGCGCCGCGCGGGGGAGGCGATCCGCGCCCGCCGGAGCGCGGTGGTGATCTTTCCCGAGGGGACGCGCTCGCGCACCGGGCGGCTGCAGCCGTTCAAGAAGGGGGCGTTCTCGCTGGCCATGGAGGCGGGGGTGCCCATCGTCCCCACCGTGGTGGTGGGGAGCTACGACATCCTGCGCCCGGACGACTGGCGCGTGCGCCCCAGCACCATCCACGTGCACTTCGGGGAGCCGGTGTCGCCGTCCGCGGTCCCGCGCGAGACGTCGGAGCAGCTGATGGAGCGGGTGCGGGCGCGCATGGTGGAGATGCTGGAGCGGCTGGAGGCGCTTCCGCCGGAGACGTGACGGCCGGGTGGTAACGGATCGGGCCGGCCGGCCCCGTTTCGTGCCACCGCGGGAGGGGGAAGCCGCGTAAGCGCGGGCCGGCGCGCGGGTTGGCGCGGGGCACGCGGCTTGCCCCCGCGGGGAGCGCCGCCCCCCGGAGGCGCGGATCCGCCCACCCTCCCGCAGTCCACGCCCGATGCGCACGCCCGTCCTCCCGCTCGCGCTCCTGCTCCTCTGCGCGGCCGTCCCCCTCGCCGCCCAGGCCGCCGCGGACCCGGCGCTGTCGCCCGCGCCCGAGGAGATCGGCGGCGCGGCCTACCTGCTGAGCGCGCAGCTCTCCTGCGCCCGCGGCGACGCCGACGCGCCGCGCGCGGCCTACCTCGCCGCCGTGGCCGGGGTGCGGCGGGTGCCGGGAGACGCGGAGGGCGTGTCCGCGGGGATCCGGCGCGCCATGGACCGGTTCGTGGCCGGGGGGGCGTGCGGCAGCCTGGCCGACGCGCGTCCCGACGACCACCGCCGCTTCCTGGAGGACCGCGGGGACAGCCTGCGCGCGCGCCGGGAGATCTCCGGCTTCGCCTCCATGCTGTGGGGCGCGCCGGTCTCCGCCATCGTGCAGGTGCACGGCCCGCCCAGCGGCGAGGAGGTGGACGCGGAGGCGGGGATCCTGGTGCTCCGCTACGCCCCGCGGCAGATCTTCGACACGCCGGCGCAGCTGTACTTCGTGGTGCACCGCACGGAGGGGATGATCGGGGGCGGCTACACCGTCCCCATCGGCCTCACCGCGGACTGCGACGCGATCTTCGACCGGTTCGCGGCGGAGCTGCGCGAGAGGTACTCCGGCCTGCGGCCCGTCGTCCGGCGGCACAACTACAACGGCGCGCTCCTCTTCTGCCACGCGCTCCGCTTCGGGCGGGCGGTGGCCGCGGCGCGCTGGGACGCCCCCGCGGACGGGGCGACGCTCGCCCTCACCCTGGGGTACGAGCACCTGCACGTCCTCTACAGCACTCCCCGCTACGACGCCATCCGCGCCTGGCAGGAGGAGCGCACCCGCTGGCGGGCTTTCTGACCTGCAACTGCGGGGTTGGGCGTGCCCCTCGCTGGCGCTCGGGTCGGGCTGCGGCTCCGTAACGCACGATACGACCGTGCGTAACGGAGGCGAGCCCCGCCAAACTGCCGGCGGGTCTCGCCGCTTCGCGCTCGCATCCCTCAC
>JBFMFL010000199.1:0-12938 GCA_040752145.1 Gemmatimonadota bacterium
GCGAAACGCGCGCCGTTGTCGCCGGATACGGGTGCGGCGGAAGGGCAAGCGGCGCCGGGCGGGACGATCTCCCCGCCGGGCGCCGCTTTCCGTTTCAGGCTGTCCCCCGCAACCTGTCCTCTACCGGCTCCCGGAGCCCTGCTGCTCCGCGGCGGCTTTCGCCGCCAGCTCCGCGGGGACGATCTCCCAGTTCTTCCGGAACACGTCCCGCGGGGCGATGGTGCCGCGGCGGCGGATCTCCTCGATCAGCAGCTCGCGGATCCCCTCGCCCTTGTCGAAGACCACGGGCGCGCCGATCAGCATGGAGAAGCCGCCGCTGCCGCTCGCGCGGTAGTTGTTGAGCGCGATGGTGAAGCTGTCCGTGGGCTTCACCGCGCGGCCGTTGCGTTCCAGGCGCACCACGCGCTGCCCGACGGGCTTCGACAGGTCGAGCGCGTAGTCCACGCCGCTCACCACGTCGAAGTTGTAGCCCGGCACGCTCGGGCTCGTCAGGCGCTCGCAGGTCCCGCCGGGGCAGGGGAGGTAGTACTCGGCGCTCTTCTCCAAGTACTGGCGAAGCTGCTCGCCGGTGATGCGGACGGCCTTGAGGGTGTTGTCGTACACGTACAGCCCGGCCACGTCGGCCACGGTGATGGGGCCGGCGGGGATCCGCGAGGTCAGCGAGAAGGCCGCGGCGCCCGACAGGTCGGCGCCCGTGACCTTCCTCTGCACGTCGTTGATCAGGTCCAGGATGGGCGTGTCCTCCACGCGCGACCGGGCCGACGTCCACTCCACGGCCGAGGTGCCGATGCGCTGGTTCACGTAGGCGCGGGTGCGCTCGTGCGCCGGCGTCAGCTCCGCGACGAAGCGCGCGTCCGGGGGGCGGGTTCCCGGGCGGAAGATGCGGCCGCGCTTCTCCACCACGCGCCAGCCGCCCTCCGGCGTGCCCTCCACGTCCAGCTCCGCCACCGCCAGCGAGGCCGCCCAGTTCTTGGCCTGGAGCAGCAGCGTGCTCCCGATGGTGGTGTCCGCCAGCTCGCGGTGGCTGTGCCCCAGAAAGATTACGTCGATCCCCGGCACTTCCCTCGCCATGGCCGCGGCGGCGTTCTCCACGGGCACGCCGGTGCTCGCGGTGTCGTAGCTGGAGCCCTCCAGCCCGCTGTGCGCGGCCACCACCACCACGTCCGCCCCCTGCCGCTTCAGCTCCGCCACCACCGGCCGCACGCTGGCGACGATGTCGCGGAAGTCCAGCCTGCCCTGCACGTTGTCGCGGTCCCAGATCAGCACCCCCGGCGGCGTCACCGAGGTCACGCCGATGCGGATGGGCCTCCCGTCGATCGTCCGCTCCAGCATCACGGAGGGTCGGTACGCGTGCCGGTCCGTCCCCGCGACGAAGGTGTTGGCCGAGAGCCAGGGGAACCGGGACTGCCGCACCACCGCGTCCAGGTGCGGGATGCCGTAGTTGTACTCGTGGTTGCCGATCGCCGCCGCGTCGTACCGCAGCAGGTTCATCGCCTGCGCCACCGGGTGCGTCTCGCCCGCCGCCAGCTTCGAGTGGACGAAGTCCAGCGGGTTGCCCTGCAGCAGGTCGCCCGACTCGAAGAGCGCGGTGCGCCCCGGGTTGGCCGCGCGGACGCTGTCGATGAGCGGCACCAGCCGCGCCAGCCCGTTCTCGGTGTCCCTGCCCGTGTAGTAGTCGTGCGGCAGCAGCCAGCCGTGCACGTCGGTGGTGCCCATCAGCACCAGCTCGCCGCGCGCCGGGGCCGCCGCGGCGGCCTCCGCCCGCGGTGCGGGGGCCGGCTGCGCCGCCGGCGCGCACCCGGCCGCCGCCGCGGCCAGCAGGGTCCGGAGTCCCGCGCGCACGGCGCGGGGCGGGACGCTCTGAAGCATCGCTCTCCTCAAAAGGTCGTGGGGTCGTGGGGCCGGCGCCCTCCCGGGCGGCGGCGAGAGCGGGTACACCGGAGGAGTGCGAAAGTGCGGGAGTGCGAAAGTAGAACGGTAGTACGGAGTACGGAGTACGCTACACACCGTGAGGCGGCTTGCAGTCTCCCCCTCTCCCGCTTGCGGGGGAGGGGGTCGGGGGGAGGGGGCCGCCCGGCTTTGCCACACCGCAACCCCGCTGCTAACTTCCCCGCGCGCACGACGCCACGCCGACGCCCATCTCCGGAGGCCCGCTTGCCCGCACGCCGCTTCCTGGCCGCATACGAGGCTCTGGTGGGGGCCAAGAACGCGCGGCTCACCCTGCTGGCGGGGTTCACCACCGTCCGCAACGTGGGCGCGGGCGAGTGGGCGGACGTGGCGCTCAAGCAGGCCGTGGGCGCCGGCCTGGTGCCGGGGCCGCGCATCTACACGGCGGGGCACTCGCTGGGCGACGCGGCGAAGCTGCTGGGCGTGGCCGACCTGGGCACCGTGCAGGCCGGCAGGCTGGCCGACGTGGTGGCCGTCCGCGGCGACCCGCTGCGCGACGTGGAACAGCTCAAGAACGTGGGGTTCGTGATGAAGGACGGCGTGGTGTACAAGCGGGACGGCACGGCGCTCGCCGACGCGCGCCCGGCGGTCTCCCGCGAATAGGCTCCGATGGCAACGGCTCCCATGACGCCAGGTTCTCCCCGCCGTCCCGCGGCGGTCCCCTCCGCCCGGCTGCGCCGCGCCGCGCTCGGCTGCGCGCTCGCGCTCGCCGCGGCCTCGCCCGCGGCGGCCCAGGTGCGCCCCACGGCGCCCCCGCGCGACACGGCCGCCGCCGCGCCCCGCGACACGCTGGTCGCGCGCCCGCTCCCCGCGCCGCCCGCCGCCCGCGCGGACACCGCCGCGGCGGACAGCGCGCGGCGTGTCTCCCCCAAGGGCGCGTTCATCCGCTCGCTGGTGCTCCCCGGCTGGGGGCAGTCGGCGGTGGGCAACCCGGGGCGCGGCGCCATCTACTTCGCGCTGGAGACGGGGAGCCTGTGGATGGTCTACAAGAGCCACCGCAAACTCGCCTTCGCCCGGCGCAACCAGGAGTACCTGCGCGAGGTGGGCGAGCTGGAGGAGGACCAGCAGAGCGGGCTGGTGAACTCCCGCGAGGAGCAGCTGGAGGACTGGATCACCCTGTCCGGGTTCCTCCTCCTCTTCAACGCCGCCGACGCCTTCGTGTCCGCCCACCTGATCGACTTCGACGAGCGCATCGGGGTGGTTCCCGGCCGCAATGGCGGCGCCCAGCTCCAGCTGTCGCTACCGGTGGGGAGGCGCCCGTGACCCCCGCCGCCCCGGTCGCGGTCTTCGACTCGGGGCTGGGCGGGCTCTGGGTGCTCCACGAGATCCGCGCCCTCCTCCCGGCCGAGGACCTGCTCTACCTGGCCGACAGCGAGTGGTGCCCGTACGGCCCCCGCCCGCGCGACCAGGTCCGCGAGCGCTCCGTCCGCGTCGGCCGCTGGCTCCAGGAGCAGGGCGCCAAGGTGCTGGTGGTGGCCTGCAACACGGCCTCCGGCGCGGCGCTGGAGGCGCTCCGCGGGGCGCTGGAGATCCCGGTGGTGGGGATGGAGCCGGCCGTGAAGCCTGCCGTGCGCGACACGCGCGCCGGGCGCATCGGCGTGCTCGCCACCGAGGGGACGCTGGCCTCCGAGCGCTTCGCCCGGCTGCTGCGCGACCACTGCGCGGAGGTGCAGGTGGTGGCCCGGCCGGGCACGGGGCTGGTGGAGATGGTGGAGGACGGCCTGCTGGAGGGGGAGGCGCTGCGGGGGGTGCTGGAGCCGGTGCTCGCGCCGTTCCGCGAGGCGGAGGTGGACACGGTGGTCCTGGGCTGCACCCACTACCCGTTCCTGTCGGCCGCCATCGCGGAGGTGCTGGGACCCGGCGTGCGCCTGGTGGACAGCGCCCCCGCCATCGCCCGCCAGACGCGGCGCGTGCTGGAGGAGCGCGGGCTGCTCGCGGAGGGCGGGGCGGGGCGGGTGCGGATCCTCACCACCGGCGACCCGGCGGAGGTGGGGGCGGTGGTGGAGCGGATGTGGCGGGAACCGGCGGAGGTGGAGGGCGTGGCGGTGTGACGTGAGTGCGAAAGTGAACGGCAGTACGGAGTACGCTGAACGGCGCCCCCCATCCGGAGATCTCGGGTGGGGGCGCCGTCGTAGTGCTCCCCCTCTCCCGCAAGCGGGAGAGGGGGCCGGGGGGAGGGGGCATGCCGTTGCGTGAGGGATGTCGGCCAGAAGGGGCGAGACCGCGCGGCGGTTTGCGCGGGCTCGACTCCGTTGGCGAGCGTTGTTTGCTCGCCTACGGAGCCGCAGCCCGACCCCGGCGCCAGCCGGGGGCACGCCCGAACCCGCCGTGGAAGTTCAGTCGTTCGGCTTCGGCCAGCGCCGCAGCTCCGGGGGACCCCCATCGACCGGGAGCGCCAGGTAGGTGAAGTGCCGGATCCAGTCCCCCGCGTTTGCGTAGAAGCGCCCCGGCTCCACCTCCACCACCGCCGGCACGTGCGCGTGCCCGGCCACCACCAGCTCCAGCCGCGCGTCCGCCCGCAGCCGCTCCTCCGCCCACGCCTGAATGAACGCCGCGCGCCCCTTGCTGTGCGCGTCACCGGTGTCCGCCTTGTGCTCCGTGGTCGATGCGATCCGCGCGATCCGCGTCCCCAGGTCCGGGTGCAGCACCCGGAACGCGCCGACGACCACCGGGTTGCGGATGAACCCCTTGAGCGCCCGGTACTTGAAGTCGCCCCGGCCCACGCCGTCGCCGTGGGCCACCAGCGTGCGGCGCCCGGCCAGCTCCAGCTCCACCTGGCCGTCCAGCAGCGCGATCCCCACCTCGTCGCGCAGGAAGCTCCCCGCCCACGCGTCGTGGTTCCCGCCCACGAACGACACCGGCACCCCCGCGTCCACCACGTCGGCCAGCGCCGCGAGGGTGCGGTAGTGCTCGCGCAGGATCACCGTGCCGTACTCGAACCAGAAGTCGAACAGGTCGCCGTTGATCAGCAGCCCCGACGCGCTGCCGGGGACCTGCGCCAGGAACTCGCGGAACGCCGCCTCGGTGGCGCGCGGCACGGCGCCCAGGTGCGTGTCGGAGACGATCAGGTAGGGGAGGTCGCTCATAGGGCCGGCAACCTACCGTGCTCCATACCCCGCGACAATACGTCGAAGAGCGTGCTTTGGGCGTGCCCCCAGCTGGCGCCGGGGTCGGGCTGCGGCTCCGTAAGCGAGCAAACGACGCTCGCTAACGGAGTCGAGCCCCGGCGGAAACAGCCCCGCCGGGTCTCGCCCCTTCGGGCCGACATCCCTCACGCAACTGCCGACGCGCACGCAAGATCCAGCCGTTGCCCCCTCTCCCAGGATTGGGAGAGGGTGGCGAGCCTCAAGCGAGCCGGGTGAGGGCCGCCGTTGCAGGCTGTCCCCTGTAACCTGTCCCCTCTCCCCTTCTTGCCGTTCCCCCCGCCCGCCGGTACAATCCGGGCTCGCCCGCACCGCCCCGGTCGCGATCCCGTTCCCGAGACACCCGCCCGGTGACCGACACCCCGCTCCGCTCCACCGTCGAGCTGCGCGTCCGCTACCCCGAGACCGACCAGATGGGCGTCGTCTACCACGCGCACTACCTGGTGTGGTGCGACGTGGGGCGCACCGAGCTGATCCGCCGCCTGGGAGGCAGGTCGTACGCCGAGCTGGAGCGCGACGACGGGCTCTTCCTGGCCGTCGCCGACGCGTCGCTGCGCTACCACGCGCCGGCCCGCTACGACGACCTGGTGCGCGTGGAGACGTGGGTAGAGGAGGTGCGGTCGCGCACCGTCACCTTCGGCTACCTCGTCACCCGCGCGGAGGGCGAGGGGCCCGAGCGGCTGGTGACGGCCAGCACCACCCTGATCGCGCTGACGCGCGACGGCGCCACGCAGAAGCTCCCGGCCGACCTCGTCGCCGCCTTCCGCGGCGCGCTCACCCGCAACGGAACGGCAAGTTGAGACACGGACCCGCGGTTTCCGCCCTCCTCCTGGCGGCGCTCGCCGGCTGCGCCACCGCCGCCCCGGGTCCCGGCGCGCCCTCCGGCAGGATCGCGCGGTCGGCGGAGCCCACCCGCCAGCTCCGCGACGAGGCCGAGATCGACGCCGCGGCCCGGCTCCTCCGGATGGAGGACACGCGCGTGCTGGACCTCCCCGCGCTGGAGTCCATCGCCGCGTCGCCCAACCCCGAGCTGCGCCGCCGGGCGGCGCTGGCCGCGGGGCGGATCCGCGACTCCCGCGGGCTCCCCGTGCTGGAGCGCCTCCTCGCCGACCCCGACACCGCCGTCGCCGCCACGGGCGCCTTCGCCCTGGGCGTGCTGGGCGACACGGCGGCGGTGGGGCTGCTCGTCCCGCTCACCACCGCCGAGCGCGCCGCGGCGATGCCCACGGTGGCGGGCGAGGCCGCGGGCGCGCTGGGCAAGCTCCGGACGGAGCGGGGGCGCGCCGCGGTGGCCGGGCTGCTGCGCGGCGCCGCCAACGACTCCGCCTCGCGCCTGGCCGTGCGGCACGCGCTGCTCGCCGCGTGGAAGTTCCCGCGCCGCGGCGGCGACGCCGCCCCCGTCCTGCGCTGGACGGAGTCCTCCGATCCCGAGCTGCGCTGGCGGGCCGCGTTCGCGCTCACCCGCCGAGCCGACCCCGCGGCCACCCCCGAGCTGGCGCGCCTCGCCGCCGACCCGGACTGGCGCGTGCGCTCCTTCGCCCTGCGCGGCCTCACGGCGCCGCTCGCGGACTCCTCCTCCGTGGGCGCCGCGGCCGCGCGGGGGCTGCTCCTCGCCGCCCTCGCCGACACCAGCACCGCCGTGCGCGTCAACGCCGCGCGCTCGCTGGGGACCCACCCCCATCCGTCCGCCGTGGAGGCGCTGGCCCGGCTCGCCGGCGGCGGCAGTGCGCACCTGGCGGTGGCCGGCGCCGAGTCGCTGGGGCGGCTGGAGGCCGCCGCGGCGTCCGCGGCGCCCGTGCTCCGCGCCACCGCCCTGGACACCACGCGCGTCCCCGGCGTCCGCGGCGCCGCGCTGGCCGCGCTCGCGGAGATTGCCGGCGGCGAGGCGGCGGGGGCCGCCGCGCGGCTGGCCGCCGAGCGCGACTGGCGCTCGCGCGCCGCCGCCGCCCGGGCGTACGCCCGCGTCGGGCCGGTGACGCGGCCGGAGGTGTACGCGCTCGCCCGCGACCCGGACCCGCGCGTCGCCGCCGCGGCGCTGGACGCGGCCGCGGGCGCGCAGGGGGCGCCGCTCGACTCGCTGCGCCCGCTCCTGCTGGAGTCGCTCGCCGCCGACGACCCCATCGTGCGCACCAACGCCCTGGGGAGCCTCGCGCGCCTCGCCGACCCGGCCACGCTCCCGGCGGTGCTCAACGCGTACGGCCTGGCCCGGCGCGACTCGCTCAACGACGCGGCGCTGGCGGCCCTGGACGCCATGGTCGCCATCCGCGCCAAGGGCGTCCCCGTGGCCCGCGCGTTCTTCGCGCGCTACCCCCGCTCGCCGGACCACAACGTCCGCCAGCGCGCCGAGGCCGTGTTCGCCGACACCGCCCGGCAGGCGTGGGGCCCCGTGGTGCCGGTGGCGACCGGGCTGGACAGCACGCTGTACCGCGCCGTCGTCCGCGAGTGGGTGGTCCCCGCGCTGGAGGGGTGGTCGCCGCGCGTGAGGATCGACACCGAGTCCGGGCCCATCGACCTGCGCCTCTTCGCCGCCGACGCGCCGCTCACCACCATGAACTTCGCCGCGCTGGCGCAGCAGGGGTTCTTCGACGGGCAGCAGTGGCCGCGCGTCGTCCCCAACTTCGTCATCCAGGGCGGCGACCCGCGCGGGGACACTTCCGGCGGTCCGGGGTATGCGATCCGCGACGAGATCAACCGCCACCCGTACGGCACCGGCACGCTGGGGATGGCCCTCTCCGGGCCGGACACCGGCGGCAGCCAGTGGTTCGTCACCCACTCCCCGCACCCGCACCTGGACGGCACCTACACCGTCTTCGGCGAGGTGATCGAGGGGATGGACGTGGTCAACCTGGTGCAGGTGGGCGAGACCATCTCACGCATCACGCGCCTGCGCTGAGCCGGCGCGCAACCGAGGCCTACGCATGCCCCGAACGCCCGTACCCCTGCCCGCCGCCCGCCGCGCCCTACTGCTCCTGGGGCTCGCCGCCGCGGCCGGGTGCGCCACCGCCGCCCCGCCCGCCGTCCCCGTCGGTCCGCCCGCGGCGGACCCGCGCGCCGTGGAGACGGAGCTGGTCCGCATCACCACGCCGGCCGCGCCCCGGCGCGTCGGCTTCACCTGGGAGCTGGACGAGGCCGGCTCCAAGGTGCGCGGGCGCGGCGTGGTCCGCGCCGAGCCCCCGGAGCGGCTGCGGCTGGACCTGTTCGGCCCCCGCGGCGAGACGTACCTGGCCGCGGCGCTGGTGGGCGAGGACTTCCGCGTCCCCCCCAACGTCGCCTCCCGCATCTCGCTCCCCTCGCCCGCGATGCTCTGGGGCGCCATGGGCGTGGTCCGGCCGCCCGCGGGGGCGACCCTGCAGGGAGCCAGCGCCACCGACGCCGCCTCCTCGCTCCGCTACCGCAACGCCGCCGGGGAAACCACGGAGTACGGGGTGGAGGGCGGGCGCCTGCGCACGGTGCGGCGCGTGGGCGGCTCCGGCGCGCTGGAGTCGCTGTCGCTCGGCTACACCGCGGCCGGCGCCCTCCAGAGGGCCGAGTACCGCGACTGGGGCGCCTACCGCACCCTGGTCCTCAACATCGAGTCCATCGACGATGCAGCACGATTCCCGCAGGACACCTGGCTCCCGGGCGCGGCTCGCTAGCCTGCTGGCGGCCGCCGCGCTCCTCCTTTCCGGGTGCCTCTACTCCTTCACCGGAGGAGGGCTCCCGCCCGCCATCCGCACCATGGCGGTGGTCCCGTTCGAGAACGGCACCACCGAGCCCGTGCTGAGCACCGACGTGCAGCTGCGGCTCCAGGACCAGATCCCCCGCAAGCTCGGGGTGCGCCTGGCCGACCAGCGCGTCGCCCACGCCGTGCTCCGCGGCCGCATCACCGGCTTCGAGGAGACCACCCCCAGCTTCCGCGCCAACCCCGGCCCGGGAGAGCGGGTGGAGATCACCGGCCGGCAGGTGAGGATCACCTTCGAGGCCGAGATCTTCGACGTCAGGAACAACGCCTCGCTGTGGAAGGGGAGCGGGATCTCCGCGCTGGGCACCTACCAGCCCGCCTCCGAGCAGGCCCAGGCCGGGCGGCAGCGCGCCATCGACGAGATGGTGCAGAAGATCCTCGAGGGCGCGCAGTCGCAGTGGTGACCTAGCATGTCCATGGACGTCCCCATCCGCATCGCCTCCCGCGGCAGCGAGCTCGCCCTCTGGCAGGCCCGCGCCGTGGAGCGGGCCCTGCGCCGGTCCTCGCCCGCCGCCGCGGTGGAGATCCAGGTGATCCGCACCACCGGCGACCGCATCCTCGACGTCCCGCTCGCCAGGATCGGCGACAAGGGACTGTTCACCAAGGAGATCGACGAGGCGCTGCTGCACGGCCGGGCCGACCTGGCGGTGCACTCGCTCAAGGACGTCCCCACCCGCCTCCCCGAGGGGCTCGCCATCGTGGCCGTCACCGCCCGCGAGGACCCGCGCGACGTGCTGATCCGGCGCGAGGGCCCGGGCGGGCTCGACTCCCTCCCGGCCGGCGCGCGGGTGGGGACCAGCTCCCTCCGCCGCCGCGCCCAGCTCCGCGCCGCCCGCCCCGACCTGGAGGTGCTGGACCTGCGCGGCAACCTGAACACCCGCCTCGCCAAGCTGGACGCCGGCGACTACGACGCCATCCTGCTCGCCGCGGCCGGCGTCCTGCGCCTGGGGTGGGAGGCGCGCGTCTCCGCGTACCTGGATGCCGGTGACTGGCTCCCCGCCGTGGGGCAGGGGGCGCTGGCCATCGTCGCCCGCTCCGACGACGAGGACTCGCGCGAGCGCGTCCGCACGCTGCACGACCCGGCCGCCTTCGCGGCCACCGCCGCCGAGCGCGCCTTCCTGCACGCGCTGGAGGGCGGCTGCCAGATCCCCATCGGCGCCCTGGGCGCGGTGGAGGGCGGCACCCTCGCCCTCCGCGGCCTGGTCGCCGACCTGGAGGGCGAGACCGTGCTGCGCGGCGAGGCCTCCGGTTCCCCCGCCGATCCCGCCTCCGTCGGCCGCCGCCTCGCCGCGGAGCTGCTGCAGCGCGGCGCCGGGGAGATCCTGGGCCGCCTGCGCGGCGCCACCCACGGCGAGGTCGCGGAGCCCGCCGCCCCATGAGCCACGCCGAGCACGAGATCCCCGATCCCGCGTCCAAGGTGCTGAGCCGCGGCGAGATGGTCGCCCGCTTCGGACGTCCGCGGTCGCAGCGGGTGGTCTTCACCAACGGCTGCTTCGACATCCTCCACCGCGGCCACGCCGAGTACCTGCGCGCCGCGCGCAGCCTGGGCGACGTGCTGGTGGTCGGCCTCAACTCCGACGACTCCGTGCGGCGGCTCAAGGGCCCCACGCGCCCCGTGAACCTCCAGGACGACCGCGCCTACGTGCTCGCCTCCCTGGAGGCGGTG
This sequence comes from Gemmatimonadota bacterium, assembly GCA_040752145.1. Taxonomy (GTDB): domain Bacteria; phylum Gemmatimonadota; class Gemmatimonadetes; order Longimicrobiales; family Longimicrobiaceae; genus JAFAYN01. The sequence continues at coordinate 10,478 of JBFMFL010000199.1, forward strand.
GACGTGGTGGTCGTCTTCGCGGAGGACACCCCGCGCGACCTGATCGCGGCCCTCCTCCCCGACGTGCTGGTCAAGGGCGGCGACTACCGCCTGGAGGAGATCGTCGGCGCGCAGGAAGTCACCGCCGCCGGCGGCGAGGTGGTCGTCGCCCCGCTCGTCCCCGGCCGGTCCACCACCTCCATCCTCCAGCGCGGAAGAGAATCGTCCCATGGCTGAAGCACCCACCCGGCAGGACGGACGCGAGGCGGGCCGCATGCGCCCCGTCACCCTGGAGCGGGGCGTCGCCCGCTACGCCGAGGGGTCGTGCCTGGTCGCCTTCGGCGAGACCCGCGTCCTGTGCACCGCCTCCGTGGAGGCCGGCGTGCCGCCGTGGCGCAAGGGCAGGGGAGAGGGGTGGGTCACGGGCGAGTACTCCATGCTCCCCCGCGCCACGCACACCCGCGGGCGGCGCGAGCGCGGCCAGGTGGGCGGGCGCACCCAGGAGATCCAGCGGCTGATCGGCCGCAGCCTGCGCGCCTGCGTGGACATGGCCGCCATGGGCGAGTGGACCGTCACCGTGGACTGCGACGTGCTCCAGGCCGACGGCGGCACCCGCACCGCCTCCGTCACCGGCGGCGCCGTCGCCCTGTACGACGCCTGCCGCTGGATCGCGGACCGCACCGGCGCCCCGACCCCGTTCCGGGAGTTCGTGGCCGCGCTGAGCGCCGGAATCGTGGACGGGCACGTGATCCTCGACCTCGACTACTCCGAGGACTCCCGCGCCGACGTGGACTTCAACGTGGTGGCGCTGGAGTCCGGGGGGCTCATCGAGATGCAGGGCACCGGCGAGCGCGCGCCCTTCAACGCGGCGCAGCTCGGGTCGCTGGTGGAGCTCACCACGGCCGGCATCCGCGAGCTGTGCCGCATGCAGCGCGAGGCCGTCTCCCGGTGACGCGCCTGCTCGCCGCCACCCGCAGCGCCGACAAGCTCCGGGAGATCCGGCAGATCCTGGCCGCGCACGCCGGGCTGGAGGTCATCGACCTGCGCGAGGCCGGGATCCCGGAGAGCCCGGACGAGGACGCGATCGAGGCGTTCGACAGCTTCGAGGAGAACGCCCTGGCGAAGTCGCGCTGGTTCGCGGCCCGCAGCCCGCTCCCCGTCCTCGCCGACGACTCCGGCCTGTGCGTGGACGCCCTGGACGGCGCCCCGGGGGTCCGCTCCAAGCGCTTCTCCGGCCGCACCGACCTTCGCGGCGTCGAGCTGGACCGCGCCAACAACGCCCTGCTCCTGGACCGGCTCGCCGGCGTGCCCCACGAGGAGCGGACGGGACGATACGTGTGCGCCGCGGCCCTGGTGCTCCCGGACGGCCGCGAGCGAGTCTTCATCGGCACCTGCGAGGGCGTGATCTTGGACGCACCCCGGGGCTCCGGGGGGTTCGGCTACGATCCCCTGTTCCTCGTCCCGGAGGCGGGCGCCACCTTCGGCGAGCTGCCCGCGGCGGACAAGGACCGGCTCAGCCACCGGGGCAAGGCGGTGCGCGCGGCGGGCGAATGGCTGGCGCGCGCACTTGACGTTCCTCCAGCAAACCGGTAGATTTTCGGTCTTGATCGGGGCGTGGCGCAGTCCGGTTAGCGCGCCTGCTTTGGGAGCAGGAGGTCCCCGGTTCGAATCCGGGCGCCCCGACCTGCCGGTAGTGGGCGCCAGTAGCTCAGCTGGATAGAGCAACGGCCTTCTAAGCCGTAGGTCATAGGTTCGAGTCCTATCTGGCGCGCTCGCGGCTCCACATCGGCGGACCCGGTCCCCGGTGCTTGACAAAACGGCGGTATCTGCGGAGAATTCTCCGCACATGGTGGGCGTAGCTCAGTCGGTTAGAGCGCCAGGTTGTGGCCCTGGAGGTCGGGGGTTCGAGTCCCCTCGCTCACCCTTTCGCAAGCCCTCGCGGCACGGAGCCGCGGGGGCTTGTGGCTTCTGACGAGGTCGAAACCGGAAGGGCAGGAACAAGACCCTTGACGACCGGTGTGGACCCGTTTATCATATGTGCCCTTCGCGAAACAAGCCGGTCACGACGAATCGCGAGGGGTTGACGGGGTGGTCTGAGAGGGTTATCCTTTAGGGCTCCACTTCGGACGGAAGCAGGGCGGTTGGCGGCAGGCGAAAGCCGAAGTTCGACCTCTTGACGAACCGATCTAAGTGGTGTAGATTGAAGAACTTGCCCGGCGGCTCCGCCGGGCGGAAGGCGGAAAAAGAAGTTCGGGCGAGGGGTTGACGGGCGGGCAGTGAGGGGTTAGATTGAAGGGCTCGCTGAAAGGCGGGCCGCCACGACGAGCCGGGTGAAACCGGCTGGGTCGTCCTGAGGCGAGTCAAGGGCTCGCGAGTGTTTTGACAACTCGGGTTTTGGGGGAGTGCGAAACTTGTGCGCCCCGGGGGGAAGGCATCACGTCCTTTCTCCCAAGGGTCAAGAACGTGAAGAATTCCGGACACG
>JBFMFL010000002.1:0-64815 GCA_040752145.1 Gemmatimonadota bacterium
CACGCGGGGCTGGTGCTGGCGTCCGCTGGGGCCCCCACCCGGCTCGCTTGAGGCTCGCCACCCTCCCCCACTTCTGGGGGAGGGCTTCCCGGGGGGCAGGGATCGGCGCGCGGTGACAGGCCCCCTCCCCCGCAAGCGGGGGAGGGGGAGAACGGCGACGGCAACGACGACTCGGCCCCCTCTCCCTGCGTGGGAGAGGGGGCCGGGTCTTGTCGTCCGGCGACGGCGCGCCGGGCTCAGGCGTCGGGGGCGATGACGTAGCTTACGGTGAGGCGGAGGTCGCGGGGGGCGGGTTTGCCGTCGAGGTCCAGGCGGTAGACCGCCTGCGCGGGGGCCGAGCGGCCCACCTTGCCGCTGGTTCCCAGCGCCACGGCGTGGCCGGCGGCGAGGGGCTCGAAGGCGCCGCCCGCCGCGCGCACCCGGAACCCCGGGGAGCCCGCCGCGCCCGGCGCACCCGCCACAGACACGATCTGGCTGGCGCTCCCCGACAGCTCCAGCGGCATGGACACTTCCACGAACTTGCCGGCCTGGTGCCGCACGGTGGAGGGCGCCCGCGGCGCGGCGGAGAACGCCACCGGCTCCACGATGGTCAGCGACACCCCGATCTCGCCGGTCTGCGCGGCGAGGCCGCCCGCCGCCGCGAGAAGGATGACCAGTGTGGTGAGCGCGCTGCGCAGCATGGAGCCTCCGCTGAAAGTGAGATCGCCTGCGCCCCCGCTCAACGCGAGAGGCAGGCCGTTTCAGCGAGGCTGCCAAGTCTCTATACTGCAATCGTTTACACGGCGCCTCCGGGCTGCCGGCAGTGTCCGGAAATCCGACAGCGGATTTCACGCGCCCACGTAAGTGCGGAAATCCGAGCGGGTTAGGAAAAACGGCAAGAAAATGGACAGCGGCACCGGCGCAATCGCCGGTGCCGCTGTCCGTTTTCGACCCGAGAGTCTGCCCTGCGCCGTGCCGTTCTCCCCCTCTCCCGCTTGCGGGGGAGGGGGCCTGCCACCGCGCACCGATCTCGCCTCCCGGGAAGCCCTCACCCGGCGGCCTTAGAGCCGCCACCCTCTCCCAATCCTGGGAGAGGGGGCAACTGCTGGATCTTGCGGCTACGTCGGCAGTTGCGTGAGGGATGCCGGCCCGAAGGGGCGAGACCCGGCGGGGCTGTTTCCGCCGGGGCTCGACTCCGTTACGCAGCGTAGTTTGCTGCTCTACGGAGCCGCAGCCCGACCCGGCGTCAGCCGGGGCACGCCCGAATCGGCAGTAAGCAGTTACAAGGTCAGCTGCCGGACTTGAGAACCTGGATGGGCGGCGCCTCGACGAGGATCTCGTCGCCGGCGGAAGGCACGGAGAAGCGCACCGCCTCCGGCTCCGCGCGCGCCCCGAGCGCCTGGAGCGACGACGCCGCCACGCGCACCTCGTACTCGCCGGGACGCAGGCGGCCCACGTAGTACTCGCCGTCGCTGAAGGTGGGCACGCGCTGCACGGCGCCCGTCGCCAGCGACCGGATCTCCACCGTCACCCCGCCCACGGTGGGCACGTCGTCGCCGGCCAGCAGCAGCCCGGCGAGCTCGCGCGTCCTCACCAGGGGGAAGCTCACGCCCGTGTACACGTGCGGCGACGGGCGCAGCAGCGCGGAAGGGACGGACGGCACCCAGGAGGGGTCGGGGAGGGTGGTGGTGTCCACGCGCACCTGCACCACCTCGTAGGGGAGCACCGACCAGGTGGCGTAGCGCCCGTCGCCGCCGGTGCGGGTGCGCAGTCCGCCCACCGACACGTAGACGCCGGGGACGGGGCGCTCCCCGGGGTCGCGCACCCCGTCCCCGTCGTCGTCCTCGAACACGCCGCCGGCGACGCCGGCCAGCCCCAGCCCGCCGTAGGGGAGCGGCGTCAGCCCCCCACCGCGCCCGAAGGCGGTGGCGCCGTCCACCGAGAAGCCGCCCTCCATCCGCCCGTTGCGGGTGGCCCCGCGGGCCTGCGCCCGCCCGAAGCCCAGGCGCACCGTGGAGCCCACGACCAGGGAGGGGGAGGTATCCTCGTGGCCGCGCAGCGTCACGCTGAGGATGGTGCGGGCGGGCTGGAGGGTGGTGCTCACCTCCCACTGCTTGAGCCCGGAGGCGCCGACCCCGGCCGACCCGGAGACCACCGGGGCGGCCAGCCAGCGCGGCACGCCGCGGGTGACGGCGGCGGTGGCGCGCAGGAAGAGCGCGTCGCCGGAGGCGGTGGGGTTGGACTCGTAGGCGGTCTCCAGCAGCAGCCGCCCCACCCCGGTGGCGGCGCCCAGCCGCCAGCGGTCCACCGAGCCCTCCAGCGGGCTCTCCACGCGCCCGGTGAGGTCCAGGGAGCGGTTCACCGCCGGCACCCCGCCCAGGCGCAGGCGGAGGGTGGTGTCCAGGTGCCAGCGCGGCCCCGTGGTGGGGAGGAACGACACCGTCCCCGAGCCGGGGTAGGTGACGCCGCCGCTGGCGCCGCCGGACACCCGCCCTGAGCCGTAGTTCTGGAGCGAGGCGCGCGCGAAGGAGCGGACCATCCCCTGAACCTCGGCCACCCAGGCGGGGGCGGGGATGATGCTGGCGCCGCCGTACGGGCGCAGCTCCACGCCGGCGGTGTCCGCCAGGCGCTCGGTGCCGCCCAGCACCGTCAGCCACCCCGTGACGCCGTGGCGCAGGTCCAGGTAGCCCACCGACTCGCACTCGGTGCGGTCCGGGCACGCCCCGGCGCCCGCGGCGTACTGCCAGCGGCCGGCGGGGATCTGGAGCACGGGGACCAGGTAGACCACCTCGGACTCCACCCGCTCGCCGGCGGGGCCGTACAGCCTCACCTGCACGGGGGTGCTCCCGTACTGGAGGGGGACGGAGAGCGGGTTCGCGGTGGAGGCGTCGGAGAAGCCCAGGAGGCGCCCGTTCTGGTACAGCTCGTACTCCCAGCCGGGGGGGAGCTGCGGCGCGAACACCGCCTCGCCGAAGAGCGCGTCGCGGGCGAAGGGGGCGTTGGTGACGCTGAAGCCGCGGACGGAGCGGGCGCGCAGCCCCTCGGTGACGATGTCGCCCACGCGGAATTGCCGCAGCAGGGGAGATTCCGGGAAGACGCGCAGGAAGCTCCCGGTGAGCTCGCCCACGGCGGGGTCGCCGGGATCGCGCGCGTTGACGCTGGCGCCCACCTGGAGCATCCCGCCCAGCACGCCCACCCCCAGCCGGCCGTACGCGTGCGAGGGAAGGACCGGGTCCGGGAAGAGCGAGGACACGCCCCACTCCAGCACGCCGCCGCCGCTGCGGGGCCGGAAGGGGACGGACGCCGCTCTCTCCGGGGCGCCGCCGCCCCGGCCCAGCAGGAGCTCGCGCTCGCGCCGCTCCTGGATGGACAGCCGCTCCTGCCGCGGGAAGGGCGGCTCGCGGGAGAGGACCAGGCGGAGCGCGGCCTCGTCCACCTCGGCCTGCGCCTCCAGCAGGAGCGCGATGGCGGACGCGGAGGCGTAGAGGTCGCCTCCGCTCGCCACGGCGTCGTCCGGGCCCAGCTCGGAGCGGCGCCCGGCCTGCACGGTGCGCGCGCCCACGTCCAGGCGTGCGGTCCCCTGGCCGCGGGGGCGCGCCACGGAGGCGCGGCCGGCGGCGGCGTCCAGCTCGAAGGGGGCGCCGACGAGCTCCAGCACGGCCGACAGGGGAACCAGGACCTTGCCCGCGGGGGTGAGCAGCGCGGGAACGCTCACCGGCGGGAGGCCGGCGGCGGCCACCTCGTAGATTCCGGGCTCGTAGCCGGGGGGGGCTTCCTGCGCGTGGGCCCGGGTGAGGGCCGGGAGGAGCGAGGCGAGGACGAAGAGGAGGAGGAGCGGGGCGGCGCGCCGGGGGAGGGCGCGCGCGCGGGACGGCGCGGCCGTCAGTTCACGACCAGCGTCAGCCCGATGGTGCCGGTGTACGAGCCCGCCCGCGGGGTGACGGGGGGGAGCGCCTGTCCGCCGATGTAGAGCGAGTAGGTGTCGTACGCATACCGCTTCCGCCCCGGAGAGTAGCGCTCCGGGGCGTCGTCGAACGTCGGTGTGGCGACCGGGTTCCAGGTGACGTAGGAAGCGAGGATGCACTGCCCGTTGTCGTCGATTTCGCAGAGCCCCGCGTAGTTTCCGTTGAAGGAGAGCGGGATGGTGGCCCCGCCCGGGCCGGCGAGGGCCGTGGGGAGGGTGAAGGTGATGGAGACGGACCTCCGGTTGCGGACGCCGGAGAGCCGCCACTCGCCGCCGGCCGGGGTGCGCGGGAGCACGGTCACGGAGGCGGTGCCCGGCGCGATGGACCCGAAGGTGAGCGGGTTCACCCCCGTCCCGACGATCGGCGCCTCCAGGATGGTGGCCGAGACGATCAGGCTCCCCGTGGCCTGGGGCTCCGGCGCCTGCGCGGCGGCGGGCCCGGCGAGGCCCAGCGCGGCGGCCAGGAGCGCGAGGGGGCGGCGGAGGCGCATGCGCGGTCCTAGCGGACGGCCACGGCGCCGGCCACGGGGGCGGCGCGCACGGGACCGGACGAGGGGAGGTCGGGACGCTCGGTGTCGAAGGTGTAGCGGACGGTGTATCCGGGGCGGAGCCCGCCGGCCGGGGCGGGGAACAGGAAGCGGCGCCGCAGCGTGCGGTACACCGCCACGGCGTCCTCCACCTCGCCCTGCACGCGGCCGTCCGGCGCGACCAGCTGCGCGCGGACGCGTCCAAGATACGCCGCCGTCCCCTGGCGCGCCACGTCCACCGTGAGCTGCACCCCCTCGGGGGTGGTCTCGGCCCGGGCGTCGCTCACCGCGATCCCGGTCTCCACCGCTCCCTTGCGGAACATCAGCGCGGTGGCGATGACCGTTTCCACGTTGAGCTGCACCCGCACGTCGCCGTTGGTCTGCTCGATGGGCGGCTGGCCGCCGCGGGCGCGCACCAGCACCCGGCCCCAGTACTCGCCCTCGGCGAGGTCCGCGGGGGGCTGCACCAGCACGCGCAGCACCTGCCGCTGGCCGGGCTGCAGCACCAGCCGCCGCGGGAAGGCGCGCAGCCAGGGGACGATGGAGGGCTCGCCGGCGGCGGCGCTGTCGCGCAGCTCCACGTTGATGGTGCCGGCGGAGTCGGAGACGGGGTAGCCGAAGGCGAAGGACACCTCCACCTCCTCGGGGAGGGTGCCGCCGTTGTACAGCGTGAGGGTGCCGGTGCGGGAGCGGGAGTCGATGAACAGGGCCGAGGGGCTGACGGTGACCGCCGCCGCCCGCGTCGCGAAGCCGGCGAGCAGCAGCGCCACGAGCAGCGCGACGCGCCGGAGACCTGGACGGGGGAAGGGGAAGCCGCTCATTGCCTTGTCATGCTCCTGGTACTTCAAGATGTCTGCGGTGCGCGGGAGGTGCTCGGTACCGGCGGCGGGGCCGTCAGGTTCCCGGGGGCGCGGCGACGATCACGATGGTCGCCGTGTACCTCCCGGCGGGCTGGTCCTGCGCCGGGAGCGCGGTGCCCCCCAGCAGGATCCGCATCGCGCCCTGGTTGGCGTTCAGCTTGAGGCGGTTGGTCTCCAGCGGGTTCAGCGGAACCGTGCCGGAGGACGAGTTGCGGAGGAGGGCGGCGTCGCGGGCCCCGAAGCGGAGCGGGATCCGCGCCCCCGAGGGGGACACCATCGCCTGGGGGAGCATGAAGGAGAGGTCCACCCACCCCTCTCCCCGGAGCACCACCTCGGCGCGGCGGGCGCCGTCGCCCGTCTGCACCGTCTCCTCCACCCCCGGGAGGAGCGACCCGAAGGCGAGCCCCTGCGTGGGGACCGCCTCCAGCCCGCCCGACGCCTGGGCCCGCGCCCCTCCCGCCGCCAGGCAAAAGAAGAGGGCGAGGATCAGCGCGCTCGAGATCCGACGGCTCATCCTCGCCCTCTCCCCGGGACGCGGCTCAGTTCGCGGTCGCGGTGATCCGGATGGTCCCGCTGTAGGTGCCGGGGATCGCGTTGGTCTGCGTGCCGGTGAGCGAGCCGTTGAAGATCACGTACTCGGTGATCACCGTGGTCGGCGCGGTGAGCGTCAGGACCGCCGTGCTGGCCGTGGCCGGAAGGCAGCTGCTGAACGCGCTGACGATGGTGGAGGTGGTGGAGCCCACGCCGCAGGTGAAGGCCGGCTGGATGGTCTCGGTGCCGCCGCTGCGGGTGAGGCGGCCGGTGTTGCCGGCGTCCGGCAGGGTGAAGACCACGCCGACGTTGCGGTTCAGCGCGATGTAGCCCGAGCCCGTGGCGGCCGACCCCGGGGTGATGGAGCCGAACGAGAGCGCGCTGGAGGTGCCGAAGTTCAGGACGGTCGGGATGTCGGCGCTCGCGCTGATGGACCCGTTCACCTGGGCCGAGGCCATGGCGGGGACGGCGAGGCAGGCGGCGGCGGCGAGGACCAGGGCGGACTTCTTCATGGGGTGATCTCCTTACGAGGGGTGGGTTGACCTGCTTTGGACTCGGACTGGTTCAGGACCTTCAGCGGAGGCCCGCGTACCGACGGGAGCCTCCGTGTCTGGGCGCCGTTCGGTGTCGAGATAGTTTACGTTTTCGGGGGATGCGGGCAACCGCGGCGTAAGGCGTTGCGGCGCGGTGTCTTGCGGGGAGAGGTGGAGGGGCGTCCTGTCGTCCTGTTCCCGAACGGGAACCCGGTTTGGTCCCGAACGGGAACGAAAACGCCGGGCGAGGGGGGCTCGCCCGGCTTTTCGGGGCGGATCAGCGCAGCGCGGCGACCACCATTTCGTTCTCTTCGACGGTGTTGTAGAAGTGCGGGGAGATGCGCACGTACTCGCCGCGCTTGTCGACGATGATCCCCCGCTCGGCGAGCGCCGCCACCGTCGCGGCGGAGTCGGGGACGCGCACCGTCACGATCCCGGAGCGCCGCTCCCGCGCCGCGGCCACGCGCGGCGGGAGCCCGGCGTCGCGCAGCCGTCCCACCAGGTCCTCGGTGAGCGCGTCGATGCGGCGGTGGATGCGCTCCATCCCCACCTCCAGGATGATCTCCATCCCCCCCAGCGCCGTGTAGACGGTGGGGACCGCGGGGGTGCCCAGGGAGAAGCGGCCCGCGTCGGAGCGGGGGCGGTACTCGTCCGTGCGGAAGGAGAACTGGTCCTCGGCCCCGAACCAGGAGACCACGGTGGGGACCAGCTCGGGGATGCGCTCCTCGCGCACCCACAGGAAGGCGAGCCCCGGCCCCCCCAGCAGCCACTTGAGCGGCCCGGCCACGTACACGTCGGCGCCGCTGGCCCGCGGGTCCACCGGCACCTGCCCCACGGCCTGGTAGCCGTCCACCAGGAACAGCGCCCCGGCGTCGTGCGCCACCTTGGCGATGGCCGGCAGGTCCTGCACGTAGCCCGTGCCGTAGAACACGTGGCTGGTCGCCACCAGGGCGGTGCGCTCGTCCACGTACTCGGCCCAGCGCTCGGGCGACACGCCGATGCCGTCGTCGCTGGGGACCACCACCACCTCCACCCCGGGCTTCGCCAGCCACTGGTAGACCAGGGTGGGGAAGTCGCCCTCGGCCACCACCACGCGGCTGCGCGTGCCGTAGTCCACGGCGGAGGCCACGGAGGAGAGCGCGGCGGAGACGCTGGGCGAGAAGGCCACCTCGGACTCGCGGGCGTTCCAGAACTCGGCCACCCTGCCGCGCAGGTCGCCGATGCGGCCCATCCACAGCTCGTACCAGGCGGAGGCGCCCATGGTGTTCCAGAGCGCCTGGTACTCGCCCAGGTAGCCCATGGAGCGCCGCGACAGGGCGCCCAGGGAGCAGGAGTTCAGGTAGGTGCGGGTCTGGAGGATGGGGAACTCGGCCCTCCACTTCTCCAGCTCCGGGTGCGGGACGGTGCTCATTCGGCGCTCCCCTCGTCCAGGCGCGGGGTCCCCTGCGCGTTCAGGGTGTCCAGCGTGTCCACGGCCCGGCGCAGGTGCGGGATGACGATGGACCCGCCCACCACCAGCCCCACCGAAAAGGTCTCGAAGAACTCCTCGTCGGAAACGCCCTCCTCCTTGCAGCGGACCATGTGGTAGGTGACGCAGTCGTCGCAGCGGAGGACCATGGAGGCGACCAGCCCCAGCAGCTCCTTGGTCTTCGCGTCCAGCGCGCCGGGCTCGTAGGTGCGCGAGTCGAGCGCGAAGAAGCGCTTGATCTCCAGGTTGCCGGCTTCCAGGATGCGCTCGTTCATGCGCTCCCGGAAGCGGCGGAACTCCTCCAGCTTGCTCTCGTCGGCCATCTCCGCTCCTGGCTCGTGTGGAGCCCGAAATAGACGCGGCGGCGAGGGTTGCGTCAAGCGCGGCACGGGCCCCGCCGCGCGGGGTACAGGGCGCCATGTCCACCGCCACCCTCTCCCCGTCCTCGCTTTCCGAGCGGATCCGCGCGCGCGCCCTGGCCCTGGGCTTCGACGGCGTGGGGATCGCGCCCGTGGGCCCCAGCGCGCACGGCGGCGCGTACGAGCGCTGGCTGGCGGCGGGGATGCACGGGGAGATGGGGTACCTGGCGCGCGAGGACGCGGTCGCCAAGCGGCGGGACCCGGCCGTGCTGGTGCCGGGGGCGAGGTCGGCCGTGGTGGTGGCGCTGAACTACTTTCCTCCAGAGGACGCGGCGGCGCCCTCGTCGGCCGATCCGTCGCGCGCCGTCTTCGCCCGGTATGCGCGGGGCGAGGACTACCACGAGCTGATGAAGGAGCGGTTGATCGCGCTGCAGGAGTGGATCTCGGCGGAACTGGTGCCGGTGAGCGGGCGGGCGTACGTGGACACGGGCGCGGTGCTGGAGCGGGAGCTGGCGCAGCGGGCGGGGCTGGGGTGGGCGGGGCGGAACACCATGCTGGTGCGGCCGGGGCGCGGGTCGTACTGCTTCCTGGGCGTGGTGCTGCTGGACGTGGAGCTGGCGTACGACGCCCCCTTCGCGGCGGACCGGTGCGGGAGGTGCTCGCGCTGCGTGGACGCGTGTCCCACGGGGGCGCTGCTGGGGCGCGACGAAGCGGGCGCGCCGGTGATGGACGCGCGGCGGTGCATCTCGTACCTGACCATCGAGCAGCGCGGGCCGATCCCGCGGGAGTTGCGGCCGCTGATCGGCAACCGGGTCTACGGGTGCGACATCTGCCAGGAGGTCTGCCCATTTTCCCGTAAGTTCTCGACCGTGACGGACGAGACCGCGTTCTGGCCCAGGGAAGGGGTCCATGGCGCCAGGCTCGTGGAGCTCATGTCGCTGTCGCAGGAGGAGTTCTCGCGCAGGTTCAAGGGCTCGCCGGTGAAGCGCACCAAGCGACGGGGGCTGCTGCGGAACGTGGCGGTCGCGCTGGGCAACTGGGGCTCCCCCGAGGCGGTACCCGTACTGGCGGAGTCGCTCTCCGACGCTGAGCCGCTCGTCCGCGGGCACGCGGCGTGGGCGCTGGGGCGGATCGCGTCCAGGGAAGGGTGTCCGCCGGAAGTAGTGTCGCAGATCGGCGAGGCGCTGACGTCGCGGCTGTTCGTCGAGGAGGACGAGTGGGTGCGCGAGGAGCTGTCGCTCGCGCTCTCCAGCTGACGGCCAAACGCGAAGTGCCTGGGGGCATCGGGCGCACTCCGGAGAGTGACGACGGCGCTCTTGTGGTTGGCCCTCCTCATTCCGGGGATCGGCTCGACGACGATCATGACGTCGAGGACCCACCAATCGAGCAGGATCCGCCGCTCGCCGAGGCCGACCCGGTCCCACGTTTCAGCAAGGTTCCTGGACTCGTCGATGACCTTCTCGAGCCTCTCCCACGCCAGCTCACGAGAGCGGGCGAACTCTTCTGCCTGCTCCAGATCCGCACGGGCGGCGGCGACCTGCTGCTGAATCCTCACCATCTCGTCGAAGAACGGCTCGTCCGGCAGCCCTCGCGCCTGCGCCTTGGCCACAAGTTTGACCTGGTTCTTGTACTCCGCTTCCGCGCTCGCGATGCGCTCCTCCGCCTCACGGATGGCGCTGCCGGCGCTCTGCTGGAACTGCTCCTTCTCCATGAGCAGGGCGCGGACCTCGGCCTCGTAGGTCGTGGACGCCCGCTGCGTGAGGATCAGGTCCTTGATCGCGGTCTCGATGTCCTGGGCGGTCACTGTCCATGCGCGACAGCCGTGCTGAACGTAGGCCTCGTAGACTTCCGGATGCAGGGCCTTGTGGGGCGTGGGGTGCACGTAGGTGCGCTCGTTCCCCTGGTCCTTCCGGCTGCGGCCCCCGTGGTATTCGATCCCGCAGTGCGCGCAGACCGGCCGGACGATGAAGGAGCCCTTGGACGTCCGCTTCTTGTTGCGGGGCAGACCCTCCCGTCGCGCCACCTCCTCCAAAACCTTCCGGAAGAGTTCGACATCGACGAGCGGCTCCCACTGGGCCTTGCTCCAGACCGCGTGCCCTTCGGCGTCACGTGTCATCACCTCACCGGTCAGGTGCCGGTTCGTCAAGAAGTTCTTGATGTGCTTGTGCCCGAGCGCCCCACCCTGGGGGCCGCGGAGCCCTTTCTCGTACAACTGCTCACCGACTCCCTTGAAGGATGCTCCTGCCAGGAAGCTCTGCGCCCCTGCCCCCCAGTACGAAAGCACCGCGGGGTCCTCGACCAGGATCGTCCCCCCGGATCCGGATGAGGAATTCTCACCCGGCTCCAGGATCCGCCGCTCTCTCGTGTCGTACCGCTTCGTCCCCCACGGAGCCTGTCCGTTGACCCACCACCCCTTTTCCCCCTCCTGTCGCCGTCCGCGCCTGGCGTGGATGGAGAGATTCTTGGAGTAGATGGCGTCCGCGTACGCGTACACGGCGAGATTGATCACATCAGCGAGCCCGTCGCCAAGCCGCGGCAGGGTAACGAAGTGCAACTGCCATCCGCTCTGCTCGAACTCGAAGTACGTGTGCATGAACTTGAGGATGTCCGGCTCACCCCGATCGTCGAGGCTCCGGCCGAACCGCGACGGTGCGAACCACTCGACCCGGCCGGGATCAGCGCGGTCCCGGGGATTCGCCCTGCAGAAGTCGAGCAGATCCTGGAATCCCGGCCGGTCGAACGTCGTCCCGCTCCGGCTCTCCTTCCACCACCAGGTCTGATCGATCTCCCCCCACTTGGCGTTCATCTCCGCCATCTGCTGATCGTGGGAATGGACCTGCTTCGTCTCCTCGCGGGAGCTTTTCCGGGTGGCCCGGATCCGTTGCGGCAGGATGCCGCCGGCCTGCGCCAATCGCTGACGCCAGTTGCTGTGCTCAGGCACACTCCAGCTCCTCCCTCAGGTGATCGACGATCGTTTCAATATACCGGCGCCGACGGTCTGATTCGACCACTGTGTCTGCCACCTTGCTCAGGATCTGCTGGCGCCGCATCTCGAATACCTTCGGGTTGACGAGTCGCGCGAGATGAGCGGGCAGACCTCCCCCGGAGGGCTGCGTCTCCGCAGCCCCTTCCGGGATTCGGTTTGCGCTCGCTTCGCGGGCCATCTCGCCTGTTCGCCGCAGACTCCGAGCGGAATGGCTGAGTGGCCTCGGTGCTCACTCGACCTGTGACGCTCGCTCTCTACGGAGCCTACCCCGAAGGGTAATCGACACGGCATCTGAGTCACTTGCGGCCAACAGTGGGGTAGAAGAGTGCTCCACCACACGCGAGCGTCGGAAGTCGAGGCGAGGATGAAAACGGAAAGGATAGGGGAGGGCAGGGATGAGGGATGAGCTGGATCCAGTGGCGGCGCTGTTCCTACGGGCGAAACAGGCGCTCTCGTCGCCACTGTACGTGGTTCTGCGTGACAGCCCCGTCTGGACCAGCTACGCCCTCGCCCAGTGGGCGACCGGACGACGGCGGCCGAAGTCGAGCAAGCTCCGTGAAGTTGCCCTGGATCTACACGCACGTGCGGAGGCGATGGAACGCCTTGCACACGAGTTCGAGGAGATGGCCGATCGAATGGACCGGGGTGAGGTCGCGCCGAGGCGACGAATGAGACGGGAGTGAGGCTGTCACCGGAAAGCCTCACCGCCGGATGTCGAAATCGGGACTGCGAAAAAGAAGAAAAAAGTACGAGAGAGATGCAACTACTGATCTGAAAACCGCCAACCCGAAAGAAAACAAGCTCGGAACCAACAGATTCGTTGTACCCAATCCGAAAAAATGGCATCGGCCGAAGCGGGAGACTCCTGCTTCGGCCGACTCGCATCCGGCAACCGAGGCTCGCGCAACTGCTGAGCCGAGATCCATCCCACCCCCTATACCTCCCACCCGGCTCATCCCCTCCTGCCGGCCACTTCAGGAGCAAAATCGTCGTGCCCCGCGTTCCCATCTACAAAATCCAGCTCGTCCGCGACGGATCCGTACCCTTCCCTCAGCGCATCTGCGCGACCCCCAGCCTCGCCGTGGAACTCTTCCGTGCCTACGTGGGCGATCCCGACCGGGAGCACGTGGTGGCCATCTTCCTCGACTCGCAGAACCGGTTCATCGGCCTGCACACCATCGCGGTGGGCACGGTGGACTACTGCGTCTTCAACCCGCGAGAGGTATTCAAGGCTGCCCTGCTCTGCAACGCGACCAGCCTGGTGCTGGCGCACAACCACCCGTCGGGCGACTCCGCCCCCAGCACGGTGGACATCGAGATCACGCGGGATTTGCAGCGGGCAGGCGAGCTGCTGGACATCGTGTTGATGGACCACGTCGTCGTGGGTCAGCCCGGCTACTCGTCGTTCATGGAGTTGGGCCTGCTCGATCCCGCTGTTGATGTGGGTCCACCGCCGAAAAGGCGGAAGCGGAAGTCTCAGCGCTCCACGAGCACATAGGCGCCATAGAATGCTCGCCGGTGAGCACACGTTTACGAGCACCTTGTACTCTTCACCCTCCGCGTCGTGCAACACGAGAGGCACACGGAAGGAGCAACACCGCTGCGGGTCTAGTGGTTCGCCGATGGGATCGGCCGCTCCAATTCAGACTTTCGGGTTCGTCATGTGGGTGGGTTCGGCTCGGTTACGCTCCGCAACTGCGTTGCGAGTTCGCGGAGACGCTCCGAGCGCCCCTCGATCGCACGGGCGAGCCGCCCCACCGTCTCCGGGTCCGGGACGTGACGTCCAGCCGCCCATGAGCGGAGCGCCTCGTACCCGACCCCCGCATCCTGGGCCAGGTCGCGCATCGAGAACGGTCCCTCATCTAGGACGAGCATGAGGACCTGCCGGAGTGCTTCACGGTCCATCACGACTCGGTAGGTTGGGGGACGTGAAGCCGGAGAGGGGCTTGACGGCTAGGTGGCACACAATTATCGTAGCTATCAGAAATCGTAGTGTCTCGCGGAAGTCCGCAGGCTGTGCAACCCGGGCAGACTATGGCGCGGAACCCCTCTTCGCAACAACTCCACCTCTTCGGCTGGCGAACCCGGTCCCTGCGCGGCCGCGGCAACGCCGCCCGCCGGCGTACACCTGCGCATTACCACGCCCTCGCCCGCCAGCGCGACGCGAGGTGGCTCGGACCCGAGGTCAGCAACGCGAACACGCGCACCTGCTGGCAGTGCAGGACCTGCGGGCACGAGTGGCGAGCCATCTACAACAGCCTGCAGCGCGGGACCGCCTGTCCGGTATGCGGCGTCGCACGCCGCGCACGGACCCTGAGCCGCAAGCCAGAGGAGTACCGGACACTCGCGGCCGAGCGCGGCCTGGTCTGGCACGGCCCGCCGGTCCGCAACATCAGGCTGAAGACGGGCTGGGAATGCCCGCAGGGGCACCGGTGGCTGGCCAGCTTCGGCAAGATCCACTGGGGACGCGGGTGCCCGACCTGCGCTCGGCACCAGCACGCCGAGCGGTCACGGGCCAATCGCCATGGTCCCGAGGAATACCGTCACCTGGCCGAAGCGAACGGCTTCCACTGGCGCGGGCCGCAGGTGGCGAGCGCCAACGCCAAGACGCTGTGGGAATGTGGGGCAGGGCACCGGTGGCGCGCCAGCTACCACAAGATCGCCTCCGGGCGCCGCTGCCCGGTCTGCGCGCCAGGGGCGAGAGCCGAGAAGCTCTGCCACGCGCCCGAAGCGTATCTCGCGCTCGCTGCCGAGCGCGGGTTCGAATGGCTGGGGCCGGAGGTCAGGAGCGTCGCCATCAAGACGCGCTGGCGCTGCCCGCAGGGACACGAGTGGGAGAGCTGCTACAACTCCGTCCAGCAGGGGAGCGGGTGCCACACCTGCACGGACCGCCTGAACGGTGCACTCGTCTCGCGCGCGCAGCGGCGGCTCTGCACGGAACTGGAGGGCACGCTGAACGAAGCCGTCGGCCGGTACCGCATCGACGTGGCCCTCACCCTCGGCGAGGTGCGAATCGCGGTGGAGTACGACTGCTGGTACTGGCACGGCGGCAGGGAAGGGGAGGACGCGGCGCGGGATGATGCGCTGATCACGGCGGGATGGCGGGTCCTCCGGATCCGCTCCGCGCGGGCGCTGCCGACCCGGGCCGAACTGGACCGGGCACTCCGGCAGCTGGTGGACGGAGAGGAGAAGGTGGTGCTCACGCTCTCCGACTGGGGCGTCGGACCGGTGAGACACGAACGTGGCCGCTCTACCTCTTGTCGGACGACGTACGCGTGCTGAGCCCGGACGACGCGCTGGAGCGGATCGTGGACACGCTCCGAGCTACCGGACGGTACCACGTGGCGGCGCGCTTCGGGCGCCGCTCGCGGTACGCGGAGGACGACGGCACGCCCACTCTCCGCGCCCTGTACGTCGACGTGGAGACGACCGGGCTCGATCCCGCGCGGGATGCCATCATCCAGCTCTGCGCGGCTCCCTTCGAGTACGCCCCCGCCGACGGACGGATCTTCAGCGTCGGTGAGGCGGTGGTCTGCTATGAAGACCCGGGGCGCCCGATTCCCCCGGAGATCACCGCGCTAACCGGGATCACGGACGAGGCCGTGGCCGGAAAGCGTCTCGACGAGGAGCGGGTGAACGCCCTGCTCGCCACCACCAGCCTGGTGATCGCTCACAACGCGCGCTTCGACCGGCCCTTCCTGGAGAGGCGGATCCCGCTCTTCCAGGACTGTCCTTGGGCCTGCTCCCGGGCCGAGGTCTCCTGGGAGGCGCACGGGATCGGCTCCGCGAAGCTGGAGTTCATCCTCTTCAAGCTGGCGGGCGAAATCTTTCAGGGGCACCGGGCCGACGAGGACGCCTTCGCGGGAATCCACATCCTGGCCACCCCGCTGCCTTCTGGTGAGCGCCCAATGGCTCTCCTGCTCCAGTCCTGCCGCCGGCGCACGGTCCGGATCTGGGCGGTCGACAGCGCGTACGAGCACCGCCGCGCGCTCAAGGCGCGCGGATACCGCTGGAGCAGCGGGGAGGGGGAGCGACCGCGCTCCTGGTATCTGGACGTGCCCGAAGACCGGGCGGACGAGGAGCTCGCCTGGCTGAACGAGGTGGTGTACCGCGGCACACGCCCTCGATGGAGGTGCGAGACGTTCGACGCGCGCCTCCGCTATTCCGAGCGCATCGCCTGCTGAAGCGCTGTGGCTATCAAGGCCGCATCAGGGGGACCACTCATCGCTGACGCAAACCGGAGGGGAAAGGGAGACATGATGCGCGAGGATCTCTGGGGCATGCGGCTGGTCGACGACCTGCAGCACAAGTACTACCACAAGCTGGTGGTCCAGCCGCTGTCGACCGAGGTGCGGATGTGGTTCCTCCAGCTGACGCACCGCAGTGGAACGCCGGTGATCCGGGTGGAGACGGAGCACCTCGCCGGCGGCTTCGCGGCTCTGCTCGACGCTGCTCAGTACGACGGGTTCTGGGACGAGCCCGCGGAACGCGAGCAGGAGTAGCGAAATACGGGTTGGTAGCGTGCACGCGGAGGAAGACGGTGCGGGTAAGGGAACGGGCGGCTGGGGATCTCCCCCTGTCGCCCGTTCTTGTTCAAGCCAGTCGGATCTCCGGCCCGGCTCGTCGTTTCAAGCCTTGAAACAGGCACCCCGCCGACGCAACGGTCGCTCCGGGGGATGCCGGATCGACCCCATCCCCTCCGCGACGCATGCTGCGGGGTAAGCAAATGAAGAGGGGAGAGTCAGAGTTTCCGGGCTGATTTTTTCCGGAGCTTTCGGAATCCTCAGCAAGATGTGTTTCGACCAGACGAAATTCCCGGTCGAGCTTCCCACCCACCCTGCGTCACCGACCCACCATGTCCTCGAACATCCCCGCCGAGCATCCCCGGAAGCGCCGGCGTGGCCGTCCCCGAAAGCTCGCGGGGGAGCGCCGCGAACACGTATTCACCGTCTCCCTGAACGCCGCCGAACTGGAGCAGTTTCACGCCAACCGGGGCGAGAGGGAGCCCGCCGACTACCTCCGTCTGATCGCGACCCACCGGGCGCCTGTCCCGCCCCTGGTGCCGTCGATCAACCGCGAGGAGTACATCCGGCTCTACCAGCTCGAACGCGGGCTGGAGTCCCTCGCCGAAGTGGTGCGTCCAGACGAGCTCAATCGTCCCACCGATGTGGCACGACACCTCTGGGGGCTCCTGACCGAGACGCGCAGCGAGGTGGTAGCGCTGCGCAGGGCGCTAATCGGGATGGAGCCATGATCCACCGGCTGAGCTATCACCGTGGCCCTCGTCGTCCCCTTGAGTACGCGATGGACCCGCGGAAGGCGGCGCGCGAGGGTCAGGAGCAGGGACAGCCGCAGATCGTAGCGAGCAACATGACGAGCCAGTCCGTGGCGGATCTCCTGAACGAGTTCGGCGCCTTCATCGCCGCACGCCCGTACGTGGAGCGCCCCGCCGTCCACATCGTCCTGGCCCCGCACCCGAGCGACCTGGAGAAGCTCACTCCGAGGGTGAGGAGAGAGCTGATCGAGACGTACCTGGCCCGACAGGGGTACGGGCACGCTCCGTACGTCGCCGTGGAGCACTGGGACAGCGGCGTACGCCACTACTCGATCATCGCCTCGCGCATCGATGCCGCGGGGGTATTGGTCCAGTCTTCGTGGGAAGGACGGATCGGCAGGACGGTCCTGTCAGAGCTGGAGGAGCGCTACGGCCTCGTACGCACGGGTCCGGGACCGGGCGTGAGGGCTCCGAACAGGGATCAGGTCCAGCGGCGCGAAAGGTTGAAGGCCCAGGGTAGGATCGAGGAGCGGGTCACGGACGAGGTTCGGGCCCGTGTCGATGCGGTCCTTCGGCCGGGCCTCGCGGCAACCGCCTTCGCCCGCCAGCTGAGCGTCCGCGGCGTCACCCTCCGGTTCCGAACGGAGCGGAACGGCCATATCTCCGGAATCTCCTACGGGTGGCACACGAAGGGACAGGTACACGCTGTTTCCGGGAGCAGCCTCGGCGCGGCGTACACCTGGCCGGGCCTGCAGCGGCTGAGAGGGCTGTCCTACGATCCCGCCCGCGACCGGACCGAGCTGATGCTGGATCCCGCCCCTGGGGAAGCGCCTCCGCTCGTCGAGCCGCCGCACGCCGGGAATCCGTCCGTCCCTCCGCAAGCTCCTCAGCCCCGGCCCGTCGTGGCCTCGCCGCCGGGTACATCCGGCGCGGAGCCAATGCTTGCCGCTGCGCCGGGACCGAGTGCAGCCCTGGAGCAGATCCTCGGCCGTCTGGAGCAGCTCCGCGAGCTGGAGCGAACCGAAAGCGCACTACGCCTGGAGGTACAGCAGCTCGACACACCAGAACGGACCATCCTGGAACTGAACCGTTATCGCCACCCCATGGCCGCGTACCTGGCTGGACTCTACCCGGACAGGGGCGCTGCACTGGACACGCTCGAGCGCCTCTACACCGACGAGTCGCTGAGACACCCGACTTCACCGGGAGATGCCGTCGCAGCCGTGCTCGACCGGCTGAGGGTCGATCCCGAGGAGTTGGGAGATCTACGAAAGCGCAAAACGCTCTTCGGCGAGCGCCCGCTGAGGGGACACGACCAGGAAGTTCGGGCTCTGCTTCCGGACGTGCTGGTCCACGTCAGGGAGTTTCTGGAGAAGAAGGTGGAACTGGACGCGGAGGCGCGGAGGCGCGAAGAGCGGCTGGGGGAGGTACGGCGGGACCTCGGAGGGGTGGAGAAACAACTCAGGGCTTTTCCGAGCGGCCGTGCCCTCGTGCAGGAGGCAATGCCGGAAATCCTGGCACTCGAACCGAGCTTCATCCGAGGACTCAAGCTCCACTTCCCGAATGCCATGCGATCCATAGCGTTGGCTCGGCCGGGAAATTGGGAGCTGGGGCTCGGCTGACACCGGATCGGGCCTTCCTTCGCTCAGGTCCCCGCGTGTTGAAACCGGCAGGGCGCGCTGCTCCTGGGTCAGCGGGGTATACCATAGATATCAACCCGTGAGCTGCCGACCCACCATGGCCACCCTGCAACCTCACATCGGGTCCGATCCCCTACCAGCTTGGCCACGTAGCGATCTCGCTCCAACACTACCAGGGGTGGGGAATGGAAGCGACCCCGGAGCGGGTCCGCCACGAACCCGGCCTTCCAGTTGGGAAGACGCAGCAGCGACTCCTTTTCCTGGATCAGCTCACCGCTGATTGATCGCCTGGTCCGGCGTGCCGTTTCAAGGCTTGAAACGGCTTCCTCCGGTCTCCTGCTCGACGCGGCGAGGATAACAGGCCCCGCTCGACCGGAGCGTGTGACTCGCCATCGCGGCGGCCGGTCGCCGGCGGCGCGAGAGACAGGGGGAGGTGATCCACCGCGCCTCCTACGCGCTCTGTACAAGTGACACCCGCATCTTTCATCCGAGCCTGACTGATGGAACTCAGCGACGACACGTTGGACATGTTCGATGATGGGAACCACCCGCAAGAACGAACCGAAGCGGCGCCAGGGACATCCGACGAGCCAGTCCGGCGTTCGGGCGGCGGTGAGTATGCGATGGTGCCGACCGAGAGCCTCCTCCCGTGTCCGTGGCCCGTCCGGGTGGCGGCGGATCCGGCGGCGGACGCCGAGTTGGACGGGAGCATTCGCAGCCAGGGCATCCTGCACCCCTTGCTGGTGCGCCGGACCGGGGCGGGACTGGAGATTCTGGCTGGTATGCGCCGCTGGGATGCAGCCCGCCGACTCGGCCTCGCCGAGGTTCCGGTACGCATCTGTACCGTCACGGAGGATCAGGCGCGGGTGGTCACCGTGCTGGAGAACTCCGCCCGGCTCGGGCTTTCGGTGTGGGACGAGAGCCGGGGACTCATTCCGCTTCTGGAGTATCGATTGGACCTCCAGGAGTCGGTGCTCCTCAAGGAAATCCGCGCGCTGACCAGCTGGAGCATGGGCAAAGCGAGTTCACGCCGGCGAATCCTCTTCAACCTGACCCCGGAGGTATGGGAAAAGGGCCAGGTATCTGAATCGCAGCTTGCTTCGCTCGGGTTGGAGACCCTCGAGAAGGCCGCCAGTCAGGAGACCCTGGACCTGAGAGCGGCCGTACTCTTCAAAGCAGTTCATGGTCATCACGCACCGTGGCTGGGGGGCGTGTCGGCGGATGCGGAAAGCGACTTCCTCCGGGCGAGGAGAAGAGTCGGCTACACCTTCCGGGTACAGGATGGTGGTGAGCGCCTCACGCTGAGCGTCAGGCCAGGGTCAGTTACTGCGAAGGACAAACCTGCGATCCGGCGCAGTCTCCTGCTCGTGCTCGAGGCACTGGGAGACGAATTCAGAGACATCCGGGAGCAGCTCTCATTGGGGGAAAACACCGGCTCATAATCCGGTTTCCGGTTCCTGCGGCTGCCAAGGGCGCCGGACCGTGCCCCAACGGCGTTATGGGCACGGTCGTGTGGAAGCGCTGAATGCGCCACATGCCGCCACTGCCTGCCGACATGGCTGAACCGCGCCGAGGGCGTGGACAGCTTCCACCTTCTCCGGTTCTTGCCGCACAGGCTGGACGGCTCCAGGCTCGCCTGCGCAAGCCACTGTGTATACACCTGGGCGCAATCGATGACCGAGCTGGCAACCGGCTTTGCGGAAGGGGTTGCCGTGGCCGAGCCCCTGGATCCCGCGCGCGCCCACACCGCCGAATCCACCTGCAGGAGGGCAGGGTGGGAGGGTCGTACGACGCTCTGGTACGAGCGGGCCTCCCACCTCGCCTCGCGTGCCGGAAACCGCGACGTGGCCGAGGGCGCGCTCATCGGCTACGTCTCGCTCCTCTATGGCCTCGGCAGTTTCGACCGCGTCCGGCCATACCTGGAGAAAGGAGCCCGCCAGGCCGCAAGGACGGGCCGGCTGCGCAGGGCGGCACAGGCCCACCACGACCTCGTGGGGCTCTGCCTGAATCAGGGAGACCATACCGCGGCGATGAGCCACGCCCGCAAGGCGGTCCTACACTATCCTGCGGACGATCCCCGGCTTCCATACCTGGCCCATGACTATGCCGTCGCCCTGCTGCGGCAGCGGTATAACTCGTCTGCGCTGGCCGTATTCGGAGCACTGACCCCATCTCTTGGATCCTGGATAGCCGCGGACCGGGACCGGCGTACGGCTGGCAGCGGCGGGGGCGGTGCGGGGCGACACCGTGCCTGCCCAACACCGGAGCTCCCAGAGCCGGATCTATTCAGCGCGCACGCGAACGAGAAGCTCCGCGAGTGGCCAGGCGCACGGAGCCGGTACTTCGGCCCACAGGCGCTCGGCGGCGACTCGCCAGTGAGCGGCAAGCCGCGGACAGTGGTCCAGCAGGCGGCGGGCAACCCGGGCGAACTCGCCGGCAGTTTCCCTCGGGCCACTCCGGCCCCAGGCCAGCCGGAGCGTGAAGTCCATCAGCATGTTCGCTGCCATCTCGACATCTGTATCTCCGGCGTCGGTCGGCAACGACCCGGCGATTCCGGCGAGGGCGTCCTCCACGTGCGCCCGGAGCTCCGGACCGCCCCAGTGCCCCGCCTGGACGGACGCTATGAGGAGGGGCAGCCGGACTTCCTCCGGCGAGGAGGAATGGAGCTCGACGAAACCGATCTGGAGAAGAAGGCGCTCCAGCCGCCCGCGAAGTTCCAGGTAGAATGGGTTTTCCCCCACGACGGAGTGAAGGCGTGCCCATCCTTCCGCGCTGACACTTTCCTCCAGCCCATCTAGGGCTTCCTCGGCGAAGGCCCGCCGCCCGGCAGCGCTGAGCTCGTCCGCGGTGGCGTCGCCCGTAAGCGTGTAGATTGCAGCACCACGGTCGGCTGCCAGGAACGACCCGAGGGCGTCCCTGTCGAGCGACGGATCTCGAAGGATGCCCACGTCTACCTGCCGGTTGGACTCCTCGCCCGGGGCCAGTAGCCCCATCAATGCCGCAGGTGGGACGATGCTCCTCGCCAGATCCGGGACAGCTCGCAGGGCGTATCCCAGCCCTGTGACCAGGAAGGACGGACGCCCTAGGCGCTTTGGGTGGGCGGCATCCCCCCGGTAGGCAGCATCCCGGGCGAACAGCCGTGCGACAACCCGTCGCTGGGCCTGCTCGAACATCTCGGGTGCGACCTCCAGCTTCGCCCTCGCCCGCCACATCGCGTCGAAAAGCCGGGAGGCGTGGGACCAGACCATCGCCAGCCGCAGCGCGGGCGACCATGAATCCGTCGCAGGGTCGGTGAACTCGGCCTCGGCGTGGTCCAGCATGGCAGCGAAGGCCCGGAAGTCCACCTCACCCCGTTCCGACAGGAGGCATCGTACGACGAAGCGGCTCAGCCGGCGAAACTCCGTGGGCGCGCTCGCCATCAGGTGCAGGAGGTGAATGCGCGCGAGGGGCGAGCCGGTGGAGCGCAGGAGGTCCCGCACGACCTGCCGCCGATCCCCCGGACCTGCGCGCGCAAACTCATCCAGGATGCTTTCCGGCAGCGGGACGGGGAAGCCGCAGACCCGGAGGAATGCGCCGCCGATCCCTTCGGATTCGATCCACTTGCGGACAGCCGCGCCGGACGCGGCGGTGATTGCCTCCCCCGATTCCAGCTCGGTGGTCAGGCCGTGGGCTCGAACGAAGGCGTCGAGGTCGGCTGGGCGGAGCTCCGTGGTTCGGATCGTGGGATCGTGTCCGGAGATCCGGGAAGTCAGTGTTTCGTAATGGTGGACGGGGCTCGTGGCGCGCCACGCTTCCACCTCGGTCACGCGCTGGTAGGGATCGGAGAGGGTGGCGACCCGGGCGGCCGCCTGCTCGAACTCGGCATCCGAACCGACGAAGTAGCGGCGGAGGGCGCGGAGCGCCTCCGTGCGCTCCGCGACAGAATCGCGCATGACGCTGAAGACAGGGTCCTCGTACACGACGGTCCACCGCTCGCGCCCGCGGCCAAGCTGGATCGCGTGCCGGGCCGTGGGGTCGCGGGAGGGGAGAACCCTCACGCTCCCCTTGCCGTTGAGGAGTGCCACCCGGGCGGAGGAGCCGTTCGCGGCCTTCTCGACGGCACGTGCGAAAGAGGGAGCCGAGAACTCGAAGCCCGCTACCTGGGTGATTCCCCGGACGACGATTCCGGCTTCCTTCATGAACTCCGCGTCCTTCGCCAGTACGTCCCGGAGCGCTGCCGGGAGGCGGTCGAAAAGCCGTTGCAGCGCGATCGTTCGCAGAGCCCGGACGTCCGGCGGCAGGGTGCGTCCGACGTCCAGCATCTGCTGACCGAGTACGTGCGCCACCGCCGACGCGAGGAGCGGGTCGGCCTCGAACCGCGGCTGAAGCAGGAAGGCGGTGACCCACTCTAGGTAGCCCTGCACGGCCGGAGCCGGCTCGGTCGCGAATGCTCCCCCCATGAACAGCCCGCGGACCACGAAGCCGGCCAGGCTGAGGGCGAGGTGGTACCGGTCGTCCTCGTGGGGCTCGTGCAGGCCGACCACCCCGCGCCCGCTCCCTATGTCCAGGAACAGGCTCCGGACCAGCCACTCGCCGCGCGCGCGCCGCTCTGGCTCGGACATCTTCTCGTCCTCCCAGAGGCCGGTCAGCGCTTCATCGAGCGCGTTCTGAAGGGCGAGCACGTACGTGAGCTCGTGACGCTCTGCTGGGAACCCCTCCGGGGTGAAAGCCCGCTGGAGGGTCCGGCCGTCCAGGATCGTAGCGGCGACGTAGCGGCGGAGGACGTTCAGCTCGGGCGTTTCCACGAGCTGGCCCCCATCGACCCTGGCGCGGCGCAGCTGGTAGGAGAGCTCTTCCCCAGACGGCGCGACAAGACGGACGTTCTCGGCGCGCATGCGATGGAGGTAGTGGAAATAGTCCGCGCGTGTGATGCCGCCGGCGCTTGCAAGGGCGGCAAGCACCTCCACCGTGTCCACGATCGGGCACCCCTCCCGGTGGAGGAAGCCCGTCATGTACCGGTCGTCGAACCAGGCGACGTCCCCGGGCCGCGCCTCGAAGCGCAGCAGCGCCCGGAGGCTCGCCATCGTCCGGTCGTCGGGCTCGTCTTCTTCGTCGTCGTCGTCGGCGTCGAAGGACGGTGCGGGCGGAACGGCCCGGATCACTTCGTAGGTTTCGGCGTCTATCCCCTCGGAAAGTCGCTGCACCAGCTCCGCCAGCCAGCGGTCCTCCGCTTCCCGCGTGGCCGTTGCGAGCAGCAGCGCCTTTGCCTCCTGCAGGTCCTCGCGGGGCACGATGACCTGGAACGCGCGGCAGGCGGCTTCCAGAACTCCAATCTGCGCGAGGATGCCCGCGGCCCCGGGAGCACAGTGGATCCGCTGCCCAGGAAGGGGGCGCGCCGTGCCGGCGGCGTGGCCGGGTTCAGGGAGCTGTGCGACAGCGGCCGAGTGTGCGTCCTGCGTGATGGCTTCCAAGTCGAGCAGGGCGCTGGCGATGCCGACGGGCTCGACCACCCGCGCGAGAACCACCTCCGGAAGCTCGACCGGCCGGCTCAGGTCCCCACCCTGGTACAGCGGAAGATCGTCGCAGACGAGCGCGTCCTCGGCGGCGGCGCGGTGCCAGAGGTCGGCCCAGTCGGCACCCGTCTCCGCATGCCAGCCCTCCTCGAGAAGCTGCGGGAGTGGATCGTCCGTGGCGGGGGCAACGAGGCCGCTGCGTGCAGCGCGGTCCAGGACTCGGGCGGCTTCCACCTGGGTGGTCTGGTGGTGGGCCAGACGGGTCCGCATCTCCACCAGGCTCGGGATCAGCTCGGCCGCGATCTTGATGGGGCCGAAGGTCCGCTCCACCGCGCCGAGCACGCCGAGGTGCTGGGAGAGGAGGATCGCCGTCACGTCCGCGTGGAGCCGCCACTGCACCCGCTCCTCCGAGAGACCGGGGGCGGGCCGCCCGCCGTGCCTGGTGCGCAGCGGCGGCTGGCGTAAGGGCGCGGGCTCCTGGCCGTTGGTGGACAGGAGCCGGTGATAGAGATCCACGAGAGGGATCCGGTCCATGCTGGCCAGCAGGTGGATGGGAGCTGTGCCGCTCCGGTAGAACTCGGCGCGGCGAGCCCTGCTCTCCTGCGCTTTCCGCAGCACCGGCAGGGCATCCTGCACCGATCGCAGCACCCGGAACCGGCCCCCCTTTTCGGCCTGCGCGTAGAAGCGGCGCAGCAGGGCGCCCATCTCCGCATCCATCCCGAGACGGAAGCCCAGATCGACCGCTTGCTCGACAGCGGCCGGGGTGAGCCTGCTCCCTGCCGCGCGGCGCCAGAGGTCGCGGGCCAGCGGCATGTCCTCCACGTGAAGAGTGGCGGCAAGCCGCAGGGCGTCCGCGGGTGACAGGTCCGCCCGGTCCTTGAGGCGCCGCGCCACCCACACCGCGCCCCGCAGGTCGCCCTTGAAGGCGTACACGCGGACCAGCTCGAGGAGGTTCTCGCTGGTCGGTTCCTCGCGGGCCAGCGCTTCGGCCTCCATGATCGCGGCTGGGAGGACGCCGAGCGCCTCCTGCACCCGCACCCGTACCCTCCGCAGGTCCGGCGGAAGCCTCCGCTGGCGGAAGAGGTCCAGGTGTCCGTCGAGGAGAGCGAGCGCGCTGTCGAACGCCCCGGCGTTGAAGTGTGCGATCACGGCCAGCCGGACCGCCTCCGCGGTGGCGACGCGCTCCACCAGCTCTTCGCTGCGCTCGGCGATGAAGGCCCACTGCTCGGCGTCCGCAGCGGCGATGCAGCCCTCCAGCAGCACGCCTGGATCCCCCGTCTCACGGTACTCCGCGGCGAATCGATCAAGGAGGCCAACGGGGTCCCCGGTGCGTTCCGCCTGCACCCGGGCGTGCAGGGGCTTCAGCGCATCGAGCGCCGGATCGGTCACGATCTGGGCGAGGAGGGCGTCCGCACGTGCCGGATCCTCCGCCTCGAGGGCGCTGCGCAGGCGCCACGCCGTCCACACGACCGGCTCCCCCTCTTCGACGAAGCGGGCGTGCGTTCTGTCCAAGACTTGCGCCGCGACCTCGGGCCGGCCGAGGAAAAGGGCGATGTGGACGAGCGCCATGTTCTCGGGGAGCCCGCACTGCGGGGCCTCCAGGCACTCCTGCAGCGCCGCGAGCGAGGGCTCGACCTGAATGTCGTAGCGGCGCGCAATCGTCCACATGAGCGCCGGCACGTGGGCGGGATGCGCGCTCAGCAGAGCCCGGCACAGCTCGGCGGCTTCGCCCTGGCGCTCCGGGTCGCTCGCGAGACACGCGATCCTCCATCCTTGGAGGTTCGTGAGCTCGTCCCCGGGATGGCCGGGGTGCTCCGCCACCTCCCGGAAGACGGCCTCCGCGGCCCGCAGCCTCGCGGCCGCCTCGTCGTCGCGCTTAATCCGGGTCCAGTCCACGGGGTAAGGCCACGCGGGCACGTAGCCCGGCAGTGCGGCCGGCGACAGCGCACTGAAAAAGTCGACCTCGGCGGCCGCGAGGCGAGCGGCCTCCCAGCGGGGCTGCTGCTCCAGCAACCGGGCGGCGACGGTCCGCGCGCCCGCGACCTTTCCGCTCGCGAGGAGCGCCAGCACGCGAAGCCGGAGGAACTCCTCCGAGAGCGGCTTCTGCTTCTCGACCTCCTCGATCCGCGCGAGGCACACCTCCACCTGTCCGGCCTCCAGGAGCAGCGCAGCCTGGAACTCCGGGTCGTCGATCCCTTGGCGTTCGAGGGCTTGCAGGCCCGCAGCCGGTCCCCCGTCCACGTACGCCAGCATCGCCCTGAGTCGTCCACCCCCGTCCGGATCGAGTGCGTCGGCCTCGTCCGCCAGGCGGGAGGCCGCGGCGGAGGGCGTGCCGGACGCGATCTCGAAGTTCGCCTCCAGGCGTAGCACCTTAGCCTTGACCGCCGGGGAGATGGGATCCCAGTGGCCCGGGTCCTGGCGAATGCCGCGGATCTGCCGGATTGCGTCGTCCCTGCGGCCCTCC
Source organism: Gemmatimonadota bacterium (assembly GCA_040752145.1). Taxonomy (GTDB): domain Bacteria; phylum Gemmatimonadota; class Gemmatimonadetes; order Longimicrobiales; family Longimicrobiaceae; genus JAFAYN01. The sequence goes on from JBFMFL010000002.1 coordinate 26,079, forward strand.
CGCCACGCTTGCCGGGCGCCCTCCAGCTGCTGGGCCGCCATGGCCGACACCGCCGCCGCGAGCTCGTTCACTTCCTGGCTGAGGAGTTGGGCGGCGTAGTCGTGCTGCCGCTGGGCTACCCCCCAGGAGTCGGCGCCCCCGGGGATGGCGCAGAGTACGGACGCCCAGTAGTCCGGTGGCTCGAAGTACCGGCGGACGATCCCCACATGGGGGTTCAGCTTCGCGATGATCTGGAGAACGTCCCAGACTTCGAACCGGATATCGCGTTCCGAGAACCACCGCTTCTGCTCGAGGATGGCCTTCCGGCTCTGGGTGGTCTCCACCTCGCAGGCCACGAAGAGGATGAAGCGGCGGACGTCCTGCGACTTCCAGTGCTCCCAGTGGCGGACGAAGTCGGAGCAGGCCTTCCGGATCTGGGCCGGGCCGAACTCCTTGTAGCACTTGCACTGTCCGACCTCCAGGTGGACGCCGTCCGCGCACTCGGCGACAATGTCCACTCCCTGCTGCGGCTGGCCGCTGACCCCCCACAGCGAGCTGGTCGCGATGTCCTTTTCCTCGCGGAGGAGGTCGCTGCACATCCGCTCGAACTCGCGCGGCGCGAACCTGTGCAGGGGCGGCGGATCTCCGCGCCGCATTCCGGGAGGCATGAACGTCGTCAAACTCGGTACCCCTGCAGGATGGATGACTCGGTTCCGCGGCGCGGCAGCCGTCCCGATCGGGCGGGCCGGTGGCCTGCGTGGGGCATGCTCCCCAAGCTACGGCTCCATTGTGCTGTCATGCGCCCCGTGCCTAGTGGAAGATCCCTTCCAGCCCGTAGCTGAGGCGATGCGCCCCGCTGGATCCGGCGCGGACGAACGTATCCAGAACCTCGACCAGAGCCAGGCGGGCCGCCTCGTCCGCCTGGAACACGGCACGGTAGTCGGCGAGGTAGCGCTGGACCACGCGGACCAGGACGCGCTCCGCCATGCTGTCGTACTGGTACCCTCCCTTGCGCCCTCCGCGAATCGCCGCGGCGACCCGCATGAACACGCCCCGCGGGTCGAACGGCACCAGCACCTCGAGCGTCTCGAGTAGATGGTGCGTGAGGCTCGGGAGGCCCACGTCCGCCAGCACGTCGATCACCGGGCCGGCCTCCCGCAGCAGCCTCTCCTGCACACCGGATTCGGGCGGGACCTCCTCCTCGTCGTCGTGGGCCCCCGAGGCGAAGTACAGGTCGAACCCGATGCTGTCGAGGAGGTGGGCGAGGGACTTCAACTGCTCTTCCGAGATGTCGGCCGGCCGTGCATCAGGTGCCTTTCTTCCGTCGGTCTCGGCACCCTCACGGAAAACGCGCGCCGCCGACCGCGTCAGCCGCAGGACGAGATCGACCGCACGTGCCCGGCCGGCATCTGCCTCGGGTTCTGAGCCGTCGATCGGCCCGTCGGTGAGGACCTCCCGGAACTGCACGGCCAGGTGAGAGGCCGCGTCCAGGTGGTCGAGAGGGTGGTCCGCGATTTCCTCGACGAGCTGCCGTACCGGTTCGAGGTCCCTCGAGAGATAGATACCGATCAGCAGGTTGACGCACTCCTCGTGGACCTGCTTCGCGCCGGGGCCTTCCTCGATTTGGGCGTAGATTCGCAGCACCGAGGCGGCTACGCGTTCCGGGTCGTAGTTTCGCAGGGCGAACAGCGGCCCCTGAAGCAGGCCGTTCAGTACGCCCCGGCTCGGGTCAGCGGAGGCGATCCGCTCGAGCAGAATCCAGCACCGCTCGGGGGCGCTGCGGAGCAGCCCGTTCAGCATGAGGGCGATCTGGTAACGCACTGCCGGAACGGGATCGCCGCTCAGTCGCTCGATGGCATCGAGCACGGAGTTGTCCGCGCACGAGGGGTCGAACGCCAGGGACATGAGACCCTGCGCCGCCTCCACACGCGGCGAAGGGCTGCCCCAGTGCGGGAAGTCCTCGAAGCTCGCGTCGCTCTCCGGATCCGGCCCCGGCCCCGGATGCAGGCTCGCCTCGAGCAGGATGTCGCGCACGAGCGCACCCGCTTCAGCGGAGCACGGGAGGTCGCGCGCCGACGTAGCAGTGCCGCACCCGCGGGCGAGAATTCCCCATGCGTACTCCGCCTGGCGTGGATGCACACCGTCCGCGGTAGCGGTCCGGAGGCGCTCCCAGAGCGCACGGAAGTGGGGGAGAATCTCCGCTACGCTGTCGGCATCCGGTTCCGAGTTGAGAAACCGTGACGAGAACTGCTCCACCGGGGCTTCCAGCTCCCGGATGCGCCGGTTCGGCTCGGCCTGGACCGGCACTCCCTCTTCGGCCAGGAACTCTACTTCGCCGAAGTCGCGGCCCGTCCACCCGGACCAGCGGATGGGCTCCTCGTTCGCGGGAACAGCCTCCGCCTCGCGGAGGGCAGTCAGCCTGTCCCTGGCCTCCTCGGTGACGGGCTCGGCATCGCCCAGGCAGCCCAGAAGGCGGTCCCGTGCCTTTTCCGAGCGCTCCAGACTCTCGGAACCAGAGAGTGACGGGAGCGCAAGGATCGCTTTCTCGATCCGCTCCCGATCCTCGGCGGGCAGGAGCGGAGTGATCGCGCGGATGAGCTCGCCGGCACGGGCGCTGGTGTCCATCCCGGCCAGGAGCGGGGTTGCCCAGGCGAGAGGTCGCAGCTCGAGACCCAGCGTATCCGGATTCCGGGCCCCGAGGCGCAGCAGCCGGCGCCAGATCCCTGCGAGGCGCACCTCGCGCACGACGAGACCCAGGAGCCGCTGCCGCTCTTCCCGGTTTCCTTCCGGGCCAGCCAGCCTGTTCAGGCGACTTTCCAGGTGATCGAGGAGCTTGACAGCGTCTTCGTGGGGATATGCGCTCCCACGGTCCCACACGCAGCTATAGTCAGGGAGGATCCGCGCCTCCGTGCCGCAGAAGTCGAAGCGGCTCTCCGTCTGCTGCTCCGCAGGAGTCCGCTCGCGCGCGACGTGCGCCTCGACGGCCGAGTTCATCGCCAGGATGGCATCTTCCGGAGAACGTTCGAGGAAACCAGGGAACGCTCTTTCGAGGCGATGGAGCGCACCGTTGTAATCCTGGCGGCGGTTGGAGACCATCGGCATTACGATCCCGCCCATCGGGGCAGGCGCGTCCGACGTCTCCCGATAGCCGAACGCTGCGACGTAGATGTCGCGGACGAGGGCGGCGTCACGCGACAGGAGATCCTCCACCTCGTCAGCGATCCAGAGCAGTTCGTCGCTCCCGTGCGCGGCCAGGTGCGCGAGCTCGATGGCCCGCCGCAGCAGCGCGGCGGACGCGTCCGGCTCCCCGCCGAAGGTACGACAGACGAACTGCAGCGCGCTGACCGCCAGCCGCCGATCGTACGGCACCCGCCGCCACGCGAACTCCAGAAGGCGTCGGGACGCGGCGCTCGCGCCCGCCAGCGATCCGGGTGCGAGGTGCGCGGCGCGGTCCGTAAGGTCTGCGAGGAGTGCTCGGACCGGATACGCAGTGCCTTCCTGAAGCCGCCGGCTCACGCGCTTGGTGAGGGCGCACCAAACGTCGACCCGTGCTTCGACCGGCGACGAGCCCGTCTCGCGAGCTGCGATGAGGGAGCCCACCATGTGGGTGAAGGCGTTCTCCGCGGCTTCACGCGTACCCTCGTCCACCGCCGTCAGCGCCTCCAGCAGCGGCTCGAACTCCCCGAGACTGCATGCGGATGCTGCGGCCGTAGACGGCCCGACGAGCTTCCCGATCTCCGGGATCCCGGCCGTTCCGGAGGCGGCAAGCACGACCTCCCAGAATGGGCGGCGGGCCCCGTCACTCGCGCCGGAGTCCCAGGCGTAGTGGAAGTGCATGACCAGGCTGGGCCGCGCCAGGAGTACCATCGCCGGATCCGCTGCGAGGAGCTCCGCCAGCCGCTGCGGCCGGCGGCGCAGCAGGAGGCGCGCGACCGCGTAGTCGAAGAGGACGTGGTGGGCGAAGGTCAGGGTGGAGCGGTCGGGGGTACTCCCGGATGCCGGAGTCCACTCCGTGAGCATGTGCGCCCGCAGAAGGTCGGCCAGCGCAGGGCTGGCGGCCGGATCGTCCGCGGCCCGGTCTCGATCCACCCGCAGGCTCCGGTCCCGCACCATCCCCTCGACCGCTCGTCGGAGCACGGCCTCGCGGGCATCGGCCTCGCGGCGTTCCCCTCCGGCGACCACGCGCTCGTCCCAGTACAGGTCGAGGAGGTCGAGCTGGCTGCCGACGGAGCGGATCGCCTCCGGCTCTGTCCCGGCATCGAGCAGTTCCGCGGCCAGGCGGAGATTGAAGATGTTGGTGAACAGCCCCTCGAGCGCGGATGGCGCCGTGCTCACCAGCTCGTGCAGGGGAGGCGACTTCGCCGCGAGCTGGTCGAGCTCCGAACGCGTGAGGCTGCCGACCACCAGGTGGCGGACGTGCGCGAACTCCTTCCCGGAGAGTCGGGGGCAGCGGCCCTGCGGTGGATCACCCGCGAACAGGCGCCGCACGTCGCGCCCGTAGCGCACGTCGTACTCGCGGATGGAGGCGACCACTCGCCACCGGCCCGCCGCCTCCATCACCGCCCGCATGAGCTGGCGGAGCGCCTGGGCCGCGGCATCCGTGCGGGCCGCGTCCAGCGCGTCGATCAGCAGGAAGGCGGGACCGTCGCCGGGCCAGTTCGCGAGCACGTCCGCGACGTCGTGCTCCAGCCGCAGCTCGTCGCGAAGCTCGCCGAGGCTGGCGAAAGGCGGATCCTGGACCGTGAAGACGACGACGTCCCGCCCCTCCGCCGCAAGCGCCCGTGCGAGACCGTGGATCACGCCCGACTTCCCGGCACCGGGCTCCCCGACGAGGAGCATGGATCCCTCCTCCGCGGCGGAGCGCAGCGCCACGGCGTAGGGCCGGTCGATCTCGATGTGCGCCCGGCCGAGCCGGATGGCGGCGTAGTCGGCGAGGCGCGTCAGGATTCCCGCCGAGTGGCGGCGGAGACGCTCGATGTCCTCGCGGTAGCCGCGCGGCGCGCGCACGCGAATTCCCGCCTCCAGGAGCACGCGCTGCAACCCGTGCCGGTCGGCCCCCGAACGGGAAGCGATGAGCCCTTCGCAGTGCTCCGCCAGCGTCCTCCATGCGGCGTCCGCCTGGTCCGGGTCCTCCAGCAGGCTCCGGAGCAGGTCTTTCGCCCGCCTCTCTTCGGCTTCGTCGTCCTCCACGGAAAGAGCGTCCACCCGGAGCAGCCGCGAGAACTCTCGAAGCTCGGTGTCTCCGGGCGCGGCCCCTGCCGCGGCGGTCCACGACCGGCGGACGTGCTCCAGCAGCACGTCCCGGGCGGTCCCTTCATCTTGGTTGGTGACCGCTCTGTCGAAGGGTTCCCCGGCAGGCAGCGAGCCGAGCCGCCGAACCACGTCCCGGAGGCCAACCGTGATGGTGCGGGCGCTGCGCGGCCCGGCGGCGATGACGAGCCGGTCCCGGGAAGGATCCAGGGCAGCTTCCCGATCCTTCAGTGCACAGGCCCGGGCATCCAGGAACTGGCGGACGCACTGGTCGAGAGCAGAGGCGAGATCGGACTTCGGCCTCTTCGAGAGGTCGAGGCGTCGCTTCGCCTGGACGTAGAGCCGCCCCCGCTCGGAGGTGCCGGCGAACACGTCGTCGACCGCCTCGCCTGTCTCGCAGCTCACCGACTCCACCGCCGACCGAACGTCCCACGGCGCCTCGGCGGCGTCTTCTGCCAGGGCGTGGACGGCGAGCCAGGCCGCGACGCGGCTCTGGTACCGGATCCCGGCGCCGGGAGCGGCACCGGCTGCACTCCTCCGCTGCTTCGCTTCGCTCACAGGTCAACCGGCGCAGGGTTACGGACGCCAAATCCAGTGCCGAACTGGCTAGATCACGCGACCGAAAGTTACCCGAATGGACACTCGTCGGCAACCTGGCGGCCCTGTCCACGAGTGCTCGCTGGCGCTGGGGGTACGGTGTATATTCGGGGTGTGGTGATGCGACAAGGCTCCAGCCGCGGAGGCTCGGGTTGCGGGCCGTTCAATGGGGATACGCGTGATGGGGATTGCGCCCGTTCTGCTCGACTGGGGATACCGCGATGAGGTCCTTGCAACTGAGTGAAGGTTTACGGTACAGCGTTCAGGTGCGGTCCGCATGAGCATCGCGGGAACCCGCTCCTCGCAAGGCGACGAATACCAGCTGCGGGTCGCCCTGCACTGGACCATTCGACTGCTGAGCGAGCCGGACATCAAAGCCGTGCAGGCCGAATCGACGGGAATACCGGGCGAGGAGTCTGCGGTGCGCATCGACGACGTGGTGATCCTCTTCACGACCGGGCGCCGGATCCACGTCCAGGCGAAGAAGAACCAGACTGGGCACTCCACCTGGGCCCTGCGGGATCCTTCGCTCCAGGAGGAGCTCGTCAAGGCTCGTGACCAGCTCGAAGGCGACCCGCGGGCCGGGGTATACTTCTACTCCCAGTCTCCATTCGGTGAGCTACGCCGGCTCGCGGACGCTGCACGGAACTTCCCCGATCATGGTGCGCTCGTCGCCGGCGAGGCTGCGGGAGTGAAAGCGATCCTCGCGCGGTTCGCGAAGATCGTCGGCCGTGACGAATCCGCGGCGCTGCAGCTGGCCGCCAGGATCTCCTTCGGCCCGTTGCACACGCTCGAAGAGTGGGACCGGCAGAACCTCGCCGACCTCGCCCGTGTCGCCCCCAACCCAGCTACCGCGCGGGACGTCTTGGAGCGTCTGCTCGGCAGCCACCAGGCGAAGCTCCGCGGCGCTCCCTTCCTCCTCTGCAAGGAAGACATCGTTTCCGTGCTGGAGGCTCACGGGTTGTACCTGACGCCTCCCTACAGTGACGCGGAAACCATCACCGCATTCCGCACGGCTTCCGCGATCGGCAGGGAGTGGATCCGTACGGTGGATGGTGAACGCTTCACACGATCCGCGGTCGGCGCGGTGCGCCGTGCGATCGAAGAGGGGCGCCGCAGCGTTCTGCTGACGGACAGGCCCGGGGGAGGGAAGACCTGCGTGCTCCTCGATCTCGCGGACCAGGTCGAGAGCGATCCGGGCACGATGCTGCTCTTCGTCAAGGCCGACCTGTTCGCCGAGGCCTCGTCCGAGGACGATCTCCAGAGACTGGGGATGCCGGGCGACATCGTGGGGAGGTGCGCGCGCCTCGCCGTACACCGGCGAGTCGTCGTCATCATCGACTCCCTGGACGTCCTGTCGCTGCACCGGAGCCACGGCTCGCTCCGACTCTTTCTGGGCCTCATCGACCGGCTCCGGACCATCGACGGGGTGACGGTCGTGGCGGCATGCCGGGACTTCGACCTGCACTACGACCCGCTTCTTCGCGGACGCAGCTGGGGCGAAACCGTGACGATCGAGCCGCTCGACTTCGACTCCCAGGTCGGCCCGCTGCTCGGGCGCTGGAACGTAGCCGCGGGTGAGCTGACCGAGGAATTCAGGGAGCTTCTCCGGATCCCGCAGCACCTCCGCATCTTCGGGAAAGTCGCTCGCAGCCAGGCTGCGGAGCTGAGCAGCGTCACGTCGGCGTACCACCTGTACGAGCGGTACCTCCAGGAATTCGTCGCGGCCGATCCCCTGCTCGGGGCGCCCGCCATGGCCGCGCTGGCGCGCATGGCCGAGCGCCTGGTGGAGCGGCGAACGCTCACGGTCCCGCGGGCGACGCTGGACGGCTGGCTGAGCGAGCACCCTGGCCATCGGCTCGACCAGCTCGTGCGGCGCCTGATCAGTCAGCAGGTCCTTTCCGAGCCACGTCCCGGCACCCTCTCGTTCAGCCACCAGACACTCCTGGACTGTCTCGCGGTGTACGGTGCGCTCGCCCGCGGCGAGACCCTGCTCGAGTTCATCCGCAGCAAGCTCCCCGTCCCGTTCATCCGGCCTACGGTGCGGGTGTTCTTCTTCTACCTGCGTGCACAGGATCCATCCCGGTTCCGGCAGCAGGTCCGCGCCACCCTGAACGACGAGTCGCTGGCGTACCACCTTCGCCGCCTCGTGGCAGAGTCGCTCGCGGAGATCGTCCCGGGGGAGGACGACTGGCCCCTTCTTCGCTGGCTCCTGAAAACGCACCCGGACCTCTTCGGCCGGCTGCTGGGGGCGACGCGGAGTGATGCATGGCTGGTGATGCTAACCGCGCACGTGCTCCCGCTCGTGCGCGGCGAGCCGGACCTCGGCGAGCAGTGGCTCCTTCCGCTCGCTTCGCACCTCCGTACGTGGGTTGCGACCCGCCCGGCGGAGGTCGTGGCGATCTGGCGTGACGTGTGGGACGATGTCCTGGCGAATTCGCGGGAGCGCCGCTACCACCTCACGCACACCGTCCTCACGAGCCTGGATTCGGCGGGTGTGTGGCAGGCGGAGGGGGTGCGCAAACTGCTCGAGGCGCTACTGGACGAAAGGGGCGAGGAACACCGGTACACGCTCGGGCGCGCGATCTCCTCGTTCGTGCGCTCCACCGGCGGCGGGGATGACCTGCTGTGGAGGTTCCTGGCTCCTGCCGGAGAGCCGGAGACCCCGCGCCTGGACTACGATCTCGGCGATCGCATCACCCTCGGCGTCCTGCGATTCGAGCGGCACGAGGTGACGGATGGGCTGCTGGAGTCCCGTCTCGCTGAGTCGGACTGGCTTCTCGACCGGTTCATGGAGGCGGTCGTACCCCCGCACGGGAGTGGCGACGAAGCCGGTGGCGACTGGAGCGACGGTGCGTTCACGGGAACTAGGATCCCCGCCGGCAGTCTCGGCAGCACGTCCTACCGGCGCCGCCACATCCACGGCCTCGGCGTCCTCATGCGGTACGAAAGCGAGCACTTCCTCCTCGACGTCCTCGAGCGGGCGCTGACGGCACGCGCCATCCGCGACGACGCATGGTGGCGCGAGCACGAGCCGCTCCTGCGGATACGGTCCGATCTGGGACTCCGATACCTCCTGCTCCAGGCGTACCGGGCGGATCCCATGGCGAATGCCGACGGGGCGGCCGCGCAGCTCTGCGACCCGGAGCTCCTGCGGGCCGGGGACCTCGGCCATGACCTGGGAGAACTGACCCTCGCCGCGTATCCCTTCCTGCACGACGACACCCGGGAGCGGCACCAGCGACTCGTGCTGGGTCTGCACGACCTGGCCGCGGAGGACGAGTGGCGCGTGCACCGTGCTCGCAGGATCTACGAGTTGCTGGTGTGGGTGCCCCGTCCTTTCCGCCTTCCGGAAACGCAGGATTTCCTGGATGAGTGGGAGCCTCGATTCGGCCCCCACCGGCCAACTTCGCGACCTCTTCCTTCGGATCCTTCCGAGGAGACGCTTCTCCCCGTGGACGGATTGCTCCAGCTCTCGGTCGAGGCGCTGGTTCGAGTCGCGAGGTTCCTGGACGCCGGGATTGGTGCGGCGAGGATGGAGGAGTTCGAGTACGGAAGCGGCCGTCATTCGCTGCAGAGGATCCTCCGCAGTGCAGCAGAGGTCGAGCCGATCCGGATGCTGGACCTGGTCGGCGAGCTTAGCGGTGCTGGGGTCGACCACGGCTACATCGATGCCGTGGCGAATGGCGTGGCAAACCATCTCCGCTACCGGTTCGGGAATCTGAGTCCGGCCGGTGGCTGGACCCCGCGGGAGCCTCTTCCCGATGGTGAGGCCCTTGCCATTCGTCTGCTGGACCTGCTGGACGAATATCCAGTCCTGTGGTCGTTCCGCGGTACCGCGAGTGACGTCGCGGAGGCATGCGCTCACGTCCTGCTTGACGAGAGTGGCGCCTCGCGGCTGACCACGTTGCTGTACGAACTGAGCTGGCGCGTGGACCGGCCGGGCCCCCCGGAAAGCAGCGAGCCGAAGTCCGAGGAGGACCGGAGCGAACGGCTGATCAGCGAGGCCATCAACCGGCCCCGCGGTGTCGCCGCGATCGCGGCGGTGAACTTCTGCAATCACCTGATCGAGCACGAGCGGGCGATCCCCGATCTCCTGGTCCGTACGATTCACGCCTTCGCCGGGGATCCCGAGCCGTCCACCCGGGCAGGCGTACTCCGGGGCATGGACTACACCGTGTGGGCCCGCCCGGAGATCGGCTGGCCCATCGTGGAAGCGGTTCTCCGCCCGGATCCGGAGATGCCCGCGGCGACGCCGCCGGCGCTTTGGCCGTACCTGGAGCCAGTGCTCTACCATCAATACCGTGAGCACTTCGATCGCGTGGCGCCTTTCCTGAGTCGCCTGCGCCTGGAAGCGATCGAATCCGCCGCCGAGACCTACGGACGGATCTCGGCGCTCTCCTGCCTTGCCGGCCACCTCACGGCCGAGCAGGTCTTCGAGGCGTTGACGGGAGCCCCCGAGGGTGCCTGGAAGGGGACGGCGCAGGTATTCTGCGCGAACGTCAGAAGCGCGGCGTACCGGGCGGAGTGCCGCCGCGGCGTGCTCCAGATGCTTCGGAGGGAGGACGTGCCGGCCGCGGCGGTCGACCACATCGCCTGCGCGTTCAACGACAAGGGCCCGGGGGTACATTTCACCGCGGAGATCGCCCTGGCCCTCATATCGGCGAGGGAGGCGCGCGTGGCCCCTGCCCGTGGTGAGGGTAAGACCGTCAGGCTGAGCGGGGTGGTGGACTGGGTTGCCCTCGAAGCCTCCAAAGACCCGCTGTCGGCGCTGGACGTGGTGGAGGCGCTGGCAAACGTGCTCGAGAGGGAAGGGCTGATGTCTTTCTTCAACGCAGGCGACCTCGTGACTGCGCTGTCGGCGGTCCTGCGGGAAGCGGAAGAAATGGACGACCGCGAGCTCCTCCTGAGGGTGCTCGCGATCCAGGACAAGCTCCTTCGCCAGGGGGTCTCCGAGGTGGATGAGCTTCTGAACCGTGCGGCGCGCCCATGACTGCGGTCGAAATAGTGGAGGCACGCATTCGGGGTCGGGAGCGTTGAATCGGGTCCCCGCGCGGCACGATCGACCGGCGTGCCGGCCGTGGTGATTTCGGCATGGATGTGGACGAGCCGGTAGATCCCTGTAATTTCCTGGGATTCTCCGTACCGGCCTCCGGTCGGGGGGAACCCGCACCCTACTTGAGCTGAGCCGACCATGCTTCCAAGCGACCTGGCTGCATCAATGTCCCGTGAGGCATCGCGGATAGAGGAAGACAGCACCCATTCGGCGAAGGGGCATTTCGAGGCCGCGCGGATCTGGGGCTGGTGCAACCTGGGGCTGGGTTTGCCCGCGGTCGTCCTGGGTGCCGTTGCGGGCGTGTCCGCGCTCAAGGCGATGCCGATCCTGGCGGGTGTGCTCGCGATCCTGGGCTCCGCGCTCACGGCCGCCCTCACCTTCCTGAAGCCGAGCGATCGGGTTTCGGGGCACCACATGGCCGGCACGAGGTTCAACTCGCTGAAGAACAGGGCGCGGTTTTTCCGCGAGGTGGAGCTCCCGCAGGAAACCGATCCCAAGCGTCTCACGCGCGCGCTGCGTACCCTCGCGAAGGAGCGGGACGAGCTGAACCAGCTCAGTCCCGAAATCCCGCGGCCGGCGTTCGTGCGGGCCCGCCAGGGCATCCTGGCGGGTGAGAGCTCGTACGCCGCCGATCGTCCCGAACCCGCGGCCGCTCGTGAGCCGTCCTGATGTCCGCCGAGCGACAAGCGCGAGGCGGGCCCGCTACTGCGTATCTCAAGAACACGGCCGACGCGCTGACGATGACCGACGCGCAGGCGGAGGCAGTCGAGAAGTCGCTTGTCGCTCTCCGCCGTGGACTCACGGAGTACTTTCCCGACCTGGTGAAGGAGCAGATCACGTTCGGGTCGTACACACGCGGGACCAACTTGCCGTTGCGCGTCGACCCGTACTCCGACGTGGATCACATGGTGGTGTTCGCCAGGGACCGCGGGGAGCGGCCCCAGACGTTTCTCGACCGTCTGAAGCGCTTCGCTGATGACCGCTACCCACGGTCGCTCGCGAATCAGTCGAGGCCGGCGGTGGTCCTGATCCTGAACCACATCCGGTTCGATCTGGTGCCGGCGTACAAGGACTGGTGGGGTGACTACAGGATCCCCGCGCGGGCGACCGCTTTTGAAGAGTGGATCGATACCGCCCCGAACGACTTCAAGCCGTACCTCGACCGGCGTCACCGCGAGACGGATTTCCAGATGAAGCCCCTGATCCGTCTGTTGAAATACTGGAACGCCCTGAACGACTATCCCTTCGAGACGTACCGGCTGGAGAAGAAGATCGCCAACCGGTGGTATCCGTTCTGTGATACACTCGCCGAGTACCTCGCCTCCGCCTTCGACGGACTGTCCAATCTCGATCTCCGCTCGGATGCTCGCGAGGCGGTGCGGCGTGCGCGGAAGATCATCGACGATGCCAGACGGGCATCGAGATCGAAGGACTCGACAGCGGTGGAGATGGAGATCCAGCGGTTGCTTCCGCCGCTGTAACCGTCGCTGCACCAGGAAGAAAGACGTGGTGCTTGGCGCGGCAGGCCGTTTCGCTCAGTTCACGAACACGCGGCGCGGGCTGCTGCGCAACGTGGCAGTGGCGCTGGGGAACTGGGGGAGCCCGGAGGGGATGCCGGTGCTTGCGGCGGCGCTGAACGACGAGGAGCCGATGGTGCGGGGCAGACTGCATGGACGTCGGGGCGGATCGAGACGGCGGCCGCACGGCAGGTGCTGCGGGGGATGAAAGAGGTGGAGTGGGACGCCTGGTGCGGGAGGAGATCGCGGCGGCGCTCGTCCACTGGTGACCTGCGGGCGGGATCGGAGGAGCGGATCAATGAGGAGACGCAGGCCAGAACATTTGGCCTGCGTCTCCTTTTCCGTTTGCCATGCCGCCGCCATTCAGGCACGACTTGAATCATACGGACCGAACCCCGGCACCTGCGCGTGGCCGTCAGGCCCGAGCAACGCCATGCACGCGCTGCTCCTCGCGCGTACCCCCTCGAAGCGCGAGCCCCCCAATTCCGCCACCAGCAGCAGAGAGCCACACGGCTCTGCATTGGCATCGCGGGACCAAGAGGTGTCGTCGAGTCGGTGGGAATTTTCCCGGGTCGTGTCCGACAGATGAGTGCAGCGGGGGAAAGGATGGGGCTCTCCCCCGAAAATCGCCACAGAAACCGGGCCCCCTGCACCCGTCCCATCCGTTCATGGAGTCAGGTCCAATGAAAAGCAGTCCCGCGTCGGTGTCGGATCGTGCCGGCTCACCGAACCATCCGCGAGAAGCACCCGGCGTACGCTCCCCGGCAGGGACCAAGGCAGCAAGCCGTCCCTGCACGCCCGGATCGCGCTGCGCCCGGTGATGGGCGGCTGAATCCGTCTTTCCTGGGGAGCGCGCCCACTCGCATGCGCGCGCTCGCCTTGCTCTAGAAACTCTGCCTTGTGGTATCCATGGAAACGCTCAGCACTCGCAGAGTCCCCAACGTGACAATCTCTGGGCTAACCTCTGCCGAGGTGGCCGAGAGCCGTGCCAGGCACGGGGCGAACGTACTCACTCCGCCCGAGCGCGACCCGTGGTGGATGCTCTACCTGGAGAAGTTCGACGACCCGGTGATCCGAATTCTGATCATCGCCGGGCTGCTCTCGTTCGGCGTGGGGTTCACTCACGGCGAGTACTACGAGGGGATCGGCATCGTGATCGCTGTGCTGCTGGCCACGGGGCTTGCTTTCGTCAACGAGTACCGCGCCAACGCCGAATTCGACCTGCTGAACCAGACCAGCGACGACGTGCCGGTCAAGGTGCTGCGCGACGGCGCGTACACCCTGGTGCCACGCCGGGATGTGGTCGTGGGCGAGGTGGTGCTGCTGTCGCAGGGCGACGAGGTGCCGGCGGACGGCAGGCTGGTGGAGAGCGTAGCGCTGCAGGTGAACGAGTCCTCGCTCACCGGTGAGCTGGTGGCCGCCAAGGACCACACGCGCGAGGATGCCGGCGAAGGTACTTATCCAGCCAACCGCGTCTACCGCGGCACCACGGTGGCGGACGGCAGCGGCACGCTCGTCGTGCAGAGCGTGGGCGACGCCACGGAGATCGGCCGCACCGCCCGCGCAGCCGCGGAGGACACGGACGAGAAGAGCCCGCTCAACCAGCAGCTCGAACGCCTGTCGAAGTGGATCGGCGTGGCCGGGTTCGCCATCGCGGTGGGGACCTTCCTGGCCCTGATCGCCCGCGCGGCGCTCACGGCGGAGCTGGTGCTGACCTCCGCGCAGTGGGCGGTGACGGGCGCGCTGCTGGCGGGTACGGCCATCACCCTGGTCCCCGTGTGGCTGCCCATCCTCTACGACTTCCTGGAGCTGACGGGCCGCGGCCGCGAGCCGCCCGCGTGGCTGGACGCCGGGTGGAGGACCTGGAGCACGCTGGCGGCGGCGGGGCTGCTCTTGTTCTCCGCCGTGGTGGGCACCCTCCTCTTTGCCCGTGTGATCGAGCCGGCCATGGCGTCGTGGCTGCCGTTCGAGGCGCTGCAGAGCCTGCTGCTCTTCTTCATGATCGCCGTGACCATCGTCGTGGTCGCGGTGCCGGAGGGGCTGGCGATGAGTGTGACGCTCTCGCTCGCGTACAGCATGCGGCGGATGACGGCCAGCAACTGCCTGGTGCGGCGACTGGACGCCACGGAGACCATCGGCGCCGCCACGCACATCTGCTCGGACAAGACGGGCACGCTCACCATGAACCAGATGCGCGTGCAGGAGGTGCACCTGGGGATGGACGGGGATCGCGTGCCCCCGCTGGTGGAGGCGGCGCTGGCGGTGAACGGCACGGCCAACCTGGGCGCGGACCAGGGGGAGGGGCCGCGGGTGATCGGCAACCCCACGGAGGGCGCGCTCCTACTGTGGCTGGCCGGGCAGGGGAGGGAGTACGGGCGGGCGCGCGCCGGGTTCGACCGCATTCGCCAGTGGCCGTTCAGCACCGAGCGCAAGTACATGGCCACGCTGGGGATCGCCCCCGGCGAGGCCACCCCCGTGCTGCACGTCAAGGGGGCGCCCGACGTGGTGCTGGCGCTGTGCACGCACCGGCGGACGGCCCAGGGAATCCTGCCCCTCTCGGCACAGGAGCGGGAGGAGATCGCGGCGGAGTTGCGGCGCGCGTCCAGCCGGGCCATGCGCACGCTGGCCTTCGCGTACCGCCCCATCTCGCCCAGCGAGCCGCACGCAGGGCTGGAGACGGTCGCGCGGGAACTGGTGTGGATCGGCTGGGTCGGGATCGCGGACCCGGTGCGGCCGGAGGTGCGCGAGGCGGTGGCGCGGGCCCGGCGCGCGGGGATCGACGTCAAGATCGTCACCGGCGACAACGCAGATACCGCGCGGGAAGTGGGCCGGCAGATCGGGCTGTGGACCGACGAGGATGAGCGCACCCCCGGACGAGTACTGACGGGTCCCGAGTTCAGCATGCTGGGGGATGCGGAGTCGGAGGTTCAGGCCGGTTCTCTGAAAATCCTGGCCCGCGCACGGCCGGCGGACAAGCTGCGCCTGGTTGACGCGCTGAAAAAGCAAGGAGTGGTGGCGGTCACCGGAGACGGCGTAAACGACGGGCCTGCCCTCAACCACGCCGACGTGGGCCTTTCGATGGGCCGCAGCGGCGCGGCCGTGGCCAGGGAGGCCAGCGACATCGTGATCCTGGACGACTCGTTCGGCTCCATCACCACGGCGGTCAAGTGGGGTCGGTCGCTGTACCTGAACATCCAGAAGTTCATCCTCTTCCAGCTCACCATCAACGTGGTGGCCTGCGGCATCGCACTGCTGGGGCCGTTCATCGGCGTAGCCCTTCCCCTGAAGGTCACCCAGATGCTGTGGGTGAACCTGATCATGGACACGTTCGCCGCGCTGGCGCTGGCGACGGAGCCCCCGGAGGAGAACGTGATGAGCCGGCCGCCGCGCAAGCCGTCGGACTTCATCGTCAGCCCCGAGATGTCGCGCAGGATCTTCGGGGTGGGGCTGCTTTTCCTGGTGCTCTGCGTGGCGCTGCTCAGGACGCCCGTGTTCGGCTACGAGGTCGGCACGCCCGGGCACCTGACCGTGTTCTTCACCTTCTTCGTCCTGCTCCAGTTCTGGAACGCCTTCAACGCGCGAACGCTGGGCTCCAGCCGCAGCGCCTTCCATGGAATCGGCGACAATCCGTGGTTCCTGCTGATCCTGGCGGTCATCCTCGTGGGGCAGGTGCTCATCGTCCAGTTGGGGGGCGGGGTGTTCCACGTCACGCCGCTGCCGCTGGAGGTGTGGGCGGTGCTGGTGGCCGGCACGTCGGCGGTGCTGTGGATCGGCGAGGCGGGACGGTTCCTGGCCCGGCGCGCCGCGCGGAGCTGATCACTCCATCGAAACGGGGCGCTGCGTCCCCAAACTGGAGGCCCGGATGGAAGTCTACGAGCGCAGGCTCCCCGTCTACCTGGTGCTGGACGTGTCGGAGTCCATGCTGGACGAGGGGATCGACGCCCTGCAGAAGGGGCTCACCGCGCTGATGATGGACCTGCACGGCGATGCGCAGGCGCTGGAGACGGCGTGGGTGAGCGTGATCACCTTCGCCGACCGCGCGGAGCAGGTGGTGCCGCTCACGGAGCTGGCCCGCGTGCGCATTCCCCCGCTGCGCTGCCGGCCGGGAACGGCGCTGGGGGGTGCGCTCACCCTGCTGGGGGAGTGCATCCGCCGCGAGGTGCGCACCCAGACGGCGCAGGTCAAGGGCGACTGGAAGCTGCTGGTGTTCCTGCTGACGGACGGGATACCCACGGACGACTGGGAGGAGCCGGCCGCGGCGCTGCGGGCCATGGCCGGGCGGCATCCCGCCAACCTCGTGGCCATCGGCTGCGGCGAGGAGGTCGATCCCTACGTGCTGGCGCAGGTCTCCGGGAACGTGCTGATGATGCGCGACGACCCGGAAAGCTTCAGGCGCCTTTTCCAGTGGATCTCCTCGTCCGTCAGCCTCACCAGCAAGGCGGTGGCGAGCTCTGACGCAAGCCCCGTCTCGCTGGACAAGCTGCCCGACGGGGTGGCGCCCGCCCCTGTGGCGGCGCAGCCCCGTCCCCGCGCCCCTCGGGTGCCGGTGCTCTTCCTCCCTTTCCGCTGCCGTCGGAGCCGCCGGCCGTACCTGGTTCGCTACCGGCTGCTGGAGGAGCTGGACGGCTACGAGCCGTTGCGCACGCACCTGGTGGACGAGGAGTACCTGGCCACTTCGGGCAGGAGCGAGGCGGCCGTGGGCCTTTCCTCGGAGCAGGTGTTCGGGGTGCTCGCCTGCCCGCACTGCGGGGCAGAAGGTGCCGGCCGCTGCCCCTGCGGCCGGCTGATGTGCGCGGACGACGCCCCCGGCCACGCCAACTGCCCGTGGTGCGGGTGCGCGCTGGAGTTCACCGGGGACCGGGGTGGGACGTTCTCGCTCTCCGGCCGGATAGGCTGACCTCTCTCCCACGTCCAACGAAAGGATTTCAGCATGAGCCAGACCGACGTCGCCACCCGGCGGCTCCCTGTCTACCTGCTCCTGGACGTCTCCGGCTCCATGAGCGGCGACCCCATCGAGTCGGTGCGCCAGGGGATGAAGACGCTGCTGAGCGAGCTGAAGAGCGATCCCCAGGCGCTGGAGACGGTGTGGATCTCGGTCGTCACCTTCGGCAGCACGGCACAGAAGGCGGTGCCGCTCACGGAGCTGATCACCGCCCGCGAGCCGGAGCTGGCGGCGGGCGGCAGCACGGCCCTGGGCGCGGCGCTTCGGCTGCTGATGGAATCCATGCGCCAGGACGTGCGCAAGACCACGGCGGAGCAGAAGGGCGACTGGAAGCCGCTGGTATTCCTGATGACGGACGGCGCCCCCACGGACGACTGGGAGGGCGCGGCGGACGAGTTCAAGCGCGCGGGGACGGGGAACGTCATCGCCCTGGCTGCGGGCCACCACGCCGATGCCACCCTGCTCAAGCGCATCACCGACACGGTGCTGCGCATGGCGGATCTGCAGCCGGGCGCCATGCAGGCCTTCTTCAAGTGGGTGTCGTCCTCGGTGTCGGCGAGCTCCGTGAACGTGGCGCAGCAGGCGGGCGCGCCCATCACGCTGCCGCCGCCGCCCCCACAGATCACCATCGTCCCCTGACCGGCGATGCTGGAACCCACTCCGCTCCCCCGGGACGACGCGGCCTCCGTCCTCGATCCATCCAGGGACGCGGTCGGCGCCGCGTCCGCGCCGGGTGGCGACGAAATGTCCTCCGACATCGAGGCTGCCGCGTCCTCTTCGGGGATGAAAGCAGGATCGCCGGATGCGGACGCCGCCGCGCCGGAGGTGGTCTCGTCGGCAGAGACGCCGGATCTGGCGGGAGAAGCCGCGGATGGACCGGCGTTGCACGATGACGGTGCGGATTCGCCCGAAGCGCTGACCGGGACGGTGCGCCCATCGTGGAACACAGTGGTGGCCCCGGCGGCGCCCGTGGAAAGGGAGGCGGGGGAGGTGGTCTTCACCCCGCCGGCGGGGTGCTACCACCCGCCCGTGAACCTGTTCCTGACCTGTGCCACCCGCGACGCCGAGATCCGCTACACGCAGGACGGCAGCGAGCCAGGGCCGGAATCCCCGCTGTACGAGCGCGGCGTGTCGCTGCTGCTTGGCGCCACCGTCACCGTCCGCGCCCGCGCGTTCACGCCGGGCATGCAGCCGGGCCCGGTAGCCACGCACGCGTATGCGCTGCAGGCGCCGGAGTGGCGCGTGCTGGAGCCGGACGGCGGCGACGACCCTGTGCCGCACCAGGTGCACCACTGGGTCCCGGAGCACGCGCCGGGGTGGAGCCTGGCGGCCGCCAGCACGCGGGGCCGACTGCACGCTCACCGTGGGGCGTGGCGGGAGGATGCCTACACCTTCGCGCGGCAGGGCGCGTGGAGCATCCTGGCCGTCTCCGACGGTGCGGGGTCGGCATCCCTCTCCCGCGTGGGGAGCCGGACGGCGTGCGAGCGCGCCGTTGAGGAGCTGCGCGTTCGCCTCCCCGCGCACCCGCCCTGGGCCGCGGACGAGGAGAGCCTGAAGGCGGATGCACTCCCCGGGCTACGGGCGCAGCTGGCCAACGCCGGCCGCGCGGCGCTCAACGGCCTGCGGGAGGTGGCGGCCACGCGCGGCCAGCCGGTGGAGGCGTTCGCCGCCACCCTGCTGCTGGCCGTTCTCTGCCCCTGGGGAGGCGGGCACCTGGCCGCGGCGCTGCAGGTGGGCGATGGACAGATCGCCCTCCTCGCCCGGCGCCCGGATGGGCCCGCGGTCACGCTGCTGGGTGAGGCGGATCACGGGACCCACTCCGCCGAGACGCGGTTCCTGACGACGGGCGGAGTAGAGCAGACCCTTGAGCACCGTGTCCGGTTTGCGCTGCCCCGCCACCTGCACGCGGTGGCGCTGATGACGGACGGGATCAGCGACGACTTCTTTCCCGAGGATCGGCGGCTGATGGAGCTGTTCACCGCCGCTTCGCTGGCGCCTCTGGCCGCGCAAGACGGCGCACCGCTGCGCGGCGTGCTGCAGGCGGTTGCGCGCAGCGCGGACCCCGGGCGGGCGCTGGCGGAGTGGACCCAGTACGAATGCAAGGGCTCGTTCGACGACCGCACGCTCCTTCTGCTCTGGGCTCGGGAATGAGCCGCACGCTGCGCGCGACGCTGGAGGGCGGGCGCACGCTCGAGTACCTGGCCGAAACGGCCGGGGAGGGGTCGATGAAGACCGTCCACTTTACCCCCGACCGCTCGTCCGTGGTCTGCTTCTTCAAGGAGAAGGCGGCCACGCACGACCCCGAGCGGCGGCGGCGCTTGCAGGCCATCGTGGGGCGGTACAACCCCACTACGGACCCTACCACCGGCGCCTACTGGCGCGAGCTCTTCTGCTGGCCCACGGGGGTGGTCATCAAACCCGAGCTGGGCGTGGTGGCGCCGGCGTACGCGGCCAACTTCTTCTTCGGCTCCGGACCATTCAAAGGCAAGGAGAAGCAGGCGTCGTGGTTCATCCGTCCCAGGCTGCGCCAGCTGATCCCCGAGGAGGAGCGCGGCAGCTTCCTGTCGTACCTGCAGATCTCAATCCTGGTTGCCCGCGCCGTCCGGCGCATGCACGCGGCGGGGCTGGCGCACTCGGACCTTTCCAACCGCAACGTGCTGCTGGACCCGCGGGGCGGGCGGGCGACCATCATCGACATCGACAGCCTGGTGGTGCCGCAGACGTTCCCGCCCGACGTGTTGGGGACGCCCGGGTACATCGCGCCCGAGGTGCTGTCCACGCAGCACCTGCCACTGGGCGACGCCAGGCGCGTGCTTCCCAGTCGGACGACGGACCAGCATGCACTGCCCGTGCTCATCTACGAGTACCTGCTGGGCCGCCATCCCCTACGCGGGCCTCGGGTGAACTCCACGGAGAGCGCGGAAGCGGACGAGCGCCTGTCCATGGGCGAAAAGGCGCTGTGGATCGAGGATCCCCACGACCGCAGCAACGGTCTGCGGGGCGATTTCATCCCTTGCGCGGCCCTGGGGCCGCTGCTGGGGCCGCTGTTCGAGCGGGCGTTCGTGCAGGGGCTGCACGCCCCCGGGCAGCGCCCCGGCGCGGACGAGTGGGAGCGCGCGCTGGTGCAGACCACGGATCTGCTGATGCGCTGCGGGGGCGCGGGGTGCGGGCACCAGTGGTTCGTCTACGATGGGTCCACGGCGCCGCGCTGCCCGGGGTGCGGCGGGGCATTCCGGGGCATCGTGCCCCTGCTGCACTTCTACCGCGAGAGCAAGCCGGGGCAGTACGTGAGCGACCGGCACCGGCTCGTGGTGTGGCAGGACCAGCGGCTTTTCCGGTGGCACGTCTACGCGAACCACTTCGCGGGCGAGAGCGCCGACCGCACCCCGCTGGGCTACTTCACCCGCCACCAGGGGGAGTGGCTGCTGGTGAACCAGAACGCCGCCTCCATGCAGGTGGTGGGCGGTGACCCGGTTGCGCCCGGCACCCACGTCATCCTGCGCGACGGAATGCAGATCCGTCTGGCCCGCGAGGCGGGGGGACGGCTGGCGGTGGTGCAGCTTCTTCGCGCCTGAGCCGGCGATGGAGACCGTCCCCTTCCAGCGCGGGCAGCGCGGCCCGCTCCCCCTGCCGCCGGGCACCGGGCCCGGCGTTCTGGACCTGCAGGTGATGCTGCGTCCCGGGCGCATCCGCAGCGACATCGACGTGTGCTGCCTGTGCCTGGGAGCGGACGGGCGGCTCGGCGATGACCGGTACCTGGTCTTCTACAACCAGCGCCGCTCCCCCGAGGGCGCCGTGCAGTTGCAGGCCGCGTCCGGCCGCGCGGGCGACGCCGGGGTGCAGGTGGATCTGGCGAAGCTTCCCGACACCGTCGAGCGCGTGGTGATCACGGCCAGCATCGACGGCCCGGAGACGATGGCGGAACTGGAGCACGGGGAGGTCGTGCTGCGCCCGCGCGGTGGGGATCGCTGCATCGTCCACGAGTTCCGCGGCCCGGAGTTCAGCGGTGAGCAGGTGCTGATCCTGGGCGAGCTGTACCGCTGGAGCGGGGAGTGGCGCTTCCGCGCCGTGAGCCAGGGGTTCTCGGGCGGGCTGGCCAGGCTGCTGGAGCACTTCGGCGCGGAGGTGCAGGGAGAGACCGTCCGCGCCTCCACCCCCGTACCGCCGGCGCCGCCGTCCTCCGGCCCCGTGGTCGTCCCCGAGCACGGAGAGACGGCACTGCAGCGGCTGGTCGACGGGGCCGCCGCGGGGAGCGTGCTGCGCCTTCCCCGCAACGAGTACACGGGCCCCTTGCGGGTGGAGAAGCCGCTGACCATCGAGGGAAACGGCGGCACCCTGTGGAGCCGGTCCGGCCCCGTTCTTCACGTTGTCGCGGTGGGGGTGCGCCTGCGCAACCTGGGAATTGAGGTTACCGGGTCCGACCAAAGTGGCGAAGTGGACGTGGCGCTCTCCATCGCCCCCGGGTGCGCGCCGGAGATGCACCAGGTGCAGGTGCGCGGGCGGGTGGTGGGGCTGAGGGACGAGACGGGGGAGTGGGCGCTCCCCCCCGCGTTGAGCCTGGGGACGCTGGCGCCCCGCCAGCGCAACGAGTTCCGCCTGGCGCTGCGCGTTCCCGTGGCGTGCCGCCTGAGCTCCGCCGTCAGCGGTGTGCGCCTGGTTCCGGAGACGCTGGCGGTGGGGGAGACCGAGGTCACCCTCTGCGTTGAAGGGGTGAGCGCCGACACCCTGATCGCCGGCGAGATCGTACTGCACTCGCCCCACCTGCAGCGCACCATCGGCCTCACGGGGAGCACCGTGGGCGGGCAGGGCTCCGTCCCCGTGCGCGGCGCCCTGCTCTGGCGCCCGCCGGGCTAGCCGTTCGCCCCATCCCCCGCATCTACGGGGGCGTGCCGCGCCGGCGTCCCGCCGTGCGGTCCGAATCACCCAATTCATGAGAGGAGAAAGCACCGATGGCCATTTCACTCAGCAAGGGCGGCAACGTCTCGCTCTCCAAGGAGGTGCCCGGCCTCCGCCGGATCCTGGTGGGGCTGGGGTGGGACGCCCGCGCCACCGACGGCAATCCCTTCGACCTGGACGCCAGCGCCTTTCTGCTGGGCGAGGGGGACCGGGTGCGCTCGGACGCCGACTTCGTCTTCTACAACCAGGCGGAGGGGGGGGCCGGCGCCGTGCGGCACCAGGGCGACAACCTGACCGGCGCGGGCGAGGGCGACGACGAGCAGATCGAGGTGTCGCTGGCCTCGCTCCCGGCGGATGTGCAGAAGATCGCCGTCTCGGTGACCATCCACGATGCCGAGACGAGGGGGCAGAACTTCGGGATGGTGTCCAACGCCTTCATCCGCGTGGTCAACGCCGACGACGGGCAGGAGATCGCGCGCTACGACCTGTCCGAGGACGCGTCCACGGAGACGGCCATGATCTTCGGTGAGATCTACCGCCACAGCCAGGACTTCAAGTTCCGTGCGGTGGGGCAGGGGTTCGCGGGCGGGCTGGGGCCCCTGGCGCGCAACTTCGGCGTGAGCGTCGGCTGAGCGCCGCTCGTCATCCACCCTGAAACCGGAACGAGGGAGCATGGCGGTCACACTGACCAAGGGCGGCAACGTGTCGCTCTCCAAGGAGGCGCCGGGGCTCACCCGTGCGCTTGTGGGGCTGGGCTGGGACGTGCGCGCGACCAGCGGCGACGACTACGACCTGGACGCCAGCGTCTTCATCCTGGGCCCGGGCGGCAAGGTGCGCTCGGACGCGGACTTCGTGTTCTACAACAACCTCCTGGGGCTGGGCGGGGCCGTGGAGCACACGGGCGACAACCGCACCGGCGCCGGCGAGGGCGACGACGAGGCGGTGCGGGTGGACCTGTCCCGCATCCCGCCGGAGATCGAGCGCCTGGCGTTTGCGGTCACCATCCACGATGCCGACGCCCGGCGGCAGAACTTCGGGCAGGTGTCCAACGCCTTCATCCGCGTGGTGGACGAGTCCAACGGCCGCGAGGTGCTGCGCTTCGACCTTTCCGAGGAGGCCAGCACCGAGACTGCCATGATCTTCGGGGAAATCTACCGCCACGGGACCGACTGGAAGTTCAGGGCGGTGGGCCAGGGTTTCAACGGGGGCCTGGGGCCGCTCGCCCGCCACTTCGGCGTGAACGTCGGCTGAGGCCGGCGCCACCTCACACTCTCAGACCAGGGAAACGTTCCATGTCAGTGAACCTCGGCAAGGTCACGCTGGAAAAGAGGGGCGAGCAGCGCACCGTGAGCCTGGACAAGGGCAGGCCCACGCAGACCATCCACGTGAACCTCAACTGGGACGCGCCCGCGCAACCCCGCCGCGGGCTGCTGGGCGGACTCTTCGGGGGCGGATCCACCCAGCCGGACCTGGACCTGGGGTGCATGTACCGGCTGCGGGACGGGAGCGCGGGGGTCATCCAGCCCCTGGGGGGCAACTTCGGCGACCGCCAGCGCTCCCCCTGGATCTTTCTGGACAAGGACGACCGCTCAGGCGCCGCCGCGGACGGCGAGAACCTGTACTTCCATCGCCCGCAGGAGGTGGAGCTGGCCATCGTGTTCGCCATGATCTACGAGGGCGCGAACGACTTCGTGGAAGTGGGCGGGCGGATGACGCTGCACGACGCGGGCGGCGGCGAAACGCTGATCCGCCTTTCCGCCCCGGAGCGCGGCCGCACCTTCTGCGTGGTGGCCTCGCTGCGCTCCGCGGCCGACCGCGTGGTGATCACAAAGGAGGAGCGCTACTTCTCCGGCCATCAGGAGGCGGACCGCGCCTACGGCTTCGGCTTCCGCTGGCAGGCGGCCAGCAAGTAGCCTCCGCGGGGAGCGGCACCGTGCCCCTCCCCTCGTTCCGCCTCCCGATCGAAGGAACCGGCAATGGCAGTCACACTGGTGAAGGGACAGAAGATCAGCCTGGAGAAGACGGCGGGCGGGGCACTCGCCTCCGTGCGGATGGGGTTGGGGTGGGACGTGGCACGGCGTGGCGGTCTGCTGGGGCGGATGTCCGGGGGCGAGCCCGACTCCATAGACCTGGACGCCTCGTGCGGGATGTTCGACGTGGGGGGCGTGCTGGTGGACCTGGTGTGGTTCGCCCAACTCCACAGCCGCGAGGGCTCCATCCGCCACACCGGCGACAACCTGACCGGCGCGGGCGAGGGCGACGACGAGTCCATCATCGTGGACCTGGAGCGGGTGCCGGCGGAGGTGCGCAGCCTGGTCTTCACCGTCAACAGCTACCGCGGCCAGAGCTTCGACACCGTGGAGAACGCCTTCTGCCGCCTGCTGGACCACCGGACCGGGAAGGAGATCGCGCGCTACGACCTGGGTGCCCAGGGGCCCCACACGGCCATGGTGATGGCAAAGCTGTACCGGCACGGCGGCGAGTGGAAGATGCACGCCATCGGCGAGACGGCCCGGGGGCGCACCTTCCAGGAGATTCTCCCCGCGGTCGCGCCGCACCTGTGACGGGCCCGGTGATCGGGATGAGAGAGGACGCCGTCGCGGTGGAGACGCGGCGCGTGGCGCTCCCCACGGGCGGGCTGGTGGTGCGCGTTGACGAGGCGGCGGCGCCGCTGGACCGGCTCTGCGGGTTCGCGGCGCGGCGGAACCCACGGCGCGGCTTCCTGTTCGTCTCGCGCGTGCTGGGCCGGCACGTACCGGTGCGTCCCGGGCGGATACGCTGGGCGCAGGCGCGGCTGGCGGCACGCATCGAGCCTGACCTGCCGGGTCCCGTCCTCTTCCTGGGGCTGGCGGAGACCGCTACCGGGCTGGGGCAGGGTGTGCATGAGGCCTGGCGCCGCCGCACGGCGCGCGCGGATACCCTCTTCCTCCACTCCACGCGCTATCGGCTTGAGCGCGAGCCGCTCCTGGAGTTCCGGGAGGAGCACAGCCACGCGCCTGCCCACCTCGTCTATCGCCCCGCGTTCCCGGCCCAGGGACGGATGCTGCGGCACGTCCGCTCCGTGGTGCTGGTGGACGACGAGGCCAGCACGGGAACGACCTTCCTGAACCTGGCCCGCTCCCTCGCGGGGGTACTTCCGCAGCTGGAGCGTGCGACGGCGGCCGTGCTGACCGACTGGTGCGGCGAGGCGCGGCGCGGCGCGCTGCGGACGGCGATGCCCGTCCCCGCGCGGATGGTGAGCCTGCTGGCCGGGAGCTACGTCTTCACGCCGGCGTCCGGGTTCGACACCGCAGCACCGCCCGCGGCGGGCGGCAGCGGCTCACCGAAGGGCGCGCTGATTCCGCGGGACCATGGGCGCCTGGGCGGGCGCGTGGACCTCGCGCGGGTGCAGGCGACGGCCCGGCGCCTCTTCCGCCTCCCCGGTGAGCGTGTACTGGTGCTGGGCACGGGCGAGTTCGTCCATCCCCCGTACCGCCTTGCAGCGGCGCTGGAGCGGCTGGGTGCGGACGTCCGCTTCCAGGCCACCACCCGCTCGCCCGCCCTGGTGGGGCACGCGCTGGGCTGCGCCCTGCAGTTCACGGACAACTACGGGGACGGCCTCCCCAACTGGGTCTACAACGTCCGCCGCGAGGCGTACGATCGCGTCCTGGTCTGCCACGAGACGCCGGAGGACACGCTGGATCCCGTCCTCCTGGCGGAGCTGGCCGCGGAAACGGTGGCGTTCTGACCGATGCGCGCCATCGACGACGTTCCCGTGCTGGTGCTGTGCGACCTCGACGACACCCTGTTCCAGACCCGCCGCAAGTGCCCGGACGGATGCGAGCTCTTTCCCGTCGCGTACAGTCGCGCGGGAGAAGCGCTCTCCTTCGCCACGGCCAGGCAGCGGCGGCTGTTCGAGTGGCTGATTGCGAGTGCGGCCTTCATCCCGGTCACCGGGCGCAACGCGGACGCGGTGGCGCGCGTGGACCTGCCCTTCGGCGGATACGCCATCACTTCGTTCGGTGGGGTGATCCTGGCGCCGGAGGGCGCGGGTGACGCGGGATGGCACGAGCACGTTGCGGCGCACGCCGCCGCGCATCCGCAGGTCTTGGAGGACCTGCGCCGCGCCGCCCTTGCCCAGTCCGCGCGAGAGGAAGCGGAAGTCCGCGCCACGACCGTGAGCGACCACGGAATGCCGCTCTACCTCTCCATCAAGCACACAGCGGGCGATGCGGCGGCGCTGGCGTCGTTCGTCGCGCGGTTCGCGGAGGCGCTGCCGGCGGGGTGGCGCGTGCACCTGAACGACAACAACGCGGCGTGCCTGCCGCCCTGGCTGGCCAAGGAGCACGCCGTGCGGCACTTCCTCGAGCACATCGCCCCGCCGGACACGGTCGTCTTCGGGTTCGGCGACAGCCACAGCGACGCGCCCTTCCTGGCGCTCTGCGATTACGTGCTGATCCCCGCCGATTCGCAGCTGGGCCGACACCTCAACGCCGTCCAGGCCTATGCCCATGCTCGCTGAGCCCGCCGCGGCCGCCGGCTTTTCCGGGAGCTACGCGCCGGGGGACGTGACCTTCCTGCTCCGACCCGTCCACATCGAGCCTACACCCACGGTGGAGAAGGAGCGGCTCATCCAGTCCGGCGTGCGTCACTACTCCGAGCTGCTGGCGATGGAGCAGATCCCCGGTGCGGCCTACCTGGCGCTCTACCACCAGGCACTGGAGGCCAACGCGGACCGCATGGCGGCGGACGTGGCGCGCCTGGCGCGGACGCTGGATGCGCGCTCGCCCCCCGGCGAGATCGTGCTCGTCTCCCTGGCACGGGCGGGAACCCCGCTGGGGGTGCTGCTGCGGCGCGCGCTGGCCCGGCTGCGCACCACCGCGCCGCCGCACTACTCCGTCTCCATCATTCGCGACCGGGGGATCGACGCCGCGGCGCTGGACCACGTCCGCGCGCGCCACGACGAGCGGCGCGTCGTGTTCGTGGACGGGTGGACAGGGAAGGGCGCCATCTCCCGCGAGCTGCGCCGCTCCGTGGCCGGCTACAACCGGCGGCGTGGTGCGCGCGTCCCCGCCCGGCTGGTCGTGCTGGCGGACCTGGCCGGCACGGCGCAGCTCGCAGCCACGGCGGAGGACTACCTGATCCCGTCCTCCGTGCTGAACGCGGTGGTCTCGGGCCTCGTCAGCCGCACCGTGCTGCGGGGCAGCCTCGTGGGCCCGGGCGACTTTCACGCCTGCCGCTACTACGCGGAGTGGGCAGAGCACGATCTGTCGCGCGCCTTTGTGGACCACGTTTCCGCGCGGGTGGATGCGTGGCTCGGCGAGCCGTCCATTCTCCCCGTCCGGTGGAACGCGACGGTGCGCGGGACCCTGCGGCGCCGCAGCGCGGCCTTCATGAAGGAGACGATGGCGAGATACGGGCTGCGCGACGAGAATCGCGTCAAGCCCGGGATCGGCGAATCTACCCGCGCGCTGCTGCGGCGCGTCCCCGACCGGCTGCTGCTGCGGGACGCATGCGGGCCGGACGTGCGGCCCCTGCTGCACCTGGCCGGGGAGGCAGGGGTGCCGGTGGAGATCCATCCCACCCTTCCGTACCGGGCCACGGTCATCATCCAGAGACTGGGAGAGTAACGTGAAGCACCTGCACCTGGGCGCCTCGCTGTACGTGCCCGCCACCCGGGACGACCTGGTCGCGCTCGGCAACGGACGGAAGTACCCGAGGCTCCGCTCGCTCATATTCTGCACCGAGGACGGGATCCGCCCCGACGAGGTGGACCTGGCGCTGCTCCGGCTGGGGGAGGCGCTGCCGCGGCTGGAGCCCACCCCGATGCTGCGCTTCGTCCGCGTTCGCGACCCGCGCGTTATGGAGCGGGTGCTCGCGCTGTGCGGCATCGGCGCGGTGGACGGCTTCGTGCTCCCCAAGTCGACCCGGCGGAGCATGCGCGACTACCTTTCGCTGCTGGGTCCGGGTGATCCTTTTCTGCTCATGCCCACGCTGGAGACGGCGGAAGCGTTCGATCCGCAGGAGATGGTGGCGTTCCGCGACCTGGTCTCGGACGATGCCGTCCACCCGCGCGTGCTGGCCCTGCGCATCGGCGGGAACGACCTGATGCACCTGCTGGGCGTGCGGCGTAGCCCGAGGCGCACGATCTACGAAACGGCGCTCGGCCCGGTGCTGTCGATGCTCGCCACGACCTTTCTCCCTCACGATCTGGCCCTGACGGCGCCGGTGTTCGAGGGTCTGGCGCACCCCGACGTGCTGCAGGCCGAGGTCGCGCGCGACGTGGAGCACGGGCTGTTAGGGAAGACGGCGGTGCACCCGGACCAGGTCGCGGTCATCGAGGCGATGTACGCCGTCGAGCGGAACGAGATGGAGATGGCGCAGGCGATGCTCGCGCCCGGAGTGCCCGCCGTGTTCCGCATGCACGGCGTGATGTGCGAGGAGGCCACGCACCGCAAGTGGGCGCACACGATCCGCGCGCGTGCCGAGATCTTCGGCGTCACGGACGAGGTGGAGATCCCGCCCGCGGGCCTGCTCGCCGCTGCCGATTTCACGCGGAGCGTGGCATCCGTCCAGTAGCCGGACGCGCCGGCGCGTCTGAGCGGGAGCGCTCGCTCGAAGCGCCTACCGAAGCAACACTGGGAGCACGACATCAATCGCAAGTGCGGCCAGAGTGAGCACGGCCGCGGTCACGGCGGGCGAATGCCACAGCACGAGGTTGTGGAGCTTCTGCTTGAAAGTCAGCGGCTCCACCGCGAACTCCTCGCCGAGGGCCGCGAACACGGGGCGGAGGCGTTCTCGCGCCGGATCGCCCGACAGTACGTACCTGAGCAGGTCTCGCGGATGGTTGCCCGGCGCGTACAGGAGCGGCTCCCAGTCGCGACCGATGACGAGGTATCGCGCGCGGCCCTGACACACTGGGAGTTCCACCGGCAGGAGTGCCCGCATCTGTATACGGAACACCTCATACGCCCGTTGCTGCTGTGCCTCGTCGCCGGGAAAGCGGAGGTAAAAGACGATGCGCTTGGGCGGAACGCGTCGGAGCGCCTCGCGGATCTCCCACTGGATGCTCTCCGATCTCCCAGGCTGGATGATGACGACGCTGGCGAAGCCCAGCAGTCGCGTGAGCTCCTTCCTCCAGTCCCCTTCCGCCCGATAGCGCAGGGCGCCGATCGGGTCGCTTCGTCTTCCCGGCTGGCGGAACGCGACCAGGTGACCGAAGGCGCCAAAAGCATACTGGAGCTCCTGCTCGTCGGTGAGTTTCGCGTGCAACAAAATGAGAGATAGGATCCACCAATGCGTTTGCAGAACCGTAAGGTAGAGCACCGGCCCCATCGTGGCGCCGACCAGCAACTGCAGGACGCCGCGCAGATCCTGGTCGAACGGCCGCAGGTACAGGAGCAGCTTCGACGACGACGTCAGTCCCGCCACGCCTCGGCTGGAGAGCTGCGGCTGCCCGAAGAGCATCGGACCGAGGAAAAAGAGCACGCCGCCGAGCGACGCCACGAATCCATAGGTCCAGGGCGGGAGGATCCGGAGGTAGAAGCCGAGGAAGCCATGGATCGTGAAACTGGCCGCCGTCCCCGCGGCGCACACCAGCCCCAGGCCCGACCATTCCATCGCATTTCCTGGAGACATTCCGAAGAGCTTGCGCATACGGACCGTATCGGCTCAGGTCACCTGCGCATCACTGCTGATCGACGGGTGAGGGAACGGAGATTCGCGTCTTCCGCGGCGCACAACGGCCGTTCGGGCCGATCGGCGGGTGCCAGCAGTTGAAGGCGGAGCCGCCCCTGTCAAAGCGCGAGCACCAGGGCCACGACGAGGACGGTGAGCCCCGCTGCGACGGCGCAGCCGAAGATACAGGCGATCGCGACCTGCACCCGGAGCGGCTGCCATGTCGAGAGGATGAGGAAGCGGCGGAGCCCCGTCTCCGGCTCGATCCGGAAGCCGTCGCCCAGCGCGTCCAGAACGGGCCGAAGCCTTTCGCGATCGGCATCACCCGAGAACAGTTGCGCCAGCAACGCCCGCGGCCGGTTGTCCGGCGCGAAGAGCCGCGCGTTGCCAGCGCGGTCGATCAGCAGGTAGCGCGCCCGTCCGGGGGTGGCGGGCAGGTTGGCGGGGATGTGCGCCCACACCTGGCCGCGGAACGTCTCCCACGCCCGCTGCCTGCGCCCGGCAGACCCGCGGAAGCGAAGGTAGAAGAGAATGCGCTCGACGGGAATGGTGTCGAGCAGCCGGTGCAGCTCCCACTCGATGCTGGGCGATGATCCCGGCCGGAAGATCACCAGCCGCGCCTCCCGCATGTAGCTCGTGACGTCGTCCTTCCACTGGTCGGACGCCTGGTGCCGCCACGCGCCAATGGGCTGCAGCCGCTTTCGCGGCTGGCTGAAGGTGATCAACCTGCCGAACGATCCGAATCCGCTTTGCAGGCTCTGCTCCTCGCCCACGCGGACGAACAGCGGGGCGGTGCAGAACATCACCCACAGCGGCCAGGGGTACCAGAACCGGGGCTGCAGCCAGAGGACCGCGCCGACGGCCAGACCACACGACGCGCCGACCGAAAGCTGCAGCAGCCTTCCCACGTCCAGCTCGAACGGCCGCAGGTACAGCAACAGCCGTCGCGCAGCTTCTGGCGACCGAGGTCCCCGCAGTGAGATCCACGCAGTGTTGAACAGCATCGGCGCCAGGAAGTACAGCACACCACCGACTGCGGCAGCCAGCTCACTCAGCAGAACGCCGGCGTCATTCGCCTGGCGCTGCATCACGAACGCCTCCACGCCGGCGACCAGCACCAGCACCGAGCCGAGGAACTGGACGTAGTTGCTCGTGACCAGTTCCGCGAAGCCGCGCGGGGTGGGTGGCGCGGGAGGATAGAAGAGGGACTTTGGCATACAACGAGGGCAGGTTCAAGCAGCCGGTGGGTCCACTGGAAAGCCGGCATGGTCCTTAGTCGGTCCCGCCCGAGCAGATTCCTGATGTCCATGAAGTGTACCTCGTTGGGCCGCCATCAACACGGGTGAGAATCCCCCGCGACACGTCCGACAGAGGAGGCAGCGCCGGATTCCGGTAGACGCCACGGGGGGCGTCCGCCGGGCCGCCACCTATTCGCCAGGAGACAGATGGCCGCCAATCACCGCATCTTCACCAGCTTCGCGATCGAGGACGTACGGCTGCGCGACTTCCTGGTGGGTCAGGCGCGCAACGAGAAGGCCCCGTTCTCGTTCGTCGACATGTCCGTGAAGGAGCCGTGGGACGACGCCTGGAAGACACGCTGCCGCACCAAGATCAAAGGATGCGACGGGGTGGTCGGGATCATCACCAGCAACTCCCCGAAGGCCAGCGGCCAGCTCTGGGAGCTGCGGTGCGCGTACGAAGAGGGAGTCCCGGTCCTGCTCGTCTACGGCTACCAGGACGACCGCCCCGCGAACCTGCCGGATCCCGTAGCGGGGCGGCGGATCTACACCTGGACGTGGGACAACATCGCCGCCTTCCTGGCGAGGCTGTGACCCGCCGCCGACCTGAGCCGGAGAACGTCCTATGCGAAAGGCACTGGTCGTGGGCATCAACCAGTACGCCCATCAGCCCACCCTGTACGGCTGTGTGAACGACGCGTACGCCGTCAAAGCTGTCCTGGATCGGCACGGCGACGGGACCCGCAACTTCGACGTTTGGCAGCTGACGGCCTCAAGGGGCGAATCCGTCTCGCGTTCCGAACTGCGGGCGCGGGTACAGGAACTGTTTGCGGGCGATACGGAGACGGCCCTGCTCTACTTTGCCGGACACGGCTACCTGGATTCCACGGGTGGATACATCCTGGCCAGCGACGCCAGGAATGGGGACGAGGGCATTTCGCTGGCCGACGTCCTCTCGTTCGCCAACGCGTCCCGCGCGCGGAACAAGATCATCATCCTGGACAGCTGCCACGCGGGGATGGCGGGCGCACGGTCGACGGCACAGCAATCCGAGCTGTCGAACGGCCTCACCATCCTCACGGCCTCCACCGCCGAGCAGTACGCCATGGAGGAGAACGCCAGCGGCGTGTTCACCAACCTTCTAGTGGACGCCCTGAACGGTGCAGCTGCCAACCTGGTGGGCGATGTCACCCCGGGCGGCGTGTACGCGCACATCGACCAGTCGCTGGGCTCGTGGGAGCAGCGGCCGGTCTTCAAGACAAACGTCCAGAGCTTCGTGTCGCTGCGCAAGGTCCAGGCTCCTATCGCGTTGGCGGACCTGCAGCGGATCACGGAACTCTTTCCCTCCATCGGCTACGAGTTCCGCCTAGACCCAAGCTTCGAGCCGGAAGGCGGCAACCCGCACCCGGTGAACACGGAGAGGTTCGGCGTCCTGCAGAAGTACGCCCGCGTGAATCTCGTGGTGCCGGTGGGCACGCCACACATGTATTACGCGGCGATGGAGAGCAAGTCGTGCAAGCTCACGGTACTGGGCGAGCACTACCGTCGTCTCGTGGAGAAAGGGCGGATTTAATGATGCGGGAGCCCCGATCGGCCGCCTCCGACTGGAACCCGGGTGAGCCGGGTAGTGGGTCAGTTTGTAACGGTTCAGGAGGGGCAGCTTGGGGGCGCGGCATTCACAAACGAAATCGGCTCAGGAGGCCAGTTACTCCCCGAGCCAGGCGGGTGAAAAAGCGCGCCGTCGGAGATGCCTGAATCGCCCCTTAACCTTTGTCGGAAGCGCCCCGCTAACTTCAGCGGGCACAAAAAGCCTACCCCGCAGAATCCGGCCGGCCTAGTTTCGTCATGTGTGCCGCCCTCCGAGAGCAATAATCCCCGTGATAGAGTCGCCCATGATCGAAATCCTTGCGTATGTCATTATTGTGTACATCGTCGTCCGGTTCGCTGATCTCATCGCGACCGATACGAAGAACGGCTTCGTGCGCGTCCTTGCTGGAATCGGCATCGCCGTGGTCTTGATCGGCGCATTCCTGATTCGACAGAGCGCCGCGGACGTACAGGATACTATCGTAGCGGGCGCGCCGAGCCCCTACGATTTCGGCGATACCACAGCAATCACCTATCCCTGATGCCCATGATCTGCGACAAGTGTAACGCCCCTATTCCGGCTGGAGCCCGATTTTGTCCGGCCTGCGGTGACCCGGTGACCGCAGCCGACGACATCCGTAGCCGGCCTGTTCTTGCGCTTGAGCGGGTTCAACTCATCTGCCCCAAGTGCAACCAGCAGGCCGCGCACGACATTCCTGCCCATGGTGTCGCGTCCGTCGCATGCCCCAACTGCGCCACGAACTATCAAACACGGGTAGTGCGGGTGCGGTCAAAGCGGTCCAGCGGTGACAAGCAGTCGCAGACTCGCCGCTTCACGGTGCGCGTGGAAGACCTGGCCGGGCGGGATGATCTCATTGAATTCAAGAGCCCCCAATACGAGGACTTTGAACTCCGTACGAAGGATCTCGCCGCATTTTCCAGCCTACTTGGGAGGCTGCATGTAGTTCAGAACCTCACGGTGGGCAGATACATGGTGGTGGCAGGACCGCCGGTCGGTTGCGTCGCGATGATGATCGCGCTGGGGGTCGTGTTCCTCGTACTCATTATCGTGGCAGCGCTCCTCTGAAGCCGCCGCTCCAGCCGAGCAAATGGTTACAATCGACCCGACCCGCTACCGACCGCGCGGCGGGTTGCCGGATGCTTTCGTACAGACGAACTTCAAGGTCGCCGCAAGCCCGTCCGCCGCAGCCGGCTCACCCACTGGTCCCCGGCCGCAAAGGCCGCCTCCTCGTCCGCGGAACCGATTCAGAGCCTTGTCTTCTCCTCCCCCTTTTCGGTGGCGGTGGCAAGGCTTCGTACCGGGTCCCGTATCAGCCGGTGCATCATGATGAAGAGAGCCACAGTCCTTTTCTTTGCCGCCGACCCGAACTCCGCCCCGCCTCGCGGAGGCGCTTCAAGGCTTCTGCTGGACGTGGAGGTGCGGGAGATCCGGCACAAGGTGCGCACGGCCAGGTACCGCGACGATCTGGTCCTCGACACACGCTGGGCCACGCGCACGGACGACCTGTTGCTGGCTCTGAACGAGACGAATCCGCAGGTGGTGCACTTCAGCGGGCACGGCGGGAGCGGCGGGCTGGTGCTGGTGGGTGCGGACGCGTCGCACGCGCACTCCGTGGACGCGGAGCAACTCGCCCGGCTGTTCGAGGTCTTCCGGGGCGACATCCGCCTGGTCGTGCTGAACGCCTGCTTTTCCCTTCCACAGGCGGAGGCGATCGCCGGGGTCGTGGGGTGCGCCATCGGCACGCGCACCGAGATCTCGGACGCGGCCGCGGTCATCTTCAGCGCCTCGTTCTACCGTGCCATCGCGTTCGGACACCCGGTCGGGGTGGCATTCGAACAGGCGCGTACGGCGCTGGATCTGGAGGAGCACCACGAAGAACGGGACTGCCTGCAGCTGGTGCCCGGTCCGGGCGTGGACCCCGCGGAGCTGTACCTGATTCCACCGGGGGGGCCGGACGCGGGCGAGAGACAGACCGGTCAGGTTCAGTTGGTGGGGGATATGGCTGCGGTGCCGCGCTCGAAGACGGGTTCGTGGCGGGCGCGCACGACGGCCGGCGGGCTCGCGCTCGTCGGCGCGGTGGCGCTCGCGCTGAAGCTGGGTGGCTTCCCCGCTGGGACGGGGGAGGTCCCGCCCTGCGCCTGGGCCGGAGAGCCCCAGGCGCCCATGGCGCCGGCCGGATCTTCGACGGCCGGACCGTCAGGGGTGCGGTCGGATCTCGATCGAGCGAAGGTGGACTACGAGGCGGGGCGGTATGCCGCGGCGTTCCCCCGCTTCAGGCGTTTGGCACGGAGCCGGAACCCCGAAGCGATGGGGTTCGTCGGAGCCATGTTCCTGCGCGGGCAGGGGACCCGGGCACACCCGGACTCGGGGTTCCACTGGCTGCGCGAGGCGGCGAAGAGGGACGACGCGCGTGGGATGACCGAGCTGGGGACCGCGTACCTGGACGGAAACGGGGCGAAGCACAGCAGGCGTTGGGCTGTGCACTGGCTCAAGAGGGCGGCAGACGAGAAGCGCTCGGTGGAGGCGATGCGCAGGCTGGGGGCCCTCTATCAGAACGAGCAAAAGTACGACACCGCGTTCACCTGGTTCCGGGATGCCGTGAAGGCGGGATCGCTCGAGGCCCGGATCGATATCGGCCAGATGTACGAGCAGGGCCAGGGGACCCGCCAGGACCTGGAGATGGCGGTCTGCCTCTACCAAACCGCCGCGGAGGCAGGCTCGCCCCGCGGGATGCTCATCATGGGCCGGATCCACGAGAACGGGATCGGCGTGCCTCGTGACGACGACAGGGCGCAGGAGTGGTACCGGAAAGCCGCGGCCGTAGGCTCCCCCTGAGGGATGAACGCGCTGGGTGAGAGCTGTACCGGGACAGCTCGGCGCGGGACCGGCCCCGCCCGGCACCCTCCGCCGGGCTCCCCGTCCCGGCGGAGGGTGGAGAGGGGGGGGTGAGGGAAGGGACGCGGGGCCGAATGGAGGGGAAGGGGAGGGAGACGGTACGGGGTGTTCGTCGGTCTCGGGCTGGAGCGTGCGGCTCCTTCAGCCCCGGCGGTTCCCGCGCATCACCGGGCGGTCCAGGTGGAACGCCCTTTCCAGCGGGAAGTCGGGGTCGGGCGTTCCCACCATCATGATCTGGGGTTCCTGCCCCGGGTTGTCGTGCCGCACGCGCTCGCACAGGCGCGAGTGCAGCGCGCAGAAGCTGTCCCGGAACGCCCCACCCTCCCACAGAGCCAGCAGGTGGCGGATGTAGAGCCCCTCCCGCGCCTTCTGCCCTTCGGCCGCGCACGCCATCATCAGCACGCTGGCGCGGATGCCGTCGTCGTGAGACGGCACGCGCGAGATGCACGACGACGGCGACACCGGCTGCGCGTACTGCTTCACCCCCCGCATCACCGGGCCGGCGGAGCGGTATACCGGCCGGTCCGGGGCGGGCGGCGGGCCGGGGTACCCGGCCAGCACGTCGTCGCCGTAGCGCCCCATCCCGCCGCCGAAGCAGCTCTCCGTCACCAGCAGCACGCGCGTCCCGGGCGCGGCCAGCCTCCAGATCTCCCGCAGCTCGTCGTCGACGAGGTCGGCGTCGTGAAGGCACCAGGTCTCGTCCCACCCGTCGCGCTCGTCGCCGTCCGCATCGGGCACGCGCGAGCCGTGGCCCGAGAAGGAGACGAACAGGGTCTGGCGGGGCTCCAGCGCCCGCGCGGCAGCGGAGAGGAGGCCGGCGACCGCGCTCCGGGTGGCGTCGGCGCCGCGCAGCACGTGGATGGCGCCGTAGCCCGCCTGGTACGCGAGCTCCGCCATCTTCCACGCGCTGTCTTCGCTCAGCGTCAGAACGCACTCGCCGGGCGAAGCCGGGTCGTTTACTCCGATGTGGATCGAGGTGCCTCGTGCCATGGACGGTCTCCGGAGCGGGGACGGGCGCCGCCGCGGTCGCGGCGGCGCCGTGGAGCGAGCCGTGGATCAGCCCCCACTCCCGTTCTCGTCGCCCCCCCCGTCCCCGACGCCGGCGATCAGGCAGGTGTACGGCATCCCGCCCATGTCGGGGGGAATTGCCTCGCACGGGTTGGCGAGTGGCGGACAGTCGGCCAGCGGTCCCCGGTACCGGGGGAGCACGGTGGGCACGGGCCCGCCGAAGAGGGCGTAGTAGGCCGAGAAGTGGTGAGGGGTGAAGCCGGGCGCCGGCACCGTCTGGTGGTGCAGCGGGAGCGGCTCCGGCGGGAGATCTTGCGTGGTCTCGTGATACACGACCAGATTCACCCGCCCGTTCATGGGGAACAACGTGCCCAGCGCCTTCTGCTCGCCGCCTCCGCCGATGAGCTCCGACACCAGCGTGAGCTGCTCGCCTTCCACGTCGGGGATCTCCCATTCCACCCGGTGGGCGATCGGGCGGAGCTCGCCCGGGCGCCACTCCCAGCACACCCCCGGCGACACCCGCGTGATCCTGCCCGCGCCGAGCGTCACGCGCGCCGTCAGCTTCTTCCCCGTGTCGGCGCCCAGGTGGTCGGGGTCGACCCCGCGCTGCGTGATCTCGCGCAGGTCCGGGATGTGGCCGCACATCGCGAGGTTTGCTTCTTCGCCGGCCACCGGCGTCACCTGCCGGCCCGAGATCGGCGCCATGGCGGTGATGCCGGTGGGCGCGCCCCCTGGGGCCAGGTGCCCCGTGTCGTACGCCACCGCCGCCACGTGCCGGTCGGCCCCGCAGTGGTGGCCGAACATGCCGGGCATCAGCACGTGCATCCGGCCGGTGCTTCCGCCGCCGGCGCGCTCGGGCACGAAGAGGCAGAGTCCCGAGAAGGTGATTCGGAGAGTGAAGGCCATCGTCTTTGCAGCCCCGTGTGAGAGTGGATGTTCCATTCCGCCGGCCGCAGGTCCTTCCCGCCGTCCGGGTGCGACACATTCGTCGGACGGGCTCCGCGCGATTCCCATCCGCCGTCCTCCGGGGTGCTCTCCCGCCACGCGTCCGGCGGGATCCGGCGCTCTGCGCGAGGCCGCTCATGCTTGACCGCGAGGCCGCCGAGGCGCTCTTCCTGAAGCACCTCGACTGGATCGACAAGGTCGCCTCCATAGCCTGCAGCAACCAGGGCGTCTCGGGCGCAGACGCCGAAGACTTCACCGCCCGGGTGCGAATGAAGCTGATGGAGGACGACTACGCTGTAGTACGCCGCTTTCGCGGCGAGTCCGAGTTCAAGACCTACCTGGCGGCCATCGTCGCCCGCCACCTCGTCAACTTCGTTCGTGAGGAGCGGGGACGCTGGCGCCCTTCCGCGGCGGCGGTGCGGCTCGGCGCGGCGGCGGCGGACCTGGAGAGGCTGGTCCGCCGCGACGGCTACACCCTGCAGCAGGCGGGGGAGAAGCTGCGCACCGAAGACCGCACCACGCTCTCCGACGCCCAGCTCGCGCGCCTGCTCGCGCAGCTGCCCGAGCGCGCGCCGCAGCGCCCCGTGGAGGGAGAGCCGGACACGGGGCTGGATGCCGTGCCGGGCGACTCGCGCGCCGACGACCGGGTGCTCGAGTCCGAGGCCGAAAGCCGGCGCGCGGAGATGCTGGGTGTGCTCGGGACGGCCATGGAGCAGCTGGAGCCGGAGGAGCAGCTGATCGTGAAGCTGCACTTCGCCGAGGGGCACACCCTCGCCGACGTGGCCCGCGCCCTGCGCCTGGACCAGAAGCCGCTGTACCGGCGCGTCGACCGCCTGCGCGCCCGCCTGCGCGCGCGCCTGGAAAGCGCGGGGCTGGACGTGACAGACGTGCGCGGCCTCCTCGACGGGCTCGACACACCATGAGCGGGCGGAATCGCGGGCGCCGAGAGCCCCTCGCAGGAGGTTGGCGGTGAGCGATCACGACAGCGACGACGAGCGGCTGGCCGCCTTCCTGGACGGCCGCATGGATGCGCGCCGCCGGGAAGAGATGCTGGCCCACCTGACCAGGAGCGACGAGGACCGCGAGGTCCTCGCCCGCACCGCGGCGATCCTGCGCCAGCTTGAAGAGGCGGGGGGGCGGGGCCCGGGG
>JBFMFL010000002.1:64825-86993 GCA_040752145.1 Gemmatimonadota bacterium
CAGGCGCACCGGAGGAGGCGCCTGCACCCGCGGCGGACCAACCGGCAGCGGACACCGTCGTGCCGGAGTGCGTGGTCCCGTTGGACGCGCACCGCCGTCTGCAGGGAGAGCACGAGGTCCGTCCGGCGCGGACGCGAGTCCTCCGCTGGATGGCGCTCGCGGCGGTGCTGGCGGGCGTCGCGCTGGTCACCGGCCGCCTGCTGCAGAGCCCCCCCTCCATCGCCGACGAGCCGGTGCGCCTCGCCGCACGGCTGGAGCGCGGCACCCAGGGACTGCCCCCGGGGTGGACCGAGCTGCGGCCATGGACGCCCGCGCGCGGAGACGATCCGGGCGGCGCCCGATCACTCGGCGAGCAGTCGGCGAGGTCGGTGCGTGCCGGCGCGATGCTGGTGGACCTATCCGTGGCGGTGCACGCACGCGACGCCGCGGCGACACGGGTGCTCGCGAGCCAGATCGCCGGCCGCTTCGATCCACAGGGGGGACGAAGCGGCGCGCTCCGCGAGATCGCAGACAGCGCCGGGGCGAGCCCGGAGCGGCTGCAGCCGCTGATCGGCGAGGCCACGGAGCGGATCGCGAAGCGGCTGGACCCGGAGGCGCTGCGGCTGGGCGCCTGGACCGAGGCCGCTGGGCTGGCCGCCGCGTGGCAGGACGCCGGTTTCTTCCGCGACGGAGAGACGCAGCAGATGCTCGACCAGGCCGGGCGGCTGGCCGCAGGAGATCCGGCGGCCGAGGCGGCGGTGCAGCAGGTGCGGCTCCTGCTGGCTGCCGATCCTCCGCGATGGGAGGCGCTCGCCCCCGCGATCGACGCGCTGGCCCGCGAGCTCGCGAGCGAGTGAGCCGGAGCCGCGCCTCGCGCTCCCCCGTTTCGCGCTCAGCTCCCGATGTAGCGGAACCCGGCCCACGCCGCGGGTGAGCGCCGCGCGGGGTCGCGCGAGCGGAGCAGCTCCAGCTGGGCCTCTCGCAACGCCGCGGCCGGGTCGTCCGAGCGGCGGTAGGCGCGGTGGAACGCCAGCATCAACGGCTGCGTCAGCCGGTCGTCGGCCTCCCGCAGGCTCCCCACCACCCCACCCGCGCCCGCCGCCAGCAGCGCACCGGAGAATCCCGCCAGTCCGCCCGATCGCCCCTCGCGCGAGCGCGCGGTGTGGCACGCCGCGAGCACCACCAGGCGCACGCCGCGGAGCTGGAGCGCGTTCACGGCGTCCGCGGTGAGGCGCCCGGTGGTGTCGGGCCCCGCGAGCACCAGCGCCGACCGCTCGGGCCGCGCATCGTCGAACACCGCGTGGCCGGCATAGTGGATGACGCGGGCTCCGGGCGCGCGGCGGAGCAGGGCGTCGCGCGTGGCGTCGGGACCCTGGAGCACCACGCTGGCCGGGTACACCGTGCGAAGCGAGTCGACCTCCGCCCGCGCGCCACGAAGTCTGTCGAGCGTGGGGTACTGCATCGGGTCGAACGCAGGGTCGGCCACGAGGAGCGCGGGGGCCGATCGGTCCGCCGGGGGTGCGGGCCGGGCCGCTTCGGCCAGGGTGGCGGCGAAGCGGAGCGGGTGGTCCTGCACCAGGTAGTGGCCGCGTCCGGCGTCCAGCAGCGCGTCGAACGGCACGCCGGCGATCTCGCCGTCCACGACGATCACGAGCGGCGTTTCGGCCGGACCCAGGCGCTTCTCGACCGGCCGCACCAGCAGCTCGTGGAGTCGCGCCAGGTCCGGGCGGGCGAGCTCCGCCCGGGCGGGCGACTCTAGCGCGGCAACGCTCCGCTCGATCATCGCGAGGACGTCGCCGCGGCGGACGGTCTGGCGCAGCAGGCGCACGTCGCCTCCGCGCAAGGTCCAGGTGAGCAGCGTATCGCCGATCAGGGCGTACTCCACCGCCACCTGCCCCCGGGGCGCGGCCGGCCGGCCGGCGCCCAGCCTGGCGGCCCCGTACCCGGGCGCGAGCGAGACGCGGCCCCGCTCCACCGCCTGAAGCGCGGCGATCGTGTCGCCGGCGCGCAGGTGCAGCATCACGAGCTGGTCGAAGCGGCCGCGCGTGTGCTCCATCGCCGCGGCCCGCGTAGACGCGTCGTGGACCTCCTGGGAAAGGCCACGGACGTGGGCCGTGGCCGCGCTCAGGTCGGCGGTGGCGCCCGCGAGGTCCCCCCGCGCGAGCCGCACGTCGGCCCGGTGCAGGAGCGCGGGGAGAAGCCATCCCGAATTGTCGTTCTTGCTGAAAAAGGCCACGGCGGAGTCCAGCTCCGCC
Source organism: Gemmatimonadota bacterium (assembly GCA_040752145.1). Taxonomy (GTDB): domain Bacteria; phylum Gemmatimonadota; class Gemmatimonadetes; order Longimicrobiales; family Longimicrobiaceae; genus JAFAYN01. Next base: position 67,060 of record JBFMFL010000002.1, read on the forward strand.
GTCAACGCCGTGGCGGGTGCCACGAGTGCGCGTGAGAAGTGTACCGTTTCCGTAAGCCACTTGCGCGGCTCTTCGGCGCGTATCTTCGCCAAGAGCGACTGGGCGCGGTCCACGTCACGCGCCGCCAGGGACGACCGCCCCTCGATTGAGCGGATGCGAGCCCGACCGAGCAGGGCTTCCACGGCGTTCGGCCGACGGTGGTCGCGCATGGCCACGGCAACGTCCTCGTCCTGGACGACCGATGCCGCGCGGGGCATCCTGTCGATGGCTGCGCAGTTCGCCAGCATGAACAATGCGTTGTGCAGCCACACGGACGAGCGGTATCCGCGGAGGATCGTCAAGCCACGGTGCATGGAACGATACGCCGCGAGCGTGTCGCGCTGGCGGTAAGCGGCTTCGCCCTCCGTAGCCCAAACCGCTCCCAGGAATTCCGATTCGCCCGCGTGCTGAAAATATTGGGCGGAGACCTGGAGTGCGGCACGCGCCCTCGCGTGATGTCCGTTGCGAAGGAGCCCAGAACCGCGCATCCACAGGGCTCGCGCGGCCAGTGCCGGATACCGTTCCGAGTCGATCCGGGGCACCAGCGCCCCCAACATGGCATCGGCCTTGTCGAAATCGCGCGCGTACACCACCGCGGCGGCCTGGAAGACCTCCGCCGTGAGCACGAGCACGCGAGACGGCGGCCGCGCTTTCACGACGTGCGTGAACGAGTCTCCCGCGGCGACCTGCTCCGTGCTTCCGTACAGGCGCTGCCCCGCCGCGTACGTGCGGTGCGCGCGGGCGAGATTGCGTGTGGCCGCCGGGCTGTCTTCGGCGGCCCGGATCACTCGCACCGCGTCCGCGAGCGAGGCATCTCCACCGCGCGCCTCCAGCGCGCCGCCCAGCCGCTCCGCGAGCCGCAGCAGCTCCGCGGCCCGAGCCGAGTGCCCGGCCTCGTGTGCGCTGCCCCAATCGCCGAGCACCGAGTCCCACCCGTACAGGCGCGCCTCCTGCGGATGCGCGTCGGCGAACGCGCGCACCTCCGCCTCGGGAGCGCCGGGCCGGGGCGCCGGGGCCGGAGGGTGCCGGAGGGAGCTGCGCCGCTCCCGCGCCTCGTCCGCCCACGTGCCCGTCGAGTCGATGCGCAGGTAGTCTGTCCAGGCGATCTCGGCCTGCTCGTCCAGCCCCAGTGTTTGCAGCAGGAGGGCGGTGTTGAACCGCGCAGCCGGGTCGTGGGGCTCGGTCGCGACTGCCTCCAGCGCGTAGTTCAACCCTTCCAGCAGGTCGCGTGGATTCTGGGTGCGCTGGGCGCGGACGAAGTGCGCGCCCGACAGGTCGACCAGCAGCGGCACCCGCCGGCGCGAGAGCCGCAGCGCCCTGGACAGCCGGGCGACCGCCGCGTCGGCCGCTTGCTCCGTGTCGTCATCGCCGATGATCGCCAGCAGCGCCGATGCCTGGACCGAGTCCGGATCGGAGCTGTCACCTGCATCGGCCAGCGCCTCGAAGCCGGCCAGTCGGCCGGCGTCGGCTCCGCACGACTCGCGGGGCACCGTTTCGTCCGCCCTTGCTCCAAGGACGGAGCATGGGTGGTATTCGACCGGGATGGAGAAGCGCGGCGAGAGAACGCGCGCGGGCCGGGCGGCCGCGAGCTCGCTCAGGACCGTGGCGTGCGAGGGTTCACGGCGGGTGCCGGCAACCATCGCTCCGAGTGCGGTGGCGCCGCACAGCAGCAGAAGCGGCCAACCCTTCAGTAAAGCGCGCGGCGAGAGGCGCGACGAGGACTGAGACACGTGTATGTCACGGATGCGGGGAACGCGGAGGGGATGGGAATGATCGAGAGGTAAGAAGCTATATAGTCGGCGCGAACCCGGGGCCGCTGGTTGTCAGACGCGCCGCCTACCAACCGGGAATTGTCTCACATCGCACGAGCAGAGTCAACGGACACGGTGAGAAACCTCTGGTCCGGGATTTCCCGCCTCACCACGCCGAGTGGACAGTCCGGGGGCTGTGGGCATGGCTTGGGTGAGCTACATTGCACCCGTCTGCCGCGGGGAACCCCGGAGTGATATGGCGCCGGAGCGTGGGCTGCTGGCAACGGGCGCCGTGCGGCACCCTGCCCGGCGAAGGGCCGAGGGCGACCGCGCCAGCAATCGCTCCCCGCAGAGCCAGCCGCCTCCCTTCTCGCTGGAGTCCGTGATCATGGTCGCTCCCCAGAAGCAGTACACCCGCGAACTCTTCGACAAGTTCTCCTACCTCGCCACCTGGCTGCCGGGCGTGCCCCTGCGGGTGGGTGACGTCGGCATCATACGCGACGGGCATTTTCAGCGCCTTTCGTCGCTGGAGAACCTGGGATTCACCTTCGCGGTGCGGCAGGACCACGCCGCCGCGCAACTGGACTATGCCAGCCGTGGCGCGGTCTCCGTCTCTTTCAAGGCTGCGGGAGCGATCCCGCCCGCCGGGAGCGTGCTGGCCGAAGCTTCCGCGGGCGTGGTGATCCAGATGAATCGCGAGAACTCCGTGCTGTTTCAGGTGCTCGGCGCGTCGTTCCCTTCGATCGAGGACCAGCTCGGCCTGGAGCACGAGATCCGCCGCCGACACGCTGCGGGCGAATGGAACATGGACTACCTGGTGGTGACGGAGGTGCTCCAGGCCGGGGCGGCCACCATCCTGATCGCGAGCAGCAGCGACGCGAGGGTCGAACTATCTGCCCGCGGGAACCTGAGCATGGGCAACATCAGCATCGCGGACCTGGACGCGGGATTCGAGATCGCGCACTTCCGCGGCATGCACACCCGGATCGTTGCCTCCGAGGGACTCACGCCGCTGTTCCGGGCAAAGCGCCTGCGGAACCGGTTCTTTGCCGGGCCCGTCTTCCGGGGTGGCGAGCCGGAATCGCGTACTCCGGACGACCTCGAGTTCGCCGCGCTTTCTCCGGACGACCTCGGGTAGGCCCGGTCAGGTGAGTTCGATGCCCGACAGACCGAGGGGCTCCACGCCGGCTATCTTTTTTCATTGCGCAGATTTCTGCGCCCCGACTCCAGTTGGATCACGAAACGCGGAACTGGGCAATCCTCCCAGGAGGTCTGTCCGTGGAACTCGTTCGCGTCTGATACTGCGGAGGAGGCGTTCCTGCCGCGTGTCGGGATCGATGGCGCCTCGCTGATCGAGCTGATGGGGATGTCGCAGGAGGAGTTCTCGCGCCGCTTCAAGGGCTCGGCGGTGAAGCGGACCAAGCGGCGGGGGCTGCTGCGCAACGTGGCGGTGGCGCTCGGCAACTGGGGCTCACCGGAGGCGGTGCCGGCGCTGGCGACGGCGGTGAGCGACGAGGAGCCGCTGGTACGGAGGCACGCGGCGTGGGCGCTCGGACGGATCGGGACGGAGGGGGCGAGACAGGCGCTGCGGGGGAGGGCGGAGGTGGAGGAGGACGACCGGGTGCGGGAGGAGATCGGGGTTGCGCTCGCCGACATCGCGGCCACGCTTCCGGGACGCGGGCCACAGCAGCATCATCTCTGGTGGAACCGTTGGGAGGTCACGGGCATGTCGACGCATCTGAAGCAGCTACTTTTCTCCGCGACCCTGCGTGACCTCGCCGGTGCGGCTTCGTTTCGCCGCGGCGAGGAGTACGCCGCGAACGGCCATGTGACGGGACTCGCTGTCGATGGCGACCGGATCTCCGCGCGGGTGCTCGGGACGGACGAGTACCGGGTCGGCTTGTGGGTCGCGGGCGGCGCCTTGGAGTACGACTGCACCTGCCCGGTTGGTCGGGACGGCGACTTCTGCAAGCACTGCGTGGCCGTCGGGCTCGTCTGGCTGGCGGAGGAGAGTCCGGACGGGGCAGGTTCGCGGCGGAGGAAGCCTGATACCCCGCGAGTCGTCAGCATGGAGGAGATCCGTTCCTTCCTCGGTCGCCAGGACCGAGCCACGCTCGTGGATCTGCTCGTCGACCACGCCATGGACGACGAGGGGCTGCTCGACCGGCTCGTGCTCCGGGCGGCCCGTGAAGCCGTCGGCGGGCCGGACCTCGCCCGCTTCCGCGCCGTGATCGAGCGGAGCGTCCATACCGGCGAGTTCGTGGACTACGACTCGGTCGGAGGCTACGCGGGGAGGATCGCGGACACCCTGGAGGAGATCTCGCTCCTCCTCGGCGAAGGTCATGCCGATGCCGTCATCGAGCTGACGGAGTATGCGCTGGATCGGGTGGAGACCGCGATCGGGTACGTCGACGACTCCGACGGGCACCTCGGCGGGATCCTGGAGCGGATCCAGGAAATCCACCTCGAAGCGTGCACGAAAGCGCCGCCGGAGCCGGTTTCCCTTGCCCGCAGGCTCTTCGCGGTGGAACTCCGCTCGGAGTACGGTGCATTTCACGGTGCGGCGGCGACGTACGCCGCTCTGCTCGGCTCGACGGGTCTGGCGGAGTACCGGCGGCTGGCGGAAGAGGAATGGAGAAAGCTGCCGGCGCTCGGGCCGGGGGCCGACGGCGCGCAACGATGGGGACGGCGCTTTCGCCTCACGCAGATGATGGAGGCGCTCGCCCGGCTCGGTGGCGACCTGGAGGAACTGGTCGCTGTCAAAAGCCGGGACCTGTCACACCCCTATGCCTTCCTGCAGGTGGCCGAGCTGTACCGGGATGCGGGCAACCACGACCGTGCCCTCGAATGGGCGGAGCGGGGGCTCGCCGCGTTCCCGGCCCGGCCTGACGGCCGCCTGCGGCAGTTCCTGGCGCAGGAATACCACCGGAGGGGCCGCCACGACGAGGCGATGCAGCTGATCTGGAGCGATTTCCTGGAGGTGCCACGCCTGGACAGGTACCAGCTGCTGAAGGAGCACGCCGACCGCGTAGGTGCCTGGCCGACATGGCGGGAGCGCGCTCAGTCCGTGCTCCGGTTAGGGCCGACCCAAGGGACGTCGAGGCCGCTCCCCGACTCCTGGCGCGCAGCCGCGGGGCGCGCGGAACTCGTCCGGGTCCTCCTCTGGGAGAAGGAGGTGGAGGCCGCCTGGCAGGAGGCTTCGGGTGGCGGCTGCCCGGAAGACCTCTGGCTCGAGCTGGCCCGCCTCCGCGAGGCCGATCACCCGGAAGATGCGCTCAGCGTCTACCGGCGGCACGTAGAGGCCATGGTCTCGCGCACCGGGAGGACCGCTTATGAGAGCGCCATCCAGCTGCTCCGGCGCGTGCGGGAGGTGATGCGCCGGCTCGGTCGAGAGGAGGATTACAGGCAGTACCTGGCTCAGCTTCGTGAGACGCACCGGAGGAAGCGCTCGTTCCTGGGGCTGTTGGACGCGGCCCGGCTGGCCTGAGAGGCGCGCAGTCGTGCCGACCCGGTGCAGCCCGTCAGCCGATCCACGGGTTCAGGATCGGTACTCCGCGATGCCCGCAGTCCCGCTCGTTCCGGGTCACCAGCGTGAGTCCATGGGCCGCGCAGGTCGCGAGGAGGAGTCCGTCGATCACGGGCAGCTCCCGCCCTGCCTTGCATCCCTCCGCCGTGAGCCGGCCCCATTCCAGCGCCACGGAGCCGTCCACCGCCAGCAGGCGTCCCATGAACTGCCGGGGAAGGTCGGTGCGAAGCCAGGTTTCGAGTGCATCCCGCCGAGCCCCCGCCGCGAGGAGGGAAACGCCCTTCTGGACCTCGCCAAACGTGAGAGCGCTCATGGCGAGGTCCAGCGGTGACTGCGCCTGGAGCCAGGCCACGACGTTCGGGTCCGGGCGCGGCTTGGCCGGCTCGGTGAGCACGTTCGTGTCGAGAAGGTAGCGCACGTGGGGCAGCCCGCTAGAAGGAAACGTCTCTTCCCAGGTCGTGGGGGCGGTCGAGGTCGAGATCACCGCTGGAAAAGGCTTCCGCGAGTGGAGATCGCCGGAGGAAGTCGACCAGGTCCCCCGGCGCGATCAGGCGCTCGTAGTCGTCCGCGCTGATGACCACGACGGCATCCCTGCCGTTGCGGGTGACACGCTGGGGCTCATGGGAGAGGGCGAGCCGCACCACTTCGCTGAACCGGTTCTTGGCGTCCTCCAGCTTCCAAGTATGCATCAGCGCCTCCGCGATGACAGTGTGGGTTCGTCTGTCTAGTCTGGACAGGAAAAGTATCGCGCCGGTACGTGATTGCCACAAGTCATGCATTTACCTGACTTGGTCGAGGAAATGACGACTGGCGAGACGGGGCAGGGCGGAGGTGGAGGAGGACGCATGGGTGCGGGAGGAGATCGCCGCGGCGCCGGACGAGTCCTGAGGATCGTCGATCCGTGGCGCGCCGATCCGCTCTCCCGTTCAGCCCTCGCCGGCCGGAATGGCGGCGGCGGTCGGGGACGGGTCCACGGCCGCCGGGCACACGGAGCACCGGGGTCCGGCGCGCCCGGATCAGATTCTCGCCCTCCGTGGCTGCACCACCTGCGCTCCGTCGCCGCCCGCCCCGGCTTCGGCCGGTGGAGATGCCTCGTGACGTCTCACGGGCATGCGCCGGATGCGGTTCATCCACGCCGACCGCGTGTGGACCACGGGCCCGTCGATCCGGAGCGACGGGAGCACGTCGGCGAACTCCTCCAGGAACGCGCGCACGACGAGCGAGCCGAGCCGGCCGCCCGGGCAGTAGTGTGGCCCGTACCCGAACGACACGTGCTTGTTGGGCGTCCGTCCCACGTCGAACGTGTCCGGGTCGGCGAAGGCCTCCTCGTCCCGGTTCGCCGACGCGTAGCACAGGACCACCTTCTGGCCTTTCCGGACGTGGGCTCCCTCGTAGAGGGTGTCTGCGGTCGCGGTCCGCCTGAAGTAGACCACGGGCGACACCCACCGCACCATCTCGTCGGCCGCCGACGGGACCAGCGATGGATCCGCGCGCAGCCGGTCCAGCTGGTCGGGGAACTGCAGCAGCGCCTGCACTCCCCCGGCGATCGTGCTGGCCGTGGTGTCGAACGCGCCGGCGACGAGCGGGAACCAGTACGCCAGGAACAGCTGCTCGGGGGTCAGCCCCGCCAGCTTCGCCCCGTGCACCAGCTCGCTGATCACGCTCGGCTCGCGAGGCGAGGCCTTGACCCGCCGGTTGAGCTCGATGCCGTAGGCGAACAGCGCTTCCGCGGCGTCCAGTAGGGCTTCGTCACGGGGCCTGAACACCGGGTCGTCCATGGCGTTGATGGTGAGGACCCACTCGGTCACCTTCGCCAGGTCGCCGCCCGGGATCCCGAGAAAGACACCCAGCAGGATCTCGACCGGCACCCGCAGCGCCACCTCCTCGGCGAAGTCGAAGCGCGACCGCCCGGCGACCCGCGCGGCGATCTCCCTGCAGACGCCTCGAACGTCGCCCGTCTCCGCGAGCCTGGCCGGAGAGAGCAGGGAGTTGGCGAGCGGCCGAAACGCCGCGTGCCTCCCCGGGTCGAACGTCATGAGGTTGTCGGCGAGCATTGCCAGCGCAGGGTACGCGGGCCACATCTCCCGGGGGATCGGATCGGCCAGCAGGGGCGCGCGCGTGGCGAAGAGCTCCGGGTTCTTGGAGATCGCGACGACGTCGCGGTGCCGGGTGACGAGCCAGAACCCGTCCCCCTCGCCCCCGGCCCCGGCCTGCCACGCGAGCGGCGCCTCCCGCCGCAGTCGCTTGAACTCGCGGTGGGGCGTTCCGTTCACGTACTGGTCCGGATCGTCGAACTGGAAGGGCGGCATCTCCACTTCTCCAGGCGTGTGGCGGGTTGCCACCCCCATTCCCCCGGGGGGGGGGGGGGGGGGGGGGGACGGATCTCGTGTCGGGTCCATCACGACCTTTGTGGCGGACCGCCGGCGGTGGTGGATGTCAGCTCCTCGAGTCGCAGGAGGTACATCTCCAGCGCGGCGGCCACGTCGTCCCGGCTGAAGAAGCGGTCGTCGTATACCACGAGCAGCCTCGCGCCCTCGCCGCGGGGCGCGAGGCTGACGGCCAGGTTGAACGGGAGGTGGAGCCGGTCGAGCCCGTACACCGGCTCCACGCGGCCCCCCCGTACCGCGTCCCGGCCGGACCAGTTCCGGAAGTGGAGGAAGTTGAAGGTGGAGAAGAACGGCTCCCGCCCGCCGCGGTCCGCCACGATCTCTGCCAGCGGATAGCGCCCGAAGCGGTCGGCCTGGAGGAGGTCGTGGTGGACCGCCAGGGCACGCCCCGCGGCGCCGCCGGAGGCGGTGGCGGGCCGCGCCACCGGCACGAGGTTCCAGAAGAGACCCAGCGCGGTGAGCGGATCGGAGAGCCGCTCCGACCTGCCGTTCCAGACCACGCCGGCACACGCGTCCACCCCTCCCGAGAGCGTGGCCACCACGTCCAGGAAGGAGCTCAGGTACAGCGCCTTGAGGGCGACCCCCTCCCGCGAAGCCGTTTCACGCAGCGCCGCGGTGAGCTCCGGCGCCGCCTCGCGAACGACCGGACTCTCGCGCGGGGATGCGCCGGCGCCGCCGCGTGGAGTGGGCCAGGGGGAAGACACGTGCCGCATGCGGTCCCGCCAGAACGTCCGCGCCTCGTCCGAGGCCAGGATCTCCGCCTCCAGCGCGACGAACTCGCGGTACGGGTCGGGCAGGGGCGCGGCGGAGACCGGCCGGCCGTCCCGGGCGTCGGCGTACGCCTCGAACAGGGTGCCCAGGAAGTGCACGTTCCCCCACCCGTCCTCGACGGCGTGGTGCGCCGAGATCAGGAGATCGGCTACGTGGTCCTCGCGGTGGAAGATCACGAAGCGGATGAGCGAACCGTGGGGGTCGAACGGGTCGAACGGTGTGTCGAGATCCTCCGCCAGCCGGGCCCCGACCGCGCGGTCCTGCTCGTCGGGGGAGAGCCCGCGCAGGTCCTGGTAGCCGATGGGCACGGAAGGGCTCTCGCGGACCACCTGCAGCAGGGTGCCGTCGCTCGCCGTCGCGAAGACGGTGCGGAAGACGGCGTGCCTGCGGACCACCTGCTCGATCGCGTGGCGGAGCGCATCGGTCGAGAGAGAGGCGTCGGTGAGCCGGTGGCACTGCTGCGGGTGATAGACGCCGGCGCGAGCGGAGTCCCTCGCGTACTCCGCGAGCATCACCGCCTGCATCCGGCTCGCCGGGTACACGTCCTGGAACGGTTCCGGGAACACGGACCGCACGCGGGACCACTCCTGCTCGGGCAGGTCGGCCAGGTGGTGGGGAACTCCGGCCTCCGGCGCCCCGCCCGGCCGGCCGGCCGCGTCCGTACGCTCCGCCAGGGCGCGGATGGTCGGCTCCTCGGAGAGGTCGCGGACGGTGAGCGCCATCCCGCGTTTGCGCAGCGCGGCCACCATCTGCACCGCGCGCATCGAATCCCCGCCCGCGGCGAAGAAGTTCTCCAGGACTCCCACCCGCTCCGCGCCGAGCACCTCCTGCCACACCTCCTGCAGCAGGCGCTCCGCCGCCGAGGCGGGCGAGGCGTACGCCGGGCGGAGCGTCCGGCCGGCCCCGGGCGCCGGGAGGGCGCGCCGGTCCAGCTTGCCGTTGGCGGTCAGAGGCATCTCGGGCAGCACCACGAACACCGCCGGGACCATGTAGTCGGGCAGCCGCTTGGAGAGAGCGGCCCGCATTGCGGTGGGGTCTTCCGCCTCGCCGGGGTCGAGGACCACGTACGCGACGAGCTGCTTGTCGCGGCGGGCTCCGTCACGCACGAGCACGGCCGCGTCGCGGATCCCGGGCAGCTCCAGCAGCGCGGCCTCGACTTCTCCCGGCTCGATGCGGAAGCCGCGGACCTTGACCTGCTGGTCGGCGCGCCCCAGGTACTCCAGCTCGCCGTCCGCGCGCCGCCGGGCCAGGTCCCCCGAGCGGTAGAGGCGCGCCGCCGGGTCCGCGGAGAAGGGGTCGGGGAGGAAGCGCTCGGCCGTGAGCTCGGGCCGGTTCAGGTAGCCGCGCGCCACCCCCGCGCCGCCGACGAAGAGCTCGCCGGGGACGCCGGGGGGAACGGGCTCCAGCCGGGAATCCAGGACGTACAGGGCAAGGTCGGGGATGGGCACGCCGAGCGGGCTCCCCGCGCGGTCCAGGTCCGCGCGGGTGATGACGCGGTAGGTGACGTGGACGGTGGTCTCGGTGATCCCGTACATGTTCACCAGCCGCGGCCGCCGGTCGCCGTGCCGCTCCATCCACGGCCGCAGCGCCTGCGGGTCCAGCGCCTCCCCGCCGAAGACGACGTGGCGCAGGCGCAGGGCGGACGGGTCCACCCCCGAGGCCAGGTCCGCCTGCACCAGCTGCTTGAAGGCGCTGGGCGTCTGGCTCAGCATCGTCACCCCCTCGTCCGCCAGCAGCCGGTGGAAGTGCTCCGGCGAGCGGGTGGTGAGGAAGGGGACGACGACCAGCCGGCCGCCGTACAGGAGCGCGCCCCAGATCTCCCAGACCGAGAAGTCGAAGGCGCAGGAGTGGAACAGCGTCCACACGTCGTCCGGCGCGAAGCCGAACCAGCCGTCGGTGGCGTCGAAGAGCCGCGCCACGTTGGCGTGCGTGACCTGCACCCCCTTGGGCTTTCCCGTCGATCCCGACGTGTAGATGACGTACGCGAGGGTGTCCGGCCCCGCCTCCACGCGCGGGTTCTCACCGCTCTCGGCCGCGATCGCCTCCGCGTCCGCGTCGACGAGGAGCGTGGCGCCGGCGAAGGCGGGGAGCCGCGGGACGAGGTGGCTCTCGGTCACCAGCACCGGGACGCCGGCGTCCTCCAGGGCGAAGGCGATGCGCTCCGCCGGGTAGGAGGGGTCGAGCGGGACGTAGGCGCCGCCGGCCTTGAGGACGGCCAGGATGGCGGCGACCAGCTCGGCCGAGCGCTCCAGCGCGATCCCCACCCGCGTGCCGGGCGCCACGCCCAGGGCGCGCAGCCGGTGCGCCAGGCGGTTGGCGCGCTCGTTCAGCTCGCGGTACGTCAGCGTCGCCGCATGGAAGGTGAGCGCGGGCGCGTGCGGCCGCTCCAGCGCCCGCGCCTCGAAGCGCCGGTCGAGCCGCTCCGCGACGGGGAACGACCGGGTGGCGCGGCCCGCCGCCAGCAGCGCCCGCCGCTCCGCCTCGCCCGCGAGCCCCAGCTCGGAAAGGCGCAGGTCCGCGTCCCAGGCGACCTGCTCCAGCACCCGCTCCAGGTGCCGCACCATGCGCCGGATGGTGCCCGGCTCGAAGAGGTCGGTGCTGTAGTTCAGCTCGCCGCGCAGGCCCCGGGCGGTCGCCGCGAGGCCCAGCGACAGGTCGAACTTGGCGACCTCGAGCTCCGTGCCGACTTCCTGCACGCTCAGCCCCGCGAGCCCGCCGCCGGTGTCCTGGGCGCCGCCCAGGGTGAACGACACCTGGAAGAGCGGCGAGTGGCTTAAAGACCGCTCCGGGCTCAGCTCCGCCACGAGCCTTTCGAACGGCATCTCCTGGTGCTCGTACGCGCCCAGCGTCGCCTCGCGCACCCGCCCCAGCAGCTCGCGGAAGCTCGGATCTCCGGACACGTCGGTGCGCAGGACCAGCGTGTTGACGAAGAAGCCGATCAGCCCCTCCACCTCCCCGCGCGTGCGCCCCGCGATGGGGCTGCCCACGACGATGTCCTCGCTCCCGCTGTACTTCGACAGCAGCACCTGGAATGCGCCCAGGAGCACCATGTACAGCGTCGCCCCCTCGGTCCGCTCCAGCGCCTGCAGCCGCTCCAGCAGCTCCCGGGAGAACTCCATGGGAACCGCGGCGCCCCGGTACGTCTGCACCGCCGGGCGGGGACGGTCCGTCGGCAGCTCCAGCAGCTCCGGGGCTCCCGCCAGGCGCTCCTTCCAGTACGCCAGCTGCCGGTCCAGCACCTCGCCCGCCAGCTGCTCGCGCTGCCACACGGCATAGTCGGCGTACTGCACCCCCAGCTCCGCGAGCGGCGACTCCCCGCCCTCGTGGTACGCCGCGTACAGCGCCGACAGCTCCCGGAAGAACACGCCCATGCTCCAGCCGTCGCTGACGATGTGGTGCATCGAGAGCAGCAGCACGTGGTCCTCGGCCCCCAGCCGCAGCAGCGCCGCGCGGAAGAGCGGTCCCGCCGAGAGGTCGAAGGGCCGCCGCGCCTCCTCGCCGGCGCGCCGCCGGACCCCCTCCTCGCGATCCGCCCCGCCCAGCTCCGACAGGTCCTCCACCGGCAGCGCGAAGGCGCCGAAGGGCGCGATGGTCTGCACCGGAGATCCGTCCACCTCCGCGAACGTGGTCCGCAGCGCCTCGTGGCGCCGGACGATCTCGCCGAGCGCGCGCTCCAGCGCCGCCTCGTCCAGCGCACCCCCCAGGCGCCATGCCATGGGGATGTTGTAGACGGCGCTTCCCGGCTCCATCTGGTCCACCAGCCAGAGCCGCTCCTGCGCGAAGGAAAGCGGCAGCGCCCCCGTGCGCCCGGTCGGCACCACCGGCGGCAGCGTGGGCGCCCCCGCGCGCCGGATCTCCTCCACCCGGCCGGCCAGCTCCGCCACCGTGGGTCCCTTGAAGAACGCCCGCAGCGGCACCTCCACCCCGAACACCTGCCGCACCCGCGAGACCATGCGCGTGGCCAGCAGCGAGTGCCCGCCCAGCTCGAGGAAGCTCTCCGTCACCCCCACCCGCTCCAGGCGCAGCATCTCCGCCCAGATCTCCGCCAGCACCTTCTCCGTCGGCGTGCGCGGCGCGACGTAGCGCCCCTCTGCCGAGGCGAAGTCCGGTGCCGGCAGCGCCCTGTGGTCGAGCTTGCCGCTGAGGGTCAGCGGCAGCGCGTCCAGCACCACGATCGCCGCCGGCACCATGTGGGCCGGCAGTCCGGCGCGCAGCCGCTCCCGCAGCGCGCCCACGTCCGCGTCGCCGGCGACGTACGCCACCAGCTGCCGGTCGCCCCCCTCCTCCCGCGCGACCACCGCGCACTCGCGCACCCCCGGGTGCCGCCGCAGCGCCGCCTCGATCTCCCCCGGCTCCACGCGGAAGCCCCGCACCTTGACCTGGGCGTCGATGCGGCCCAGGAACTCCAGCTCCCCCTCCGCCGTCCACCTCACCCGGTCGCCGCTCCGGTACAGCCGCGCCCCCGGCGCCCCGCCGAACGCGTCCGGCACGAACGCCGCGGCCGTGGGCGCCGGCCGCCCCAGGTACCCGCGCGCGACCCCCGCGCCCCCGATCCACAGCTCGCCCGGCACGCCCACCGGCACCGGCTCGCCCGCCGCGTCCACCACGTACATCGCGGTATTCGAGTACGGCCGCCCGATCAGGTTCCGCCCCTCCCCGCCTTTGCCCACCCGGTGCGACGAGCACGCTACCGTGGCCTCCGTGGGCCCGTACGCCACCCACACGTCCGCGTTCGGGAAGGCCTCGCACAGCTCGGCCCGCAGCTCGGCGCCGACGACGTCCCCCCCCGCGCAGACCATCCGCATCCCCGGCAGCCCCGCCGGGTGCGTGGCACGGACGGCCGCGGCCAGCTGCCGCATCAGCGAGGGCACCGCGTACAGCGCCGTCGCGTCCTCCAGCGCCTCCACCAGCGCGGGCGGGTCCATCGCCTGCTCCCGCGGAACCATCCGCACCGCCCCTCCGGTGGCCAGGGGGACCAGCGCCTGGTAGACCCAGACGTCGAAGGACACGGACGCCAGGCAGAGCGTCGTGTCCCCGGGGCCCACTCCCAGCCCGGCGACGGAGTCGTGTAGCAGGTTGGAGAGGCTGCGGTGCTCCACCAGCACGCCCTTGGGGGTGCCGGTGGAGCCGGAGGTGTAGATGACGTAGGCTAGGGAACAGGGAACAGGGAACAGGGAACAGCCTGCCACGGCCCCGGCGGACCCGTCCTCTGCGTCGTCGTCCGGCTCCGGTCCCAGGGGGACGACGCGGGCGCCGGTGGGCGGGAGCGAAGCGAGCAGCTCCGGCTGGGCCAGCACCACGGGGGCGCCCGCGTCCTCGAGCATGAAGGCCAGGCGCTCGGCCGGGTAGGCGGGGTCCAGGGGGAGGTAGGCCCCCCCGGTCTTGAGGATGCCGAGCACCCCCGCCACCAGGGCGGGGCCGGGCTCGGCGAGGATCCCCACGCGCACCTCGGGGCCGACCCCCGCGGCGCGCAGGCGGCGGGCGATCGCGTCGGCGCGGCGGTCCAGCTCGCCGTAGCACACGGTCTCGCCCCGGAAGATCACCGCCGCGGCGTCGGGGGCCCGGCGCGCCCACGCGGCGAACAGGGCGGGCAGGGGCGTGTCGGGGTACGGCCGCGCGGTGCGGTTCCAGGCCGCGAGCACCTGCTCGCGCTCCGCGCCGTCCAGCAGCTCCAGCGCGGCCAGGCGCGGGTCGCCGTCCCCGGCGACCTGCTCCAGGACCCGCCGCAGGTGGCCGAGCATCCGGGCGACGGTGCCGCGCTCGAACAGGTCCGTCCGGTACCCCATCTCCGCCCGGAGGCCGCGGGGGTGCTCGGCGAAGTCCATGGTGAGGTCGAACTTGACCGTGGGGATCCCCGCCTCGACGGGCTCGACCCGCAGCCCGGCGAGGGGGGCCGCCTCCGCCTCGGGCTGCCTCACCAGGGAGGACATCACCTGGAACAGGGGAGTGTGGCCGAGGACGCGGTCCGGCTGAAGCTCCGCCACCAGCTTCTCGAAGGGCAGCTCCTGGTGCTCGTAGGCGCCCAGCGTCACCCTCCGCACCCGCCGCAGGACTTCGCGGAACCCCGGGTCCCCGGAGAGGTCGGTGCGCATCACCAGCGTGTTCACGAAGAAGCCGATCAGCCCCTCCGTCTCCCCCCGGACGCGTCCCGCGATGGGGCTCCCCACCACGACGTCCTCGCTTCCGGCGTACCTGGCGAGCAGCGCCTGGGAGGCGGCGATCAGGGTCATGTACAGCGTGGCGCCCTCCCGCCGGCCCAGCGCCCTGAGGCGCGCCAGCAGCTCGCCCGGAAGCTCCACGGACTCGTGCGACCCCTCGCTCGACGGCACCGGCGGGCGAGGGCGGTCGATGGGCAGCTCCAGCGGCGCCGGCGCGTCCGCCAGGCGCTCCCGCCAGTAGGCCAGCTGCCGCTCCAGGGTCTCGTCCGACAGGTGGGCGCGCTGCCACACCGCGTAGTCGGCGTACTGCACCGGCAGCTCCGGCAGCGGCGACGGACGCCCTTCCCGGTACGCCGCGTAGAGCGCCGACAGCTCGCCGAAGAGCACGCCCATGCTCCACCCGTCGCTGACGATGTGGTGCATCGAGAGCAGCAGCACGTGGTCTTTTTCGCCCAGCCGCAGCAGCGCCGCGCGGAAGAGCGGTCCCGCCGAGAGGTCGAACGCCCGCCGCGCCTCCTCCCCGGCGCGCCGCCGGACCGCCGCCTCGCGATCCGCCTCGCCCAGGTCCGACAGATCCTCCACCGGGAGCGCGAAGGGCGCGAAGGGCGCGATGGTCTGCACCGGCGAGCCGCCCGCCTCCGCGAACGTCGTCCGCAGCGCCTCGTGGCGCCGGACGATCTCGCCCAGCGCCGTCTCAAGAGCCGCCCGGTCCAGCGCACCCCCCAGGCGCTGTGCCACGGGGATGTTGTAGAGGGCGCTCCCCGGCTCCAGTCGATCCAGGAACCAGAGCCGCTCCTGGGCGAACGAGAGGGGCAGGGGACCCGTGCGCCCGGTCGGGACCACCGGCGGCAGCGCTGGCGCCCCCGCGCGCCGGATCTCCTCCACGCGCCCGGCCATCTCCGCCACCGTGGGTCCCTCGAAGAGCGCCCGCAGCGGCAGCTCCACGTCGAACAGCTCGCGGACCCGCGACACCACCCGCGTGGCCAGCAGCGAGTGGCCGCCCAGCTCGAAGAAGTCGTCGTGCGCACCCACGCGCCCGGTCCCCAGCACCCCGGCGAAGATCCCCGCCACCACCTCCTCCGTCGGCGTGCGCGGCGCCACCGGCTCCTCCGCTCCGCCGAGGTCCGGGGCGGGGAGCGCGCGGCGGTCCACCTTGCCGTTGGGGGTCAGCGGCATCGCCTCCAGCACCACCACCGCGGCGGGGACCATGTGGTCCGGCATCCGCTCCGCCAGGTACGCCCGCACCCCGGCCGGGACCAGCTCCGCACCCTCCTGTGCCGTGGCGAACGCCACCAGCCTCCGCTCGCCGGGGGCGGCCTCGCGCACCACCACCGCCGCCTCGCGCACCCCCGGGTGCCCGGCGAGCACGGCCTCCACCTCTCCCGGCTCCACCCGGAAGCCGCGGATCTTGACCTGGAAGTCCAGGCGCCCCACGAACTCCAGCACCCCGTCCGCCCGCCACCGCACCCGGTCTCCGGTGCGGTACAGGCGAGCGCCCGGCTCTCCGAAGGGGTCGGGGACGAACGTCTCAGCCGTCAGCTCCGGCCGCCCCAGGTAGCCGCGCGCCACCCCGGGCCCGCCCACGAACAGCTCGCCGGGGACGCCCGTGGGGACCGGCTCGAAGCCGCGGTCCAGCAGGTACACCCGCCGGTCGCCCACCGGACGCCCGATCGGCACCACGGGCGCGTCGAAGCCCGCCGGGACCGGCCAGCAGGAGGCGAAGACGGTGCACTCGCTGGGGCCGTACCCGTTGACCAGCCGCATCCCCGGGTGCAGCTCCAGCGCGCGCCGGACGTGCCGCGCGCTCGCCGCCTCGCCGCCGATCATCACCTGCGCCACGCCGGACAGGACCTCCGGCGAGGTGTCGACGACCAGGTTGAAGTACGCGGACGTCAGCCACAGCGTGTTCGCCCCGTTCTCACGGACCTGCTCGCCCAGCAGGGCGGGCTCGGAGGTCTGCGCCGGAAGGAGCACGCAGCGGCCGCCGGCGAGGAGCGCCGGCCAGAGCTCCAGCGTCAGCGCGTCCCACGAGGTGGAGGAGTGCTGGACGATGACCGTGCCCTCGTCGAAGCGGGCGTAGTCCGCGCCCCAAAAGAAGCCGGGGATGGCCCGGTGCGGCACCCCGGTCCCCTTGGGCTGCCCCGTGGAGCCGGAGGTGTAGACGACGTAGGCCAGGCTCTCGGGGGAAACGCCGGCCGGCAGCGGCGCGTCGTCGTCCCCGGGGACCTCTTCGTCCAGCACGACCAGCTCGGCCTCGAGCGCCGGGAGCCGGTCGCGCAGGCGCTCCTGCGTCAGCAGGACCCGCGCGCCCGAGTCGGCCAGCATGAAGGCCAGGCGCTCGGCGGGGTAGGCGGGGTCGAGGGGGACGTAGGCGCCCCCGGCCTTGAGGACGGCGAGGAGCCCCGCCACCATCTCCGGCGAGCGCTCCACGCAGATGCCGACGCGCGCCTCGGGGCCGACGCCGAGCGCGGCCAGGCGGCGTGCGAGGGCGTCCGAGCGGCGGTCCAGCTCGGCGTACGTGACGGACTCGCTCCCGAACGTCAGCGCGACCGCGCCCGGCGCACGGGCCGCCTGCTCGGCGAACAGCTCGTGTACGGGGCGGCCGGAGGGGGCTTCGCCGCCCCCGCCGCTCCACTCCTCCACGATCTGCCGGCGCTCCGCGCGCGAGAGGAGCGGCAGGCGGTCGACCGCCTGCCGTTCGTCCTCCACCATGGCCTCCAGCACGCGCCGCAGACAGCCGAGGTAGCGCTCCACCGTCGCGCGCTCGAACAGCGCCGTCGCGTACTCCACGTCACCGGCGATCCGGTCACCCTCCTCCTGCAGCGTCAGCGACAGGTCGAACTTCGCCGTCGTTTGCGGCGCCGCCCCCGCCGGGGCGATCCTGAGCCCCGGCAGCTCCCGGCTTTCGCGCGCCGTGTTCTGCCACGCGAACACGACCTGGAAGAGCGGGCTGTGCGACAGGCTGCGCACCGGCTGCACCCCCTCCACCACCTGCTCGAACGGGATGTCCTGGTGCTGCTGCGCCGCCAGCGACCGGGCCCTGATCCTCTCGAGCAGCTCCGCCACGCCGGGCGAGCCCGAGAGGTCCACCCGCAGCGCCAGCGTGTTGACGAAGAAGCCGATCAGCCCCTCGATCTCCGCGCGGCCGCGGTTGGCCGACGGCGTGCCGACGACCACGTCCTCCTGCCCCGAGAGGCGGCTCAGCACGGTCGCCCACCCCGCCAGCAGCGTCATGAACAGCGTCGTCCCGTGCCGCGCGCCGAGCGCCCTGAGCCCGGCGGCCAGCGCCTCGTCCAGCTCCACGCGGAGCATCGCACCCGCATGGTCCTGCTGCGCCGGGCGCGGGTGGTCGGTGGGGAGCTCCAGCAGCTCCGGCGCGCCCGCGAGCGTCCGCTTCCAGAACTCCGCCTGCTCCTGCAGCACCTCGCCGGTGACCCAGCGTCGCTGCCACACCGCGTAGTCCGCGTACTGCACCGGAAGCGGGGGGAGCGGGTCGGGCTCGCCCCGGTGGAACGCACCGTAGAGCGCGCCCAGCTCGCCGAACAGCACCCCCATCGACCAGCCGTCGGAGACGATGTGGTGCATGGTCAACAGCAGCACGTGGTCGTCCTCCGCCAGCCGGACCAGCCGGCCGCGGACGAGCGGCCCCCGCTCCAGATCGAACGGCACACGCGCCTCTTCCACCATGATCCGGTCGAGCCCGGCTTCCGCGTCCGCCTCCGCGCCGAGGTCGTGCTCGATCAGGTGGAATCCGCCCGCCTCCGCCGGCGCGATGCGCTGCTCCGGGACGCCGTCCACCTGCGCGAAGACCGTGCGCAGCGCCTCGTGGCGGGCTACGATCCTGTCGAGCGCACCGACGAGCGCATCGCGGTCGAGGGTGCCCTGCAGACGCAGCCCCGCCGGGATGTGGTACGCACTCCCCCCACTCCCCAGCTGCTCCAGGAACCAGAGCCGCTGCTGCGCGAACGACAGCGGCAGCCGGCCGTTCCGCTCGGCGCGCGGGATCAGGGACGGCTTCGGCGTGCTGCGCTCCAGGCTGGCGGCGCGCGCCATCTGGAGGATCCGCTCGAGCTCGGTGACGGAAAGGGTCGGGTTCATGGCTCAGGAGCGTGAATGCGGGATGCGGGGGGTCACGGCCACGGGAGCGAGTCCCCGGCGGACGCACGGACGAGCTCGGTCAGGCGCGCGATCTCGGCCGGGTCGAACTGGGCCAGCTGGGCGGCCAGGACGTGCTCGGCCAGCTGCGAGAGCGTGGGCCGCTCGAAGAGGGTGCGCAGGGGGACCTCCACCTCCAGCACCTGCCTCACCCGCGAGATCACCTGCACCGCCAGGAGCGATTGTCCGCCCAGCTCGAAGAAGTTGTCCTGGCGGCCCACCCGCTCCGTGCCGAGCACCTCCGACCAGATCTCGGCCAGCGCCTGCTCGGTCTCCCCCACCGGCGCCTCGTAGCCGCGCCGCGCGTATGCCTCGTCCGCGGGGGCGGGGAGCGCCCGGCGGTCCACCTTTCCGTTGGGAGTAAGAGGAAGCCTCTCCAGCCGCACGTACGCCGCCGGCACCATGTACTCCGGCAGCCGCTCCGACAGGTGCGCACGCAGCGCCTCCGCCTCGGCCCCTTCCGCCCCCACGTAGTACGCCACCAGCCGCCTGTCTCCCGGTGCAACCTCCCGCGCCAGCACGACGGCCTCCCGCACCTCCGGGTGCGCCAGGAGCCGCGCCTCGATCTCCCCCGGCTCGATCCGGAAGCCGCGCACCTTCACCTGGTGATCGTTGCGCCCCAGGAACTCGATCGTCCCGTCCGGCAGCCACCGCCCCAGGTCTCCCGTCCGGTACAGCCGCGCACCGCCGCGCGGCTCCCCTCCGAAGGGATCGGGAACGAAGCGCTCCGCGGTCGGCCCCGGCCGGTTCTGGTATCCCAGCGCCACCCCCGCCCCCCCGATGTACAGCTCCCCCCGCGCCCCCACCGGCACCGGCTCCCCGTGCGCGTCCAGGATGTAGATGCGCGTGTTCGCGACCGGACGCCCCAGCGGGATGCTCCGTGCGCCCTCCTCCACGTCCGTCACTTCGTGCGTGATGGCGAACGTGGTCGTCTCGGTGGGACCGTACCCGTTGAGCAGGTGCCGCGGCGCACAGCCCTTCCGCACCCGCGCGATGGTCTGCGGGTCGAGCGCGTCGCCTCCGACGATCAGGTAGCGCAGGCGCGGGATCTCGGCCTTCAGCTCCTCCGCGTACTGGTTGAACAGCCCCACCGACATCCACAGCACGTCCACCCCGTGCCGCGCCAGTGCCGCCGCGAAGCGCCGCG
>JBFMFL010000020.1:0-42127 GCA_040752145.1 Gemmatimonadota bacterium
TAACCTGTCCCCTGTAACCTGTAACCTATCCCCAAACGACAGCGGCGCCGCTCCCGCGTGGGATCGGCGCCGCCGCTCGCTTCCGCCCGGTCCGGCTACTCGTCGACGCGCTTGACCGAAGCCGCCCGGGGGCCCTTCGGGTCGTCCACGATCTCGAACTCCACCCGGTCCCCGCGCTTCAACGACTTGAACCCCTCCATCTCGATCGAGGAGTGATGCACGAAGACATCCTTTCCCCCGTCGTCCGGACGAATGAAGCCGAAGCCCTTGTCGTCCTTGAAGAACTCCACGATGCCTGTCTGTCGAGCCATGGTGCCTCCGCTGTGACGGAACCGGACGGATGCCGCGGCGTCGCCCCGTCCAACGGCGCCCCGGTCTGCTTTCACATGGGGTGACCGCAAAGACCGTTCCGCACCTCTCCACCCTTCCCGTGGCCCCTCGAATTCAACTGTTTGCCGGCGGCCGGGGAGCGCCCGTCAGCTCCAGCACGGCCACCTCCGGGCGGCACAGGAACCGCACCGGGAGGTGGACCGTCCCCACCCCGCGCGAGGTGTACACCTGGGTCCAGGGCCGGCGCCGCAACCCTTCCTCGTACAGGTCTTCCCGCTCCGCCGGGTTGCGCAGAGCCCCCACCCAGGGGAGCCGCACCTGGCCCCCGTGCGTGTGCCCGCTCACCACCAGGTCCACCCGGTCGCAGACCCGCCGCGCGCGCTCCGCCTGGTCCGGGTCGTGGGCCAGAAGAAGTGTGAAATCCCGTTTCTCGGGAGGGGGCAGCACGTCCATGCGCGGCGCGCCCATGGAGTAGTCGTCCACCCCCGCCACGCAGAGCCTCGCGCCCCCCACCTCGCGCACCACGGCCGCGTTGGTCAGGTCCACGATCCCGGGGTGCGCGCCCACCTGCCGGTGCCAGGTGTCGATGCCCACGATGTGGTCGTGGTTGCCGGGCACCGCGTACACCCCCAGCGGCGCGTCCAGCCCCTCCATCGCCCCCAGCACCGCCCCGAAGTCCCCGGAGCGGTCCGCCGCGAAGTCCCCGGTGAGCGCCACCAGGTGCGGCCGCTCCGCCATGGCCGCCCGGCACGCCCGCCGGATCAGCGACAGCGACGTCCCCTCGCCCGCGTGCATGTCGGTGAGCAGCGCGATGCGCAGCCCCTCCAGGTCCGGGTGCAGCCCCCGCGCGTGGATGCGCGTCCGCGTCACCTCCAGCCACCGCGGCTCCACGAGGAAGGCGTACGCGCCGAGGCCCGCCGCGCCCAGCGCGGCGGCGGAAAGGATCTTGCGGGCGGCGGATGTCTGCATGCGGCCCGCGCCGTGCAAGCGGCTTGCCAGCCCCCGCGCCGCCTTCCATCTTGACGCGCGGAAGGACCCGCGTGAGGGATTTCGGCCCGAAGGGGCGAGACCCGCGGGCAGTTTCGCGGGGCTCGACTCCGTTGCAGACGGTCGTTTCGTCTGCTACGGAGCCGAAGCCCGACCCCGGCGCAGCCGGGGGCACGCCCGAGCCCGCAGTCCAGAGCCGTTCCGACGACCACCAGGCATAGAGGAAAGAGGAGAACCGATGGCCGAGACACTCACCGCGCAGGGCGACGACCGCGCCCTGCTGGAGCAGTCTTCCGTGCGGGCCCTGCTGGACCAGGTGCGCGACGCCGTGACCGTGCGGGACGGCGCCGTGGAGGTGGCGAGCGAGGAGGCGCTGCGCGGCGCCGGGATCGAGGCGCTCGTGCGCGCCGCCGTGTTCGGCGAGGACGCCGACGTGCGCGACACCGCCCGCTGGATCATCGGCGAGGCCGGGGAGCGGCTGGGGATCCGCCCCGCCTCCATCCACGAGCTGTACATGGCCCGCGGCCGCGGCGAGGTGTCCGGCTTCACCGTGCCGGCCATGAACATCCGCGCCGCCTCGTTCGACACGGGCCGCGCCATGTTCGCCGCCGCGCGCGAGCTCCGGGTGGGCGCGCTGATCTGCGAGATCGCCCGCTCCGAGATCGGCTACACCGACCAGCGCCCGGTGGAGTACGTGGCCGTGCTCACCGCCGCGGCCATCCGCGAAGGGTGGAGCGGCCCCCTGTTCGTGCAGGGCGACCACTTCCAGCTCAACGCCAAGAAGTTCCGCGCCGACGCCCAGGCCGAGACCCGCGCGGTCAAGGACCTGATCAAGGAGGCGATCCACGCCGGCTTCTACAACATCGACATCGACACCTCCACCCTGGTGGAGCTGGACAAGGCCACGCTGGACGAGCAGCAGGCCCTCAACTCCCGCCTCTCGGCCGAGCTGACCGCCTACGTGCGGCACTACGAGCCGGAGGGGGTCACCATCTCCATCGGCGGCGAGATCGGCGAGGTGGGCACCGAGAACTCCACCCCGGAGGAGCTGCGGGCGTACATGGACGGCTACCGGCGCGAGCTGGCGCGCCTGGCCGACAAGGCGGGGACGCAGCTGGCCGGCCTCGCCAAGATCTCGGTGCAGTCGGGCACCTCCCACGGCGGCACGGTGCTCCCCGACGGCTCCATCGCCGACGTGGCCATCGACTTCGAGACGCTGCGGGTGCTCTCGCAGATCTCCCGCGACGAGTACGGGCTGTCGGGCGCGGTGCAGCACGGCGCCTCCACGCTGCCGGCGGAGGCCTTCGGCAAGTTCCCGGAGGTGGAGACGGCGGAGATCCACCTGGCCACCGGCTTCCAGAACATGCTGTACGACCACCCGTCGCTCCCCGGCGAGCTGCGCGAGCGGATGTACGAGCACTGCCGCCAGAACTTCCCGGACGAGCGCAAGCCCTCGGACACCGAGGAGCAGTTCATCTACAAGGCCCGCAAGAAGGCGCTGGGCGCCTTCAAGCGCGAGCTGTGGGACCTCCCCGGGGAGAACCGCGAGCGGATCCGGGCCACGCTCCAGGAGCAGTTCGCCTTCCTGTTCCGGCAGCTGCGGGTGGACGGCACCATGGACGTGGTCCGCCGGCACGTCACAGCCCCGGCCCACCGGCGGAGCGGCCCGGCGGCGCTCCGCATGAAGGCCGCCGCGGACGACTGGGACCTGTCCGACTGAACCCGGCCCCCGCCCGCGCAGCGTGAAATGGCCGGAGCGCCGCCCCCCGGGACGGCGCTCCGATCGTTTTCGGTCCCCCGCGGGAACGAAACCTGCCTCTCCCCCCTGCCGTGAACCGCTCCGCGGCGGGGCCCGCCCCCGCCGCCGCCGGGCCCCGCCCGTGCGCGAGCGTCCCGACGACCGAACCGAGACCGAGCCGGGAGCCACCTACCGATGCTCCGGGAAGCCGAACACGTGGGCAGCGACACCGAGAACCCGGACGCGCTGGCCGTGCGCGCCAACAAGCTCGACATCCTCGAGCGGCTGGCCGACGACCTGGCGCACGAGATCAAGAACCCGCTGCACTCCATGGTGATCAACCTGGAGGTGCTGAAGCGCCGCGTCGCCCGCTGGTCCCCCGAGCAGCAGGGCGAGGCCGAGCGCTACATCGGCGTGCTGGGGGCCGAGCTGGACCGGGTCACGCGGCGCATCGAGCTGCTGCTGCGCCTGTCCCGCCCCGCCCGCAAGGCCGAGCCGGTGACGCTGGACGAGCTGATCCACGAGCTGATGGAGCTGATCCAGCTGGAGGCGCGCCGGCAGGAGGTGGAGGTCAGGTTCGAGCCTGCCTTCATCCCCGCGCCGGTCAACGTCCCCCGCGAGCCGGTGCGGCAGGTGATCCTGGACCTGGTGCTGGAGGCGCTGGACGGGGCGGCGCAGGGGGGCGCCCTGGTGATCCGCACCGCCCGCGAGGGCGAGCACGCCGCGGTGTCGGTGTCGGTGCTGGACGCCTCCGGGGCTCCGCTCCCCATCGGGGACGGCGACGAGGCCCCGGGGGGTGGGGGCGTGGCCCGGCTCCCGGCAGCGCGCGCCATCGCCGGCGCGGTGGGCGGGAGGCTGGAGTTCGGGGCGGGGCTCCCCGCGCCCTCCGGCGAGGGAACCGACGCCCCGGGGGTGGTGTTCTCCATCCCGGTGGCGGGGGGCGGAGCGGCGTAAGCCCTTGGTTTCCATGCGCCCCGCGGGTTGACCCCGCGCGAGGCGTTCCGCTATCTTCCCCTGTTCGACAAACACCGTTCAGCAAACGGAAGACCCTCCATCTACGCGGGTATGCAAGCGAAGATTCTGGTCGCGGACGACGAGCGCCACATCGCCGAGGGGCTGCAGATGCTCCTGGGCGAGGAGGGCTACGAGGTCGAAACCGCCACGGACGGTCGGACGGCGTGGGAGATGATCCAGGAGGGCGGGTACGGCCTGATCCTGGCCGACCTCCGCATGCCCGAGGTGGACGGGCTGGAGCTGTTCGCGCGCATGCGCAAGAGCGGGATCGCCAGCGAGGTCATCATCATCACCGGCGCCGCCTCGGTGGACTCGGCGGTGGCCGCCATGCGCGAGGGCGCGTACGACTACCTGGAGAAGCCGCTCAACCTGGAGCGGCTCAAGGCGCTGATCCCCAAGGCGCTGGAGGCCTACCAGGTCAAGCAGGCCAACCGCCTGCTGGAGGAGCGCCTGGCCAACCTGACGCGCTTCGGCGACCTGATCGGCCAGTCCGAGGAGATGAAGGGGATCTACGGCACCATCGAGGCCGTGGCCCCCGCCAGCGCCAGCGTGCTCATCGTGGGCGAGAGCGGCACCGGCAAGGAGCTGGTGGCCCGCGCCATCCACGACAAGTCCAACCGGGCCAAGGGGCCGTTCGTCGCCATCAACTGCGGCGCCTTCCCCCGCGAGATCCTGGAGAACGAGCTCTTCGGCCACGAGAAGGGCGCCTTCACCGGCGCCATCAACGAAAAGGCCGGGTGCTTCGAGCTGGCCGACGGCGGCACGCTCTTCCTGGACGAGGTCGCCGAGATGGAGCCCGACATCCAGGTCAAGTTCCTGCGCGCCCTGGAGCAGCGCTCCTTCCGCCGCCTGGGCGGCAAGAAGGAGATCCACGTGGACATCCGCGTGGTGGCGGCCACCAACAAGAACATCAACCGGGCCGTGGAGGACGGGAAGCTGCGCGAGGACCTGTACCACCGCCTCGCCGTCATCCCGCTGAACCTGCCGCCGCTGCGCGAGCGGCGCGGCGACGTCCGCCTGCTGGCCGAGGCGTTCCTGCGCCGCTTCTCCGAGGAGAACGGCAAGAACATCAAGAGCTTCTCCCCGCAGGCGCTGGAGTTCATCAACGCCTACCGCTGGCCCGGCAACGTCCGCGAGCTCAAGAACGCGGTGGAGCGGGCGGTGATCTTCGCGCAGGGGCCGGAGGTGAGCCTGCAGGACCTGCGGGCCCACGAGCTGATCGCCTCCGAGGACCGCGAGGTCCGCATCCCGGTGGGCACCTCCGTGGAGCAGGCCGAGCGCACCCTGGTGCTCAAGACCTTTTCCTTCGTGGAGGGCGACTACGGCCGGGCCGCCTCCATGCTGGGGCTGGAGGAGGACGAGCTCAGGTCGCGGCTCTCCAACCTCATGGGATTGCAGATCGCCCAGGTCTGACCCGCCGCGCCCCCTCCGCGGGGAGCACGGGAGCCGCGTCCCCCGGGGCGCGGCTCCTGGTGTTTCCGGCCCCGGCGGGCCCGCAGGTGGCATGCCGCTTGCTCCTTGCAGGGGCCGATCCGGGCTCTCCACCCCGGGCGCCGCCTCACGGAGGGACAAGGGGTACGCTGCATGGCGGCTCGTAGAATTCTGGTTGTCGAGGACGAGGCGGGCGCCAGGAACGCGCTGGAGAGCCTGCTGGCGGAGGACGGATACACGGTGTGCACGGCGGACACGGGGAAGAGCGCCCTGGAGCGCGTCCGCGACTTCCGGCCGGACACGGTGGTGTGCGACTTCTACCTCCCGGACATCGACGGTCTCCAGGTGATCCGGGAGATCCGCTCCGGGCTTCCCGACGACGTGACCATCATCGTGATCACCGCGGGCGGGGCGGGGGAGGAGACGGAGTGCGCGCTCCGCGAGGAGGCCGACGTGTTCCTCCAGAAGCCCGTGGACCTTTCCAACTTCCGCCGGGCGCTCCAGTATTCCGCACCGGCCCCGCGCCGGGAGCTGGAGTCTCGTCTCTGAACGCGGTCTCATCACCCAAAGGGAGCCTTCGATGAGGGACTACGACGATTACCCCCACATCGTCATCGAGCGGGAGCGCGGCGGTTTCGGGCCGTTCCTGTGGGGCGCGCTGCTGGGCGCGGGCGCGGCGCTCCTCCTGGCGCCGCGCACCGGCGCCGACACCCAGCGCGAGCTGCGCGAGCGGGCGCGGGCGCTCCGCGAGGCCGCCGAGGGACGCGTCAGCGACGCGCGCGACACCGTCACCGGGGCGGTGGACCGCGCCCGCGGCGAGGTCACGGGCCGCATCTCGACGGTGCGCGACGTGATCGAGACGCGCGCCGACCAGGCCCGCAGCGCCGTGGAGGCCGGCCGCCGCGCCGCCCGCGACGCCCGGGTGGACCTGGAGCGCCGCGTGGCCGAGGCCAAGTCCGCGTACCGCGGCGGCGTGGACGCCTTCCGCGACCCGGGCGCGCCGGTGCTGGAGGCGGAGGTGATCGTCACCGAGGTGATCGTGGAGGACGCGGGGGACGACGGGCTGCTGCGCTGAGCGCACCGTGCGCGATCGTTGACGGGAACCCGGCGGCGATCTAGGTTTTGGGGATGGGAGCGCGGATCAGGTCTGCAAGGGCGGTGAGCGTCGCGGGCGCCGCCCGCGCGGCCCTGGTCCGCACGCTTCGTGGGGCGTGGGACTTCACCGGGCGCATCTGGAGCAGCGCCGCCGAAGTCGACATCTTCTTCCTCGCCGGTGCGATCGCCTTCAACATCCTGGTCGCGGCGGTCCCCTTCCTCCTGCTCATCGTCGCCATCTTCGGGTTCGCCCTCCCCCGCTTCGTGGAGGACCCCGAGAGGGCGGCGGTGGACTACGTGCTCTCCATCCTCCCCCCCTCCCAGGACGTGGTGAACTTCACCCGCAACCTGGTGAGCGGCGTCATCGGGGGGCGCACCCGCTTCGGGATCCTGGGCCTGGTCCTGTTCGTGTGGACCGCCACCCGCCTGTTCGGCACGCTGCGCGCGGTGCTGCGCCACGTGTTCGACCTGGAGGACGACCGCGGCATCGTCGGCGGCAAGATCTTCGACGCGCAGATGGTGATCGTGGCCGGGACGCTGTTCCTGGCGAACACGGGGATCACGCTGGCGCTGGAGGGGGTGAGGAACTTCGGGCAGGAGTGGCTGGCCCGGCGCGGCTACCGCGAGCTCCCCATCGTGGAGACGCTGTACGCGCAGCTGCTCGCCTTCGGGTTCATCTTCGCGATGTTCGTGCTGATGTACCGCTTCCTGCCCGCCAGGCGGATCCCGTGGCGGATCTCGCTGGTGGCGGCCACCTTCACCGCGGTGGCGTGGGAGCTGCTCAAGGGGATCTTCACCTGGTACGTCACCTACGTCGCCAACTACGGCACCATGTACGGGCGCCTGGGGGTGGCCGTGGTGCTGGTGTTCTGGATCTACTACTCGGCGGTGGTGTTCATCGTGGGCGGCCTGGTCGGGCAGGTGTACGACCTGGGCCGCACGCGGCGCAGACAAAGGGAGCTGCTGGAATGAGCGCGGAAGTGCGAAAGTGCGGGAGTGCGAAGGTGCGGGCGCTCCGGACGGTGCTCGGGGCGCTGCTGGGCGTCGCCCTCGGGGCGGGGGAGGCGGCGGCGCAGGGGCTGCCGCTGTCGCCGCTGGCGATCGCCCACGGGGTGGATCGCGAGGGGACGGCGCGGTACCGCGACCCGCCGGTGAACGTGGAGGGGCGCTACGTGGTGATCTCGCTGGCGGAGCACCGGCTCTACCTCATGGAGGACGAGCGGGTGATCTGGTCGGCGACCGTCGGCACGGGCACCGGCACCCGCCTGGAGGGCGCCGGGCAGAAGTGGGACTTCTCCACCCCGCGCGGGATGTTCCGGGTGCAGCTCAAGGAAAAGGACCCGGTCTGGGTGGTGCCCGACTGGGCCTTCATCGAGCGCGGCGAGCCCATCCCCCCGCGCGACTCGCCCAAGCGGCGCGAGCCCGGGATGCTGGGGACCACCGCCCTGTACCTGGAGGAGGAGATCGCCATCCACGGGACCAACAAGCCCGAGCTGCTGGGCCAGGCGGTCTCGCACGGCTGCATCCGCATGACCAACGAGGACGCGCGGCGCCTCTACTACGAAGTGGAAGTCGGCACTCCCGTCATCATCTACTGAATCGACCGGGGCATGCTCCGGCGCCCGCGTGAGGGATGCGAGCGCGAAGCGGCGAGACCCGCGGCTGTTTGCGGGGCTCGCCTCCGTTACGCACAGTTGTATCGTGCGTTACGGAGCCGCAGCCCGACCCCGGCGCAGCCGGGGGCACGCCCAAACCACGTAGTTCGAAAGAGATGAACAAGCCCGCCGGGGAAAAGACCGACGCCCGGAAGATCGTGGTGCAGAACCGCAAGGCGCGCCACGAATACCACGTGCTCGAGACCTGGGAGGCCGGCCTGGTCCTGCAGGGGACCGAGGTCAAGTCGCTCCGGGAGGGAAAGGGCAACCTCCAGGACGCCTACGCCCGCATCGACCGGGGCGAGGTGTGGCTGCTGGGGATGCACATCTCCCCGTACGAGCAGGGGAACCGCTTCAACCACGACCCGCTCCGCCCCCGCAAGCTCCTCCTGCACTCCCGGCAGATCCGCAAGATGATCGGCCAGGTGGAGAAGTCCGGGCTCACCCTCGTCCCCCTCGACGTCCACTTCACCCGCGGCATCGCCAAGGTCAACCTGGCCCTGGTCCGCGGCAAGCAACTCCATGACAAGCGTGAGGACCTCAAGAAGCGCGACGCCGAGCGCGAGATGCAGCGCGGGTTCAAGGAGTAGCCGCCTCCGGCGGCTCCTTTCCGCGCTCGCCCTCGCCGTCACCCCTCTCCTCCCCCATCGCAGCGCAGCCCAGCAGCCCTCCGCCTGGCAGGTGGAGAGCGGCTCGCGCGCCCTGACCGTGGCCGCCGCGACGGGCCGGGGGTACGCGGCGCTCCCGCTCTCCAGCCTGGTGTCGGTGGGCGCCGAGGTGGCGCCCCGCGGCGACGAGGTGGCGGTGCGGCTGGGCGGGCGCGAGCTGCGCTTCCGCGTGGGCTCGCCGTTCTTTTCGGACGGCGGCGAGGCGCGGCAGCTGGTGAACCCCGTGTACGCCGAGGACGGCGTCACCTTCCTCCCCACCCAGTTCTTCGTGGAGCACCTCCCCCGGCTGGGGGTGGAGGTGGACGCCGCGGCGCGCACCATCCGCCGCTCCCGCACGGCCGCGGGCCCGGCGGCGCCCGCGCCCGCGGAGGCCGCTCCCGAGCCGGCGCCGCGCCGCGCGCGGACCGCCGCGCGCGACTCCGGGCCCGTAAGACGGCTGGTGGTGGTGGACGCGGGGCACGGCGGGGTGGACCCCGGCGCCCGCGGGCGCGGCGGGACGCGGGAAAAGACGGTCACGCTGGCGGTGGCGCGGCGCGTGGCGGAGATCCTGCGCGCCAACCCCGAGTACGAGGTGCGCATGACCCGCGACCGCGACACCCTGATCGCCCTGCGCGACCGGGCGCGCTTCGCCAACGGCTGGAAGAAGGACGGGCAGCCGGCGCTCTTCCTTTCCATCCACTGCAACGCCAACCCCAGCCGCGCGGCCAAGGGGTTCGAGACGTACTTCCTGTCGGAGGCGAAGACGGAGGACGCGCGGCGGGTGGAGCAGATGGAGAACGCCGCGCAGGAGTACGAGGAGGACCGCGGCGGCGGGGACCCGCTCGCCTTCATCCTCCAGGACCTGCGCCAGAACGAGCACCTGCGCGCCTCCAACGACTGGGCGGCCCTCGTCCAGGACCAGCTGCGCGCGGTGCACCCGGGCCCGGACCGCGGCGTCAAGCAGGCGGGGTTCTACGTGCTCAACGGCGCCTTCATGCCCGCGGTGCTGGTGGAGATCGGCTTCATCAGCAACGCGCAGGAGGAGCAGGTGCTGGGCTCGCCCCGCTACCAGCAGCTGATCGCGGAGCGGCTGGCCCGCTCGGTGGACGCCTTCTTCGACCGCGACACCCGCCGCGTGGCCGCCGGCGGGCGGTAGCGCGCCGCCTTCGAGCGGGCCGTGGCGACGGGCCGCCCGGGGACCCCCCGGCGGCCCGTCGGGTAATCACCCCCAGCCGATTTCCCCCGCACCGGAGCCGACCCGCCATGACCCGACCCCCCGTTCCCATCGTCGCGCTGGACGTGCCCACGGCCGCCGCCGCCCACGCCCTGGTGGAGCGCATCGGGCCGGCCGCGGAGTGGGTCAAGGTGGGGCTCCAGCTCTTCGTGGCGGAGGGGCCGGCCGTGGTGGCGGGGCTGCGCGAGCGGGGGCTGCGGGTCTTCCTGGACCTCAAGCTCCACGACATCCCCAACACGGTGGCGCACGCCGTGGAGTCCGCGGCGCGGCTGGGCGCGGACCTGCTCACCGTTCACGCCGCGGGCGGGAGCGCCATGCTGCGGGCCGCGCGCCGCGCCGCCGGGGAGCCGGGCGGGGGCGGGCCGCGCCTGTTCGCGGTGACCGTGCTCACCTCGCTCTCCTCGGCGGAGCTGGGCGAGGCGTGGGGGCGCCCGGACGCGGCGGCGGAGGAGGAGGCGGGGCGGCTGGCGCGCCTGGCGGCGGACGCGGGGATGGACGGGGTGGTGTCGTCGGTGCACGAGGCGGCGCGCATCCGCTCCGTGGCGGGCACGGGGCTGGGGATCCTCACCCCGGGGATCCGCCTGGCCGGCGACGCCGCGGGCGACCAGTCGCGCGTGGCGACGCCCGCGCAGGCGGCGGCGGCCGGGGTGGAGTTCGTGGTGGTGGGGCGCACCGTGACCGCCGCCGCCGACCCCGCGGCCGCCTTCCTGGCGGTGCGGGGCGAGCTGGCCGGCGGCGTCGCGGCGGGAGCGGCGTCGTGACGCGGCGCATCCTCCGGGTCCTGGTGCTGCTGGCGCTGCTCGCGGCGCCGGGGACGGCGCTGCGGGCGCAGCACGGCGCGGACCCCCGCCTGGAGGGCTTCGTGGCGCGCGTGGCCCGGCTGTGGGAGGCGGAGGACGCGGACGGGCTGGCGCGCCTCGCCCCGGCCGGCGGGCGGATGGTGCTGGAGGTGGGCGGCGAGGGCGCGGGGCCGGTGCCGGAGCGGCACGCCGCCGCCGCGCTGCGCTCCCTGTTCGCGGACCGCGAGACGGTGTCCATCCGCCCGGCGCGCGCCACGGTGGCCGGGGGGCAGCCGCTGCAGGGCTTCGGCGAGCTGGCCTGGCTGTCGCGCTCCCGCGGGGTGAGCGCCGCCCGCGCCTCCACGGTGTACGTGGGCGTGGTGTGGGAGGGCGGGCAGTGGCGCATCCGCGAGCTGCGCGTGCTCCCCTGAACGGCGCCGCCGGTTGACGGGGGCGGGGGCGCGGCCTAGGATAGCCCTTCCCCGGCGGGGCTCCCGCCGACCGCGCAGACCGGTTCCGTCCCGATGATCCAGGCCGACTCCATCGTCGCAGTGCTCAGGGAGCGCGTCCGGACCGAGTGGTCCGACGTGTTCAACTGGCCCGACCTCACCGCCACCGGGCTGCGCATCGTCGCGGCCCTGCTGGTGGCGTGGCTGGCCTTCTGGGTGCTCAAGCTCATCCTGCGGCGCATCGAGTGCTCCATCGAGCCGGCCGAGGGAGGGCTCCTCTCGGTGCAGGAGCAGCGCACCAAGACGCTGCTCAGCCTGGTGCGGAGCATCGGCATCGTGGTGATCCTGGTGCTGATGGTCTTCATGGTGCTGGGCGCCCTGGGGATCAACCTGGGCCCGCTGCTGGCCGGCGCCGGGGTGATCGGCCTGGCGGTGTCGTTCGGCGCGCAGTCGCTGGTCAAGGACGTCATCAGCGGCCTCTTCATCCTCTTCGAGAACCAGTACGGCGTGGGCGACGTGATCCGCCTGGACACCTCGGTCTCCGGGGCGGTGGAGCGGATGACGCTGCGCGTGGTGGTGCTCCGCGACGTGCACGGGGTGGTCCACATCGTGCCCAACGGCGAGATCAAGCGGGTGAGCAACCTCACCCGCACCTGGGCGCGCGCGGTGCTGGACGTGGGCGTGGCCTACCGCGAGGACGCGGACCGGGTGATGGAGGTGCTGCGGGAGGTGGGGCGCGAGCTGGGCGAGGACCCGGGATGGAAGCACTTCCTGGTGGACGCGGTGGAGGTCCCCGGGATCGAGTCGTTCGGCGAGTCGTCGGTCAACATCCGCGTCATGGCCAAGACGGTCCCGCTCAAGCAGTGGGACGTGGCCCGGGAGCTGCGCCGCCGCATCAAGCGCCGCTTCGACGAGGAGGGGATCGAGATCCCGTACCCGCAGCGCACGATCCACCACGTCAACGAGATGGATCCGGCCGGAGCGAAGGGAGCGGAATGAGGAGCCTGGAGACGGGGTCCGCGGCGCCCGCGCGGCGCCGGACGGCTCGATGTAGGCCGAGCGCCCGCTGACAGCAGGGCGCCGGGTCCCGCCGTGGCGGGGCCCGCCGCTCCATCGTTCCCACTCCACCGTTCCGGGCTCCCATGCCTCTCCAGTTCTACAACACGCTCACCCGCCGCCTGGAGGAGTTCGTCCCCCTGGTGGAGGGCAGGGTGGGGATGTACACCTGCGGCCCCACCATCTACGCGCCGCCGCACATCGGCAACCTGCGCACCTTTTTTTTCGCGGACGTCCTGCACCGGTACCTGGAGTACCGGGGGTACCAGGTCCGGTTCGTCATGAACCTGACGGACGTGGACGACAAGACCATCCGCGGCGCCAACCGCGAGGGGGTGCCGCTGGGCGAGTACACGGAGCCGTTCGCGGAAATCCTCTTCGACAACTTCCGCACGCTGGGGATCGCCCCGGCGGACGTGTACCCGCGCGCCACGCACTACGTGGACGGGATGATCGAGCTGATCCGCCGGCTGGAGGAGCGGGGGATCGCCTACGCGGTGGAGGGCTCGGTCTACTTCGACATCTCCAAGTTCCCGGAGTACGGCAAGCTGTCGAAGGTGGACCTGGGCGCGGGCCGGGTGGGCGAGCGGGTGGTGGCGGACGAGTACGAGAAGGGCGACGTGCGCGACTTCGCCCTGTGGAAGGCGGCCAAGCCGGAGGACGAGGCGGTGGGCGCGGTGTGGGACACGCCCTGGGGCCGCGGGCGCCCGGGGTGGCACATCGAGTGCTCGGTGATGAGCATGCAGGAGCTGGGGGAGACGTTCGACATCCACTGCGGCGGGGTGGACCTGACCTTCCCGCACCACGAGGACGAGATCGCGCAGTCGGAGGGCGCCACGGGCAAGCAGTTCGTGCGCTACTGGCTGCACGGCGAGTTCCTGCAGATGGACGGCGAGAAGATGGCGAAGTCGGTGGGCAACGTCGCCAGCCTCCAGGACCTGGTGGGGCAGGGGGTGCGGCCGTCGTCCATCCGCTACCTGTTCCTGACGGCGCACTACCGCAGCAAGCTCAACTTCAGCATGGAGGGGCTGGCCGCCGCCGCCGAGGCGGTGCGCCGGGTGCGCGACACGCGCAGCCGCCTGCGCGACCACCCCGCGGTCGTCCACCCGGGCGCGGACGACGTGCCCGTGCTGCACCGTTCGGCGGACGCGGCGCTGGCGAAGTTCGCGGAGGCGATGGACGACGACCTGAACACCAGCGTGGCGCTGGCGGCGCTGCACACCTTCGTGCCGGAGGTGAACGCGCGGCTGGACGCGCTGGGGCCGCGGCCCGTGAGCGAGGCGGAGCGGGACGCGGCGCTCGCCGTGTTCGAGCGCATCGACAGCGTCTTCGGCTTCGTGGAGCTGGCGGACCGGGAGGACGTGGTGGACCCGGAGCTGGCGGCCTGGGTGGAGGAGCGGATCGAGGCGCGGCAGGCGGCGCGCAAGGCGCGGGACTTCGCCCAGTCGGACGCGATCCGGGACGAGCTGGCGGCGCGCGGCATCGTGGTGGAGGACACGCCGCAGGGGCCGCGCTGGAAGAAGTCGGCTTGACCCAAACGGGGCTGCGGCTTAGCTTTGCTCGCCTGTCCGCATAGCCGCGGACGGGCGGGCGATCCGCCACCTTAGCTCAGTCGGTAGAGCAACGCACTTGTAATGCGTAGGTCGTCGGTTCGATTCCGACAGGTGGCTCTGAGCCGGAAGCTGCTGCTCACGAGAACGGCATCCCGTCGCACCGGGATGCCGTTTTCGTTGCGGCGAGCCCGGGCCCGCTCCCCGCGACGGCGCCGCAGCGTCAGAAGACCTCGATCCCCGAATTCAGCAGCGGATTCTGCAGGTGAACGTGCACCTGGTTGCCCGGGGCGAGCGCGACCGCGCGGCTCAGGTACCCATACGACACTGCGCGCGCGGCGGTCACCTGCACTCGGAAGTGCTCTCGCGCCTCCACGAGGTGCTGCGGGACCCTCATCGACCGGCTTTGCCGGCTC
This sequence comes from Gemmatimonadota bacterium, assembly GCA_040752145.1. Taxonomy (GTDB): domain Bacteria; phylum Gemmatimonadota; class Gemmatimonadetes; order Longimicrobiales; family Longimicrobiaceae; genus JAFAYN01. The sequence continues at coordinate 14,382 of JBFMFL010000020.1, forward strand.
TCCACCCTGCCGATCTGCCGCGCGCCGCCCGTGAGCGGCACCACGTGCACGATCACGGCTTCGGTCGTGTTGTTGTGCACCACGACGCGGGCCGGTCCTGTGCGGATCTCCGGCGGAAGGGAGCTTTCCGCCACGGGCGCCGGGGCGGGTGCGGCCGTCGATGCCGGGCGGCAGGAGACGGCGGTCGCCACCAGCAGCAGCAACGCTGCGATGCGTCTGTACCGGGGGCGGGTGCGGGGCCGATCGAGGTGGTTCATGTGGAGAGCGGAGAGGAGATGTTCGAGCCGCCGCCGGGCAGCGGTCCGGGGCTGTTCCATGTGCAGGAATATTATACAGAAATCAGGCGGTCACGCGAGGAAGTCGTTCCTTCCGGGCATCTGCCGGGACGGTGACATCCCCGCGGCGCCGGCGGCAGCCACCCCGTGCGTCACACGTCGTGGAAGAGTCGGAGCAGCGAGGCCGCTGCCGGATCCCGAAACGCCGGCCGGGCATTGACGGGAGCGTCGTTCACGCCGTAGATTTCCCTCTCTTCCGGGGATCGTTTGTCCTCATGGAAGGAAGTGCGGGAGTAGCTCAGTTGGTAGAGCATTAGCCTTCCAAGCTAAGGGTCGCGGGTTCGAGTCCCGTCTCCCGCTTCGCTGCAAGCAAGAACCCCGGCGTCGCTCACGCGGTGCCGGGGTTTGGCTTTCCCACCCGCTCATCTGGGCGCTCGGCGTGAAGGGATTCCCGCAGGAGACATTGCCTGGCCCGCTCCTGCTCGTCCGCACGCACGTTGATTCTCATATCAGCACCGCTGTTAGATCTTCAGGACCGTGGCCGCGCCGCTGTGGGCACCGCCGGACGGCCCCCGACTCGGTTTGCACGCCCGGGCCGCTGAACGTCACGGCGCCCCCTTTTTATTTGAGCCGGTTATCAAGCGCTCTGAATACGACAATCAGGTATGCGAGTTGCGGGGGAACTCGGAAGCGGTTCTTGGAGTTGACCGCGGTGTACACCCTGCCCTGGAGGTCGCATGACTCGCTCCCGGCCGCCCGTCCTGCTCGCGGTTCTGGCCCTGCTGGCCACCACAGCGTGCGAAGACCGCCCGATCACCGCTCCCGCCCCCGATGAAGCGCCACGAGGCGCGAAGGTGGGCCCGCCGCCGCGGGAGCTCTGGACCAGCGACGACGAGTTCGCCCGGGTGGCGGGGGCGGAGGTCCCCGGCTTCGCCGGGTACTACTTCGACGAGGACGGCGTGCCCGTCATCCTCCTCAAGGACCACCGGCAGCGCGAGGCCGCCGAGCGGTACCTGGCTCCGCTGCTCGCCCAGGCCGGCAGGGGACGCAACGCCGGGCCGATGCCGAGGCCGGTGGTCCGCAAGGTGACCCACGACTTCGCGGAGCTGAAGGGGTGGTTCGACCAGCTCGAGGGGCTGATGCCGCGCGACGGCGTGCATACGCTCGACGTCGACGAGGTGAACAACCGGATCACCGTCGGCGTCCGCGACGAGGCGGTCGCCCGGGGCATGCGGAGGGAGGCTGCGCGGCTGCGGGTGCCGCCCGGCGTTCTCGGCTTCAAGATGGTGGGACCCGCGGTGCCGGCGATCAGCCTGCAGGACTGGACGCAGACCCTCACGGGCGGGTTCCAGATCGCCAAGCCCGGGGGCCTGTGCACCTTCGGGTTCAACGCGGTCCACCAGGGGGCGTGGGTGTTCGTCACCAACTCCCACTGCACGTACGACGTGTTCGTGCTGGGCAGCACCATCATCACGCAGCCCCTCTACTACCAGGGCTACGAGATCGGGAACGAGTCCGCCGACCGGGGCATGTACGACTGCGCCGGCCTGTTCACCTCCTGCCGGAAGAGCGACGCCGCGTACATCAGGCACAACGGCGCCCGCACCATCGGGCAGGGCAAGATCGCGTACACCGAGCTGAGCTATGGTGCTCCGGCCCCGCTCGAGGTCCTCGGCTACTACGATGTCTCCCGGCGCTTCACCGCGGTCGCGGTTGGGAGCATCCTCGACAAGACCGGCCGGACCAGCGGAACGACCTACGGCCAGGTGCTCGAGGCGTGCGTGACCGCCTATCCGGCCTACAACGGCGTCCAGTACACGCTCCGCTGCCAGGACCTCACCTCCATCTGGGCCGAGGCGGGCGACAGCGGCTCGCCGGTGTACGTCTGGCGCGACAATGGAACGGTGGAGTTGTACGGCGTCCTCTGGGGCGGACCGCCTCTGCCGGGTTCGACGACGACCAAGGACCCCGACCTGACGTACACCAGCCGGCTCGCCGGGATCGAGCAGGACCTCGGCGCGCTGACCTACCTCTGCGCGCCGGGCTACGGCTGCTGACGGCCCACGCGGCGACCACCGCCCGGCATCGCGTGAGCGGTGCCGGGGCTCGCGTTGCCACCTCCGGTCCCGTGCGGGCGCGATCGCGCGACTCGCAGGCCGACGCGAGACGGAGATACCGATAGTGGGGCACATGTTTTGCGCCTACTAATAAGCGGCGCGCCAGCTATCAGCAGGCTGGGCAGACACATCGCCCGGCCCGGAGGCACCTGCATACCTGTGAGGGACCCATGCTCCATCCCCGCCTGGGGCGCGCCGCGCTGGCCGGCGTGCTCGCGCTGTTCGCCGCGTGCTCGGACGACGAATCGCCCGTCCTCCCGGACCCGGGCGATCCGCCCGACCTCCGGGCCAGCGGGGGGCCGCCCAGCACCATCGCCAGCCGCCCGCGCTTCCAGCTCGACCTCCAGACCAGTGGCGCGCTGCGCCCCGGCGTCCCCGTGCAGCTGACGGTGACCGCCACCGGCCTGGTGAACACGCCCGCCGCCGACATCGAGATCGTGCTCCCCGAGGTGGCGAGCGCCGAGGCGAGCAGCTGGACCGACCCCCGCCCCATCGAGGGGCGCCGCATCCCGGCCGCCGCATCCCGGCGGGTGTCGCTGGGCGTCGGCGGGAGCACCGTGGTGCAGCAGACCGTGACCTTCCCGGTGCCCGGCTACTACACGGTGGTGGCGAGCGCGCGGGCGAGGGACAACGACTCGATTCCCGACATCGTGGACGGCGAGCTGCTCCAGGACGAGACCCACCGCGTGCTCTACCTGCTGGTGGACGAGCAGGGCGGCCGCCCCATGACCGCCATGGACCCGCGGGCGCTCCCCGCCATCTCGGCGACCCGGATGGGGCCGCGCATCGACCGCCCCGGCGTGGCGGCGCCCCCGGCCGCCCTGGCGCGTCCCCCGCGGCCGCGCGGAGGCGAGAGCCCCTCCGCGAACGTGGTGCCCCTGCGCCGGGCCAGCCTGGCGGCGAGCAGCGCCGCGACGCTGCGGCTGGCGGTGAGGTACCAGGAGCCCTCCACCAGCACCTACCGGCCCGTGGGCGGCGCGGAGTACTACCTGAACCTGTACAACTCCTCGTTCTCGTACATCGGGTCGCGCAGCGGGTACCTGGCCACCGACGGCTCCACGACGGTGACGTGCGAGGAAGCGTACTACGCCGAGCTGTACACGTACGCCTACAACGACAACGCCACCGTGGGCGGCGCCGGCAACTACCGCGTGGGGCAGGAGATCGCCTACGCCACCGTGTACCCGGGGAGCGACTGCGCCAGGGGGACGGTGTACGTGGCCGCGCAGGCCGTCCCGGCGCACATCTTCGCGGGCGTGAACCTCACGGCGCAGGGGGCGGTGCGGCACTTCGGCAGGACGCGCGGGCGGATGCCGGCCGTGCTCACCACCGACGCCACCGTCACCTACAGCACCTACTGCCCGGACACCAGCTTCCTGGGGTGCAACAACTTCGGCAGCGAGGGCGACTTCCTCCGCATCCAGACGGACCCGGCACGGAACCAGGTGTGGGGCCAGTACGGGCTGTTCGTCACCGCGCACGAGTACGGGCACGCGTACCACGAGAAGGCCCTGGGCGGCTTCATCCGCTACTACCGCGGCTGCGGCGCCCACTCGCTCACCACGCTGAACGCCGGGGGGATGCGGTGCTCGCTCCCGGAGGGCTTCGCCAACTACCTGGCGGTGGTGGCGCGGCCCGACGAGACGGGGTACGACTACTCGTGGGAGACCAACTACTACCACAACACCTACCTGGCCGGGCAGGACGGCTCGCGCTCCGAGGGCGCCATCGCCGCCTTCTTCTACGACCTGACCGACAACAACCGCTGGGGGGCCGAGACGTTCGACGTGGTGCAGTACGCCGGCTCGGTGGTGGGCGACGTGATCACCAACTGTCAGGTGTACCAGAGCGGAAGCTGGATCTACAACAACGGCATCGACCACCTGGTCTACTGCTTCGAGCGCCAGGTGGACCCCGTGGTGACGGGCAACGCCAAGTACTTCCCCACGCGCAGCCCCGATCCCACCTCGCAGTACGGCGGGTCCACGGCGACCAGCCCCACCGAGGTGCGGAAGCTGTGGCGCCGCAACCTGTACAACGAGTGATCCACTGAGCGCGTCCGGGGCGGCGGCGGGGTGATCCCCGCCGCCACCCACGTCTTCGTCCCGAGCCTGAGCCACGCTCCGTGCGCCGACGCAGCCCTGTCCCGACCCTTGCAGCCGTCCTCCTCCTCGCCCTCGCGGTGATCGGGGGATGTGCTTCCGCGAGTCGATCCCATCCGGACCGGAGCGCCGTGCGGATCGTGCTCAGCGCTCCGGTCGGCGTGAGGGTCGCAGTCGAGACAACCCTCACGGACGCGCTGGGCGAGCGGCGGATCGGGGCCGGGGAGCTGAGCACGAGCGCCGGCCTGCCCTCGCCGCACTCCGGCTGGCATCCGGTCGCGAACCGTGGCGGGCTGACGGTGCAGGTGACACTCTCCGGCGGCCTCGGCGAGCCGCTGGGCGCCGGCTCCCTGTCGCTCCCGCTGGAAGGCGGCGGTCAGTGGAGCGTCGAAGCGCTGGTGTTCCGTCCCGCACCCGGTATCCCCGCGCCGCCCTGCTTCGGGTGCGAGGCGGAGACGCGGGTGCCGCTGCGTCCGTCCGCCGCGGCGGGAGTGGTGGCGGGCGACTCGCTCTTCCTGCGGGCTACGCGGATGCCTGCGGCGGGCCGGGCGCCGGTGCCGCCGAACTGAGCGGCCGCGCCGGATTCGAGCGCAGCATTCCGGAAGCGCTCCCGCCGCGCGACCGCTATACTGCCGGCATGAACGCAGCCGCCCCCGCAGCCCCGCTGTCGCGCGAAGACATGCTGGCGCGCATGTACGCCAGCGACCCCGCCGCCGACGGACGCTTCCTCACCGGCGTCCTGACGACGGGCATCTACTGCCTGCCGTCGTGCCGGGCGCGCAAGCCCAACGCCGAGAACGTCCGGTTCTTCGCGTCGGAGGACGAGGCGCGAGCCGCCGGGCTGCGGCCGTGCCGCCGCTGCCGCCCGCACCACTTCTACGAGCGGTACGACCCGGACCTCGATCTCGCCGTCGGGATCTCCGATAGGGTCCGCCGCGATCCCGGCTCTCTCCGCGCGGTGGACGACATGGTCCGCGCCTCCGGGGTCGGTGCCACCCGGCTGCACGCCCTCTTCCGCCGGCACTTCCACACCACGCCGGCCGCCTACCTGGCCCGCGCCCGGGTCTCCGCCGCCCGCGAACTGCTCGCCGCCGATTCCACCGGCACCAGCGAGGTCGCGTTCGCCGTCGGGTTCGAATCGGTCTCCGCCTTCTACGACCGCTTCCGCCGCGCCACCGGCCTCACCCCCGGCGAGTACCGCCGCCTGGCGGAGCAGCCCCGCTTCCGTCTGCGGCTCCCCGCGGACTACCAGCCAGCGCACGCGCTCCGGATGCTCGGGCGCGACCCGGAGAGCCGGACGGAGGGGGCGCGGGGGAGCGCCGCGTTCAAGGTCCTGCGCCTCGCCGCAGGACCGGCCGTGCTGCGGATGGAGCTGGCGGACGGCGCCGTGGATTGCTCGGTGGATGCGGCGCGCGCCCCTGGGCCCGACGACGTCCGCGCCGCGCACGCGGCCGCCGTCCGGCTGCTCGGCATCGCGGAGGACCCGGCGCCATTCGAGCGGCGTGTCGCGGAGCGCGGCGACGGGCGGCTGGTGGAGGGCCGCCGCGGGCTGCGCGTGCCGCTCACCGCGGATCCCTGGGAAGCGCTCGTCTGGGCCGTCGTCGGCCAGCAGGTGAACCTGCCCTTCGCGTGTGCGCTCCGCCGCGAGCTGGTCGACCTCTGCGGCGAGCCGGCCGGCGGCGGCCTGGTGGCGCACCCGGGTCCGGACGCGCTGGCCGGCCTGGACGTCGCCGACCTGCGGCGCCGCCGCTTCTCCGGCCGCAAGGCCGAGTACCTGCTGGAGGCCGCGCGCCAGGTCGCCTCGGGCGATCTCCGGCTGGACGAGCTGGCGGAGGCGCCCGCGGGCGTCGCCGAGCAGCGGCTCCGCGCGGTGCGCGGGATCGGCCCCTGGTCCGCGCGGTACGTCCTGATGCGCGGCTTCGGCCTGGCCGACTGCGTGCCGGTGGGCGACTCCGCGCTCGCGACGGCGCTCCAGCGCTGGCTCGACGTCGATGTCCGCCCCGGCCCGGCGGAGACGGGCGCGCTGATGGAGCGCTTCGCCCCGTTTCGCAGCCTGGCGACCTTCCACCTCTGGCAGACCCTCGGCGCGACGGTGTCCCCGTGATCTACACGCACGAGCTTTCCACCCCGCTCGGACCGATGCTCGCCGCCGTGGACGCCCGCGGCGCCCTGGTCCGCCTGTCGTTCCGCGACGGCGTGTACGCCCGGGATCCGCTGGCCGGCCTCGGCGCGACGACGCGCGCCCCGGAGCCGTGCGCCGCCGTGGTCGAGCAGCTGGACGCCTACTTCCGCGGCGAGCTCCGCGAGTTCGACCTCCCCCTCGCGCCGGGCGGCACCCCGTTCCAGCAGCGCGTCTGGGACGAGCTGCGCCGCGTGCCGTACGGCGGGACGATCACCTACCGCGAGCTGGCCGCGCGGGTGGGCAGGCCGGCCGCCGCGCGGGCCGCCGGGAGGGCGAACGCGACCAACCCGCTCCCCGTCGTCATCCCCTGCCACCGCGTCGTCGGCGCGGACGGCTCGCTGACCGGGTACGCCGGAGGCATCCACTACAAGCGGGCGCTGCTCGCCCTCGAAGGCGCTGCGATCTAGGAAACCGCGAGAAGCCGCCCCGCCCAGGACGACCTCCTTGACTTCTTTTTAATTGGCCGATTAATTAGAAACCATGAGCGACCAAGACACCTCCGATGCCATCCTCGACGCCGCCGAGGAGCTGTTCGCGAAGCAGGGCTTCGCGGCCACCACTACCAAGCAGATCGGCTCGGCGGCGGGGGTGAACCCGGCGCTGATCCACTACTACTTCGGCACCAAGGAGGGGCTGTACCGCGCCCTGCTGCGGCGGCTGTTCGAGAGCATCATGGCCCGCGGTGCGGAGCAACTTGCGACCTCGCCGGCGCCGGACGCCGCGGTGCGGGCCCTCATCGGCATCCAGTCGGAGACCATGGTGGAGCACCCCAGCTTCCCCCGCCTGCTGGCGCGCGAGCTGGTGGACCACGGCATGGCGCACGCCGGCGAGTCCCTGAGCCGCCTCTCCGAAACGCTCTTCCGCCGCCTGTGCGAGCTGATCCGCGGCGGCCAGGAGGCCGGCATGTTCCGGCGGGACATGGACCCGCGCTTCGCCGCGCTCTCCGTGGTCTCGCTCGTCCCCTACTACCACATCGCCCGCCCCGCCGTCGGCATCCTCCTGGACAGCGGTCCGGAGGGACCCGACGAGGAGGCCATGCGCGCCTACGGCCGCCACGCCGCGGAGTTCGCGCTGGCCGCCCTCGCCGCGCGGCCCGACCCATCGGCGGCGGACACTCCCGGGAGCCAGCCATGAGACGCGCAGCGCTCGCCGCCGCCCTGCTCCTCGCCGCCTGCCGCCGCGGCGAGGGCAATACCGCCATGGGCACCATCGAGCTGACCGAGTACGACGTCGCCCCCACCCAGCCGGCCCGCGTGGTCGCCGTGCGGGTGGACGAGGGCGACACCGTGCGCGCCGGCGACACCCTCGCGGTGCTCACGCAGCCCGCGCTGCCCGGCGACGTGGCCGGCCGCGCCGCGGGCGTCGAGGTGGCCGAGGCCAACCTGCGCGACCTGGAGGCCGGCGCCCGCCCCGCCGAGCGCGAGCAGGCCGAGGCCGCCCTGCGCTCCGCCGCCGCCGTGGCCGAGCGCGCCCGCCGCGACCTGGCCCGCATGCAGACCCTGGCCGAGGCGGGCGCCGTGCCCCGCATGCAGCTGGACGCCGCCCGCGCCGCCGCCGTGGAGGCCGACGCCCGCCGCGACTCCGCCCGCGAGGCGCTGCGGCTGGTGGACGAGGGCGCGCGGCGGGAGCGCGTGGAGGCCGCGCGCGGGCAGGTGGCCGCCGCGCGCGCCGCGCTCCGGTCCGCCGCCGCGGTCTCCGGCGACCTGACGCTGCTGGCGCCCGAGGACGGCGTGGTGCTGGGGCGCTGGACCGAGCCGGGCGAGGCGGTCGCCGCGGGGACCCCGGTGGTGACGCTGGGGCAGCCGCGGCGCCCCTGGGTGCGCGTGTACGTGGCCGAGCGCGCCCTGCCGCGGCTGCGCGTGGGACAGACGGTGACGGCGCGGCTGGACGGCGTGGAGGAGCGCAGCTTCCCCGGGCGCATCGTCGCCATCGCCGACCGCGCCGAGTTCACCCCGCGGGTGGCGCTCACCGAGGAGGAGCGCGCCGACCTGGTGTTCGGCGTCAAGGTGGAGTTCAGCGACGACATGGGGATGCTCAAGGCCGGACTCCCCGCCACCATCGTCCTCCCGGAGGCCCGGTGAGCGCCGCCGCCGCCCCCGCGCGCGAGCCCGCCGTCCGCGCGGCGAAGCTGCGCAAGACCTTCGGGCGGTTCGTGGCCGTGGACGGGCTGGACCTGGAGATCGGGGCGGGGGAGGTGTTCGGGCTGCTGGGGCCCAACGGCTCCGGCAAGACCACCACCATCCGCATGCTCTGCGGGCTGGTGGTGCCCACCTCCGGCGAGGCCCGCGTCGTGGGGCACGACGTGGCGCGCGAGCCCGAGGCTGTCAGGCGCGGCATCGGCTACATGTCGCAGAAGTTCGGGCTGTACGAGGACCTGACCGTGCGGGAGAACATCCGCTTCTACGCCGGCATCTACGGGCTGGTGGGCCGCCGGCGCGACGAGCGCGTGGCCGAGCTGCTCCGGCAGCTGGACCTGGAGGAGCGGGCGGGGCAGCTCACCGGCACGCTGAGCGGCGGGTGGAAGCAGCGCGTCGCGCTGGCCTGCGCCACCTCGCATCACCCCCGCATGCTCTTTTTGGACGAGCCCACCGCCGGGGTGGACCCCGCCGCCCGCCGCCGCTTCTGGGAGATCATCCACGAGCTGGCCCGCGGCGGCACCACCATCCTGGTCACCACCCACTACATGGACGAGGCCGAGCGCTGCGAGCGCATCGCCTTCCTGTCGCGCGGGCACCTGATCGCGCTGGGCACCGCGGCCGAGATCACCGGGCAGTTCGGCCTGGGGAACATCGAGGACGTGTTCGTCGAGCTGCAGCGGCGCGACGAGGGCGCCCGCGTATGAGCCTCGCACATCGCGTCCGGCACTCCCTCCTCTGGCCCATGCTGTGGAAGGAGTTCGTGCAGATGCGGCGCGACCGGGTGACGCTGGCGCTGATGCTGGCGATCCCGGCCATGCAGCTGGTGCTCTTCGGCTTCGCCATCCGCACCGAGGTCCGCGACGTCCCCACCGTGGTGCTGGACGAGGCCCGCTCCTCCGAGAGCCGGGCGCTGGCCGCCGTGCTGGAGAACACCGGCAACTTCCGCCTGGTGGGGCGGGTGGAGGGGAGGGAAGCGCTGCGCGCCGAGATCGAGAGCGGCCGGGCCCGGGCCGCCCTGGTGATCCCGCCCGGCTACACCCGGGACGTCAAGCGCGGCCGCACCGCCTCCGCGCAGGTGATCGTGGACGCCGCCGACCCCATGTCGTCGTCCGCGGCGATCTCCGGGGCCGCCCTGGCGGCGCAGGCCCGCTCGCAGGCGCTCCTGGGGAGGCGCCCGGCGCCGCCCGCGCCGCTGGAGGTGCGCGTGAGGCCCTGGTACAACCCGGCGCTGCGCAGCGAGGTGTACATCGTCCCCGGGCTCGTCGGCGTGCTGCTGTCGCTCACCCTGATCCTCATCACCAGCCTGTCCATCACCCGCGAGCGCGAGCGGGGGACGCTGGAGCAGCTGGTGGTGACGCCCATCGGCAAGACCAGCATGATGCTGGGGAAGATCGTCCCCTTCGTGCTGGTGGGCTACGTGCAGATGACGGTCGTGCTCCTCCTGGGGTGGCTGCTGTTCGGGGTGCCGGTGCGGGGGAGCCTCCCCGCGCTCTACGCCATCACCTTCGCCTTCATGATGGCCAGCCTGGGGCTGGGGCTGTTCGTGTCCACGGTGGCGCGCACCCAGGCGCAGGCGATGCAGCTCTCCTTCATGCTCCTCCTCCCCAACATCCTGCTTTCCGGCTTCATGTTCCCGCGCGAGGCCATGCCGGACGCGATCCGCTGGGCCAGCGCCCTGCTCCCCCTCACCCACTACCTCCAGGTGCTGCGGGGCGTGCTCCTGCGGGACGCCGCCCTCCCCAGCCTGCTCCCCGACGCGGGAGTGCTGCTGCTCATGGCGGCGGTCATCGTGGGGCTCAGCGTGCGGCGCTTCTCCAAGACCATGGACTAGGCGGCGGACGGACCCCGGGGAGTTGACACGATCCGGCCTCTCCGGTATCTTACCTTTCTTGTCCGCCTGCGCCTTGGGGATACGTGTATCCGGCGTGGGGCGCGGGGTGGAAGCGCACCGGGCCCTCGCGGCGCGAGGCCGGGAAGCTTCCCGTTTGTCGTTCGGGTCCGGGTGGGCCCGACTCGGGGGATCGGGCTCACGTAGCTCAGTCGGCAGAGCACTTCCTTGGTAAGGAAGAGGTCATGGGTTCGAATCCCATCGTGAGCTCTCGCGAGCCTCCCTTCGTTTAATTTCCCTGAACCGGGACCAGATCGGAACATGGCCAAGGCTAAGTTTGAGCGGACCAAGCCGCACGTGAACGTGGGCACGATCGGACACGTGGACCACGGCAAGACGACGCTGACGGCGGCGATCACGCGCATCCAGGCGGCGAAGGGTCTGGCGGACTTCATCTCGTTCGACAACATCGACAAGGCTCCCGAGGAGCGGGCGCGCGGCATCACGATCGCGACCGCGCACGTGGAGTACCAGACGGAGAAGCGCCACTACGCGCACGTGGACTGCCCGGGCCACGCCGACTACGTCAAGAACATGATCACCGGCGCGGCGCAGATGGACGGCGCGATCCTGGTGGTCTCGGCGGCCGACGGGCCGATGCCGCAGACTCGCGAGCACATCCTGCTGGCGCGCCAGGTGAACGTGCCGTACGTGACCGTGTTCATGAACAAGGTGGACATGGTCGACGACCCCGAGCTCCTGGAGCTGGTGGAGCTGGAGGTGCGCGAGCTTCTGAGCGAGTACGACTTCCCCGGCGACGACACGCCGATCGTCAAGGGCTCTGCGCTCAAGGCGCTGGAGTCGGGCGATCCGAGCTCGGAGTGGGGGCAGAAGATCACGGAGCTGATGGACGCCATCGACAGCTACATCCCGGAGCCGCAGCGCGAGGTGGACAAGCCGTTCCTGATGCCGGTCGAGGACGTGTTCTCGATCACGGGTCGCGGGACGGTGGCCACGGGGCGCATCGAGCGCGGGATCATCAAGGTGGGCGAGTCGGTGGAGCTGGTGGGGATGAACTCGGAGAAGACCACCACGGTCACGGGCGTGGAGATGTTCCGCAAGCTGCTCGACGAGGGGCAGGCCGGGGACAACGTGGGTCTGCTTCTTCGGGGCGTGGCCAAGGACGAGATCGAGCGCGGGATGGTGCTGGCGAAGCCCAAGACCATCACGCCGCACACCAAGTTCAAGGCCGAGGTGTACGTGCTGACCAAGGAGGAGGGCGGCCGCCACACGCCGTTCTTCAACGGGTACCGTCCGCAGTTCTACTTCCGCACGACGGACGTGACGGGGACGGCGAACCTGCCGGAGGGTGTGGAGATGGTGATGCCGGGGGACAACGTGCAGATGGTGGTGGAGCTGATCACGCCGATCGCGATGGAGAAGGAGCTCCGCTTCGCCATCCGCGAGGGCGGGCGCACCGTCGGCGCCGGCGTCGTCACCGAGATCGTCGAGTAAAGCCGGTTGGCGGAAGCTGCGCGGTGTCTCCGGGCATCGCGCAGCCCGCTGTTCACGAGGCTTTCAACAACCGTCAACCGAGCTTGAAGGACATATGGCTGGCAAGATCCGTATCCGGCTGAAGGGCTTCGATCACGCGGTGATCGACCAGACCACGGCCGACATCGTCCGCACGGCGGAGAAGACCGGCGCCCGCGTCAGCGGCCCGATCCCGCTCCCCACCCGCGTGCAGCGCTGGACCGTTCTCCGGTCCCCGCACGTGGACAAGAAGAGCCGCGAGCAGTTCGAGCTGAAGACGCACAAGCGCGTCATCGACATCCTTGACTCGCGCCCGCAGACCGTCGACGCCCTCACCAAGCTGGATCTGCCGGCTGGTGTGGACGTCGAGATCAAGGTGGACTGAGGAGGACGCGATGTCAGGAATCATCGGAAAGAAGCTGGGGATGACCCAGCTGTTCGACGCGACCGGCGCCGTGGTGCCGGTGACCGTCGTCGAGGCGGGCCCCTGCGCAGTGGTGCAGGTCCGCACCCAGGAGAAGAACGGCTACCAGGCCGTGCAGCTGGGCTTCGGGGCGCGCAAGGCGACCCGCGCCAGCAAGGCGGAGCTGGGCCACGCCGTCAAGGCGGGCCTGGAGAGCGCCCCCCAGGTGCTTCGTGAGTTCCAGTTCGGCGGGGACGCGACCCCGGCCGTCGGCGACAAGGTCACCGTCGACCAGTTCGAGGTGGGCGCCAAGGTCAAGGTGACCGGCACCACCAAGGGCCGCGGCTTCCAGGGCGTGATGAAGCGCCACGGCTTCGGCGGCGGCCGCGCCTCGCACGGCGCCACCCGCATCCACCGCGCCCCGGGCTCCATCGGCGCGGGCACCAACCCGTCGCGCGTCATCAAGGGCAAGCGGATGCCCGGCCAGATGGGGAACGTGCAGCAGACCGTGCGCAACCTCCGGGTCGCCAAGGTCGACGCCGAGCGGAACCTGATCTACATCCGCGGCGCCGTGCCGGGCCCGGTGAACGGGTTCGTCTTCATCACGAAGCAGTAAGGGGGAGAAGATGCTCAGCGCACGCTACTTCAACGCGGCCGGCGAGCCCGGCGACGCCGTGCAGCTCCCCCAGGAGCTGTTCGACGGGGTCGTCAACGACGCCGTGCTCCACCAGGTGGTCAAGGCCCACCTGGCCAACAAGCGGCAGGGCAACGCCGCCACCAAGACCCGCGGCATGGTGTCCGGCGGGAACAGCAAGGTGTGGCGGCAGAAGGGGACCGGGCGCGCGCGCCAGGGCTCCATCCGCGCCCCGCACTGGCGCGGCGGCGGGATCGTGTTCGGTCCCAGCCCGCGCTCGTACCACCAGGACGTGCCCCGCAAGGTCAAGGCGCTCGCCCGCCGCTCCGCGTTCAACACGCGGGCCCTGGCGGAGCAGGTGACCGTGCTGGAGCGCTTCGACCTGGACGCCCCCAAGACCCGCCGCGTCTCCGAGCTGCTCGGCAAGATCGGCGTGGCCGACAAGAAGGTCCTCGTCCTCACCGACGGGATCAACAACGCGCTGTTCCTCTCGGTGCGGAACCTCCAGAACGTGCGCGTGATGCCGTTCCGCGAGGCCTCGGCGTACGACGTGATGACCGCCAACCAGCTGGTGATCGAGTCCGCCGCCCTGCAGTCCGTGGGCGCCGGCGCCGAGCAGGAGGAGACCGTCAATGCGTAGCATCCACGACGTGATCGTGCGCCCGCTGCTGACCGAGAAGTCCACGCAGCAGCTGGACGCCCTGAACGCCTACACGTTCGTCGTCGACAAGGGCGCCAACAAGATCGAGATCGCCAGCGCGGTCGAGAAGCAGTTCGGCGTCCGGGTCAAGAGCGTCCGCACCATGCGGTACGCCGGCAAGGACCGCCGCGTCGGCAAGTACGTCGGCCGCCGCGCCTCCTGGAAGAAGGCCGTCGTCACCCTCCAGGAGGGCGACACCATCGAGATCTTTGAGGGAGTCTGACGATGCCGACCAAGCAATTCAAGCCGGTCACCGCCGGGACTCGCTTCCGCTCGATCAGTGACTTCGCCGAGGTCACCCACAAGGGCCGTCCCGAGAAGGCGCTGACCGAGTCCATCAGCAAGTCCGGCGGCCGCAACCACCACGGGCACGTGACCTCGCGCCGCCGCGGCGGGGGGCACAAGCGCCTGTACCGGATCGTGGACTTCAAGCGCAACAAGCACGGCGTCAAGGCCCGCGTGGAGCGCATCGAGTACGATCCCAACCGCACGGCGAACCTGGCGCTGCTGGTGTACGAGGACGGCGAGCGCCGCTACATCGTGCACCCGCGCGGCCTCAACGTGGGCGACACCATCGAGTCCGGCCCCGGCTCGGACATCAAGGTGGGCAACTCGCTCCCGCTGGCGGAGATCCCCCTGGGGACCACCGTCCACAACGTGGAGCTCCGCCCCGGCAAGGGCGCCCAGATGGCCCGCTCGGCGGGCGCAGGGGTGCAGATCGTGGCCAAGGAGGGGGACTACGTCACCCTGCGCATGCCCTCCACCGAGGTCCGCCAGGTCCGCCGCGAGTGCACGGCGACCGTGGGCCAGGTGGGGAACGTGGACCACGAGAAGCAGTCCATCGGCAAGGCCGGCGCGAACCGCTGGCGCGGCAAGCGCCCCAAGGTCCGCGGCGTGGCGATGAACCCGGTCGACCACCCCATGGGCGGCGGCGAGGGCAAGACGTCCGGCGGGCGTCCTCCGGTGACCCCGTGGGGCAAGAAGGAGGGCATCAAGACCCGCAAGAACAAGAAGGCCTCCAACCGGCTCATCGTCCGCGGGCGCAAGCGCGGCCGGGCGACCAAGTAGGACGGCCGCGCCCCCCGGGGCACGGTCCGGCAGGCTGGAAACAAGGCGGTCCGTCCACTCCGCTCCGGCGGGGTGGACGGATTGCTGGTTGTATGTTAGGTTTACTGGCTATGCCGCGAGCGCGAGCTCGCGGCATGTCGCGTCCACCACTGGACCTGCCCGGCTGCGGGCAGCATGTGGACCTTGTCCGCCGCATGGTGCGGGGGACGAAGCTAAGAGCGAGAGCAGATCACATGCCGAGAAGTCTGAAGAAGGGGCCCTTCGTAGAGGAGAGCCTCCTCAACAAGGTCCGGCAGATGAACGAGCGGGGCGAGAAGCGCGTGGTCAAGACCTGGTCGCGCAGCTCCACGATCACCCCCGAGTTCATCGGCCACACCCTCGCGGTGCACAACGGGAACAAGTTCATCCCGGTGTACCTCACGGAGAACATGGTCGGGCACAAGCTCGGCGAGTTCGCCCCCACCCGCATGTTCCGCGGGCACGGCGGCAAGCTGGCCGACAAGCGCGCCAAGGCGCGGTAGCCCACACGAGCTGACAAGGAGACATTAGAATGCAAGCTCGTGCTCTGGCCAAGAACGTCGGGATGTCGCCGCGCAAGATGCGGATGGTCATCGACCTGATCCGCGGACGCGGCGTCAACGAGGCCTACTCCATCCTGAAGTTCTCGAAGAAGGCGGCCACCACCCCGATCGAGAAGGCGCTCCGCTCCGCCGTCGCCAACGCCCAGCAGAAGGCCGACGCGCAGGGCACCTTCCTCGACGTGGACGACCTGGTCGTCCGTGAGGCGTACGTGAACGAGGGTCCGACGATGAAGCGGTTCTCTCCGCGCGCCATGGGCCGCGCCACGCCGATCATGAAGCGGTCCAGCCACATCACCATCATCGTCGACGAGAAGGAGTAACCCGTGGGACAGAAGACCCATCCGAGAGGGTTCCGGCTCGGCATCGTCGCTCCCTGGAAGTCCCGCTGGTACGCCGAGCGCGACTTCCCCCGGCTCCTGGCCGAGGACGAGACGATCCGCAAGTACCTGAACCAGCGCCTGGGGCACGCGTCGATCTCCGAGGTCGAGATCGAGCGCAAGCCCGGGAAGGTCATCGTCACCGTCCACACCGCCCGTCCGGGCGTGGTGATCGGCAAGGGCGGCTCCGAGGTCGACAAGCTGCGTGACGAGCTGGGCCGTCTGACCAAGGTGGCCGAGGTCGCGATCAACGTCGAGGAGGTGAAGCGTCCCGAGGTGGATGCCCAGCTCGTCGCCGACAGCATCGCGCACCAGCTGGTCCAGCGGGTCTCCTTCCGCCGCGCCATGAAGCGCGCGGTGCAGAACGCCATGCGCGCCGGGGCGGAGGGGATCAAGATCCAGGTCGGCGGCCGTCTGAACGGCGCGGAGATCGCGCGCTCCGAGGGCTACAAGGAGGGGCGGATCCCGCTCCAGACGCTCCGCGCGGACATCGACTACGCGCAGAGCACCGCGCGCACCACGTACGGGACCATCGGCGTCAAGGTGTGGGTGTTCAAGGGCGAGGTGGTGGAGAACCGCCGCGGCCGCACCTACTCCAGCGACGCCTGAGGAGGACATAGAAGATGCTTGCCCCCAAGCGAGTAAAATACCGTAAGCAGATGAAGGGCCGCATGAAGGGGAAGGCGACCCGGGGCAACTACGTTGCCTTCGGCGACTTCGGCCTTCAGGCGATGGAGCCCGGCTGGATCACCAACCGCTCCATCGAGGCGGCCCGTATCGCCATGACCCGCCACATCAAGCGTGGCGGCAAGGTCTGGATCCGGATCTTCCCCGACAAGTCCCTGACCAAGAAGCCCCTCGAGGTGCGCATGGGCAAGGGCAAGGGCAACCCGGAGTTCTGGGTGGCCGTGGTCAAGCCGGGCCGGATCATGTTCGAGCTGGAGCACAGCAACCACGAGATGGCTCGCCGGGCCCTGGAACTCGCCGCCGCCAAGCTCCCGGTGAAGTGCAAGATCGTGGAGCGCGAGAAGCCGGCCGCCGTGGCCGCCGCCGCCGATGCCGAGGGAGGTGCCGAATGAAGTCCGACCGCAAGCGCGGCACCGACGCGGAGACCCTCCGCGGCATGAGCGAGGAGGACCTCCTGGCGCGCGCCGAGCAGCTCCGCGAGGAGCAGTTCCGGCTCCGTTTCCGGGCCACGACCACCCAGCTGGAGAACCCGATGCTGGTCCGGGACATCCGGCGCGACATCGCGCGGATCAACACGATCCTGCGCGAGCGGCAACTTTCCGGTGAGGGCGCACGCTGATGACCGAGAACCAGAACACCCAGGGCCAGGAAGAGCGCAACCGCCGCAAGTCGCGGATCGGCACCGTCGTGTCCGACAAGATGGACAAGACGGTGGTGGTCAGCGTGGAGCGCCGCTTCCCGCACCCGCTGTACGGGAAGCAGATGACCCGCAGCAAGAAGTTCCACGCGCACGACGAGAACAACGACTACCACGTCGGCGACGTGGTGCGGATCGTCGAGACGCGTCCGCTCAGCAAGCTGAAGCGGTGGCGGGTCGCCGAGGTGATCGAGCGCGCCAGATAACAGCCGCCGGGGGAGGGGAGGGCAGGGCCCGCCTCTCCCCGCCAGGCGTTCCGAATCCTGAGGGGAAGACATGATCCAGCAAGAATCGATCGTCAGGATCGCGGACAACAGCGGCGCGAAGCGGGCGCTGGTGATCCGGGTTCTCGGCGGCAGCAAGCGGCGCTACGCCCGCATCGGCGACATCGTCGTCGTCGCGATCAAGGACGCGCTCCCGGACGGGACCGTCAAGAAGGGCGACGTGGCCAAGGCCGTGGTGGTCCGCACCACCAAGGAAGTGCGCCGCAAGGACGGCTCGTACATCCGCTTCGACGAGAACGCGGCCGTCATCATCAACAACGAGGGCGAGCCCCGCGCCACCCGCATCTTCGGCCCGGTGGGCCGCGAGCTGCGCGAGCGCCGGTTCATGAAGATCGTCTCGCTGGCCCCGGAGGTGATCTGATGGCGCGCCTCAAGATCCGCAAGGGTGACCGCGTCAAGGTCATCAGCGGCAACCACAAGGGCGAGGAGGGCACCGTCCTCCGCGTCGAGCCCGGCAAGAACCGCGTCGTCATCCAGGGGGTGAACCTGCGCAAGCGGCACATGAAGCCGTCGCAGACCAGCCCCGAGGGTGGCATCGTCCAGTTCGAGGCGCCCATCCACGCGTCCAACGTGATGCTGGTGGACCCCTCCACGGGCGAGCCCACCCGGGTGCGCGCGGTGGTCAACGCCGACGGGACCAAGGACCGCGTCGGGGTGCGCTCCGGCAAGGTGATCCCCCGGGCGTAGGGCAGCACGGCGGGCTCCGCCTCGGAGCCCGCTCCATACACAGCGTGACCGCCCCGCCGGGCACGACGCCGCGGCCGGATACGGAACGCAGGAGATCCCAGAATGGCCAACGAGAACGGAAAGCCGCGCCTGCAGCGCTACTACGAGGAGCAGGTCCGGGCGCGTCTGCAGAGCGAGTTCGGCTACAAGACCCCCATGCAGGTCCCGAAGCTGGAAAAGATCGTCATCAACGTCGGCATGGGCGAGGCGAACAAGAACCCCAAGCTCCTGGACGGCGTGACGGCGGAGCTGGGGCTGATCTCCGGCCAGAAGCCGGTGGTCACCCGCGCCAAGAAGGCGATCTCCAACTTCAGCCTGCGCGAGAACCAGCCGGTCGGCGCCTCGGTGACGCTCCGCCGCGAGCGCATGTACGAGTTCCTCGACCGCCTGATCAACGTGGCGATGCCGCGCATCCGCGACTTCCGCGGCGTGTCCACCCGCTCCTTCGACGGGCGGGGGAACTACACCATGGGCGTCAAGGAGCAGCTGATCTTCCCGGAGATCGAGTACGACAAGGTCGAGCGGGTCCACGGCATGGACATCACCATCGTGACGTCCACCAGCAGGGACGACGAGGCCCTTGCGCTGCTGCGCGAGATGGGGATGCCGTTCCGGGGTGCCTCTCCGGTTCTGGTCCAGGCGTAACTTTCAAATCGGCGAGACATCATGGCACGCAAGGCCCTGATCGAGAAGGCGAACAGCAAGCCCAAGTTCGGCGTGCGCGGCTACAACCGCTGCAACCGCTGCGGCCGCCCGCGCGCGTTCATCCGCAAGTTCGGGCTCTGCCGCATCTGCTTCCGGGAGATGGCGCTTCGCGGCGAGATCCCCGGCGTGCGCAAGGCGAGCTGGTAACATCAGGGAACAGGTTACAGGGGACAGGGGACAGCCTGCGAACTGCCCCTCGTAGTTGCGGGCTGTAACCTGTTCCCTATTCCCTGTCCCCTCATCCATTCACTTCCTACGAGTCCGGCGCTCCGCCGGATACTATAGGAGAAGAGCTTCATGGTGACGGATCCGATTGCGGACATGCTCACGCGCATCCGCAACGCCAACCTCGCGCGCCATCGCCGGGTTGACGTCCCGGTCTCCAAGCTGAAGATCGAGCTCGCTCGGCTTCTCAAGGAGAACCACTACATCCACGACTACAAGCTGCTGGACGACGGCAAGCGCCAGGTGCTGCGCCTGTACCTGAAGTACTTCCAGGACAAGCCGGTCATCCGCGAGCTGCGCCGCGTCTCCAAGCCGGGCCTCCGCAAGTACGTGGGAGTCGACGAGATCCCCCGCGTGCGCAACGGCCTGGGCATGGCCGTCCTTTCCACCTCTCGTGGCGTGATGACCGACATCCAGGCGCGCGCCGCCAAGGTGGGTGGCGAGCTTCTCGCCATCGTCTGGTAAGGAGAGCTACGATGTCGCGTATTGGAAGAAGGCCGATCCCGGTCCCGGCCGGCGTGGACGTGGTCCTCGACGGCAGCAGCATCCGGGTCAAGGGCCCCAGGGGCGAGCTGAGCCGCACCCTGAACGACAAGGTCGCGATCCGCCGCGAGGGCGACGAGATCGTGGTGGAGCGTCCGTCCGACAGCCCCGAGCACCGCTCGCTGCACGGCCTGACGCGCACCCTGGTCGCCAACATGATCGACGGGGTGACCACGGGCTTCAAGAAGACGCTGGAGATCGTGGGCGTCGGGTACCGCGCCGAGAACAAGCCCTTCGGGCTGACGCTGGCGCTGGGCTACTCGCACCCCATCGACTACAAGGCCCCGGAGGGGATCGAGCTCCGCGCCGTCAACCCGACCACGGTCGAGGTGACGGGGGCCAACAAGGAGGTCGTCGGACAGGTCGCGGCCGAGATCCGGTCGCTCCGGCCGCCCGAGCCGTACAAGGGCAAGGGCGTGAAGTACCAAGGCGAGGTGATCCGCCGCAAGGCCGGCAAGGCCGGCGGGAAGTAATCCCGCCGGTTCGCGCGCGGGTCATCGTATAGTCACACTTACGGAACCGATCGATGGCAAGGACAAAGATCAAGACGCGCCGGGACCGCCGCCTGCGGCGGCACCGCCGCGTCCGGGGCAAGGTGAACGGCACGGGCGAGCGCCCGCGGCTGGTCGTCTATCGCTCCCTGAACCACGTGGAGGGGCAGGTGGTGGACGACGTCCAGGGGCGCACCCTGGTGGGCCTGTCCACCCTCGCCCCGTCCATCCGCGAGCGCAAGGCCGCGGAGGGGCTCACCAAGACGGACCTGAGCCGGGCCGCCGGGAAGGCGCTCGCCGAGAAGGCCCGCGAGATGGGGATCACCTCGGTGGTCTTCGATCGCGGCGGCTACCTGTATCACGGCCGCGTCAAGGCCTTCGCGGAGGGCGCCCGCGAGGGCGGCCTCGAGTTCTAGGAGCTTCCACATGGCTGAGAACAGGCAGGGCGGCGGCGGCGGTCGGGGCGGGCGCGGCGGCCAGGGCGGCGGGCGCGGCCCCGGCGGCGGTCCGGGCGGCTTCGGCGGCGGCGACCGTGGCGGTCGCGGCGGCCAGGGCGGCGAGGGGCGCGGGCGCGGCGGCGAGGGCCGCGGCGGCGGCGACCGGGGCGGGCGTGGCGGCCAGGGCGGCCGCGAGTCCGACCTCAAGGAGAACGTGATCCACATCAACCGCGTCGCCAAGGTCGTCAAGGGCGGGCGCCGCTTCTCCTTCACCGCGCTCGTCGCCGTCGGCGACCAGCAGGGCAAGGTGGGGATCGGCACCGGCAAGGCGAACGAGGTGTCCGAGGCGGTCCGCAAGGCGATCGACTCGGCGCGCCGCGCCATGGTGACCGTCCCGGTGACCAAGGGCACGCTCCCGCACGAGATCGTCGGGCACGCCGGCGCGGGCAGGGTGCTCCTGCGTCCCGCGACCCCGGGCACCGGCGTGATCGCCGGCGGCGCGGTGCGCGCGGTGCTGGAGTGCGTGGGGATCCACGACATCCTCACCAAGAGCCTCGGGTCCAACAACCCGTTCAACATGGTCCACGCGACCATGGACGCGCTCACCCACCTCACCACCCGGGAGCAGATCGCGATGGAGCGCGGCATCCCCGTGGAAGCGCTGGGAGGTGCCCGTGGCTAAGATCAAGATCACGCAGACCAAGAGCGGCCTGGGCGCACCGGAGAAGCACCGGAACACCCTCAAGGCGCTCGGGCTCAAGCATCAGCGCTCGGTGGTGCAGGAGGACAACCCCGCGATCCGCGGGATGGTCTTCCAGGTTCGCCACCTCGTCAAGGTGACCGAAGTGGAAGGGCAGGAGACCAATGGCTGATCTGCACAACCTCCCGCGGCCCGAGGGGTCGCACCGGGACCGGAAGCGCATCGGGCGCGGCCCCGGCTCCGGCACGGGCAAGACGGCCGGCTTCGGCCACAAGGGCTCCAAGGCCCGCGCGGGCCACCACGGCCCCGGCGGCAGCAAGCCGGCGTTCGAGGGCGGCCAGATGCCGCTGCAGCGGCGGCTGCCCAAGCGCGGCTTCCGCCCGCTCGACCGCGTCGAGTACCAGGTGGTGAACCTGTACCAGCTGGAGGACAGCGGCGAGACCGACTTCACCCCCGAGCTCCTCAAGGAGCGCGGGCTGATCGGGCACGCGCGCCGTCCGGTCAAGGTCCTGGGCACCGGCGACCTGACCCGGAAGATCACCATCTCCGCGCACGCGTTCAGCAAGACCGCGCGCGAGAAGATCGAGGGTCTGGGCGGCCAGGTCCAGGAGATCGACTGACCATGGCGAATCCCGTCGCGACCCTGTTCCGGATCCCGGAGGTGAAGGACAAGATCCTCTTCACCCTCCTGGCTCTGCTGATCTACCGCATCGGCGCCCACATCGCCGCTCCCGGCATCGACGTGGAGGCGCTCCGGGCGTATACGGGCCAGTTGCAGGGGACGGTGTTCGGGATTTACGACATGTTCGTCGGGGGCGGGCTCTCCAAGGCCACGGTGTTCGCCCTCGGCATCATGCCCTACATCTCGGCCAGCATCATGTTCCAGCTGCTGGCCGCGGTGTTCCCGACCATCGAGAAGATGCAGAAGGAGGGGGAGGAGGGGCGGAAGCGGCTCACGCAGTACACGCGCTACGCCACCGTCGCCCTCTCGATCGTCCAGGCATACGGGTACTCCCTGTTCCTGGAGAACATCCCGGGGGCGGTGGTGGACCCCGGCTTCGGCTTCAAGCTGACGATGATCCTCACCCTGGTCACGGGTGCGGTGTTCATCATGTGGCTCGGGGAGCAGATCACCGAGCGCGGCATCGGCAACGGGATGAGCCTGCTCATCTTCTTCTCCATCATCGAGAGCCTCCCCACCGCGCTCTACGAGACCTACCGGCTGGTGCGCCTGGGCGAGGTGTCCGGGCTGGCGCTGATCGGTCTGGTGGTGGTGATGCTGCTGGTGATCGCGGCCACGGTGGCGATCACGCTGGCCGCCCGGAAGATCCCGGTGCAGATCCCGCGCAAGGTCATGGGGAAGGGGCGGATCCGCGAGGGGCAGAAGTCGTTCGTGCCGCTCCGCATCAACTCCGCGGGCGTTATGCCGATCATCTTCGCGCAGTCGATCGTGATCGTGCCCAGCACGCTCCAGCAGTTCTCGCAGAACGAGTACGTCCGCACGTTCTCGAACTGGTTCCAGTTCGGCACCTGGCCGTACGAGATCACCTTCGGGTTGCTGATCATCTTCTTCACGTACTTCTACACGGCGATCATCTTCAACCCGGTCGACCTGGCGGAGAACCTGAAGAAGCAGGGGGCGTTCGTCCCGGGCGTGAAGCCCGGCGCGCGCACGGCCGAGTACATCGACCGGGTGCTCACCCGCATCACCCTGCCCGGGTCGCTGTTCCTGGCGGCCATCGCGATCATCCCCGGGCTGGTCCTGAACTCGGTGGGCGTCCCCTTCCTGGGGACCGTGCTGGGCGGGACGGGCGTGCTGATCATGGTGGGCGTGGCGCTGGACACCGTCCAGCAGATGCAGCAGCACCTCCTCCTGCGCCGCTACGACGGCTTCATGCGCAAGGGACGGGTGAAGCTCCGCGGCCGCACCCGCTTCATGTGAGCGGCGCATGGACCTGATCCTTTTGGGCGCCCCCGGGGCGGGGAAGGGAACGCAGGGAGCGCTGCTGGCCGAGAAGCTGGGGATCCCCAAGATCGCCACGGGCGACATGCTCCGCGACGCGGTGCGCCAGGGCACCCCCCTGGGGCTGGAAGCGAAGCGGTACATGGACGCAGGGGAGCTGGTCCCCGACGCGGTGATCCTGGGGATGGTGCGCGAGCGCCTTTCCCAGGCCGACGCCGCGGGGGGCGCCATCTTCGACGGCTACCCCCGCAACGCGGCCCAGGCGGAGAGCCTGGGCCGCATGCTGGCGGAGCTGGGCCGCTCCATCGACGCGGTGGTCTCCATCGACGTCGCGGAGGAGGCCATCGTCCAGCGCATGACCGGCCGCCGCACCGACCCGGAGACCGGGCGCGTGTACCACCTGGTGCACAACCCGCCGCCGGCGGAGGTGCGGGACCGGCTGGTGCAGCGCGACGACGACCGTGAAGCAACGGTCCGGCACCGCCTGGAGGTGTACCGGACCACCACCGAGCCGCTGGTCGCGTACTACCGCGAGTCGGGCGTACCGCTCCACACCGTCGACGGCGACCGGCCGATCGACCAGGTGCAGGGCGAGATCCTGGAGCTGCTCGGAAACGACGCTTCCGCGCGCCCGTAACTCCTCGCGGGGTTGCGGGATCGCGGAAGTCAGGGTACATTTCAAGGCTCCAGTTTAATCACGACGGGGGAGGCGACGATGAAGGTCCGCGCGAGTGTGAAGCCGATCTGCGAGCACTGCAAGGTGATCCGGCGGCGTGGCGTTGTTCGCATCATCTGCAAGAAGAACCCGCGCCACAAGCAGCGCCAGGGTTAATCCACAGGTCCGGCACTTTCAGGAGGCACGATGGCTCGTATCGCCGGGGTCGACCTTCCGCGCGAGAAGCGGATCGAGATCGGCCTGACGTACATCTTCGGGATCGGCCGCCCGACGGCGCAGAAGATCCTCGCCGAGGCCGGCGTGAACCCGGACACCCGGGTGCATGCGCTGGGCGACGAGGAGGTCAACCGTCTTCGCCGCGTCATCGACACCACCATTCGGGTGGAGGGTGCGCTCCGTTCGGAGATCGCCCGCAACATCAAGCGGCTGATGGACATCGGTTCGTACCGCGGGCTTCGCCACCGGCGGGGTCTCCCCGTCCGCGGGCAGCGCACGCACACCAACGCCCGGACCAAGAAGGGTCCGCGCCGCGCCATCGCCGGGAAGAAGAAGCCCGGGAAGAAGTAAGCCGCGGTGGGCGTCGGGCCGGGCACCGTGCCCGGCGATCACCCCGCCGGCCGCCGGCGGGGAGCGGGACCGGAATCGCGGTAGGCCGCGAAACACACACCAGGAATCGAGCGAATGGCGAAGCCGAAGCAGGGCGCCCGTCCCAAGACGAAGCGCCACGTAGAGAGCGAGGGGGTCGCGCACGTCAAGGCGACCTTCAACAACACGATCGTCAACATCACCGACATGGCGGGCAACGCCGTCGTGTGGGGGAGCGCCGGCAAGGCCGGGTTCAAGGGCTCCAAGAAGTCCACCCCGTTCGCCGCGACCGTGGCCGCCGAGCAGGCCGCCAAGGAGGCGCTGAACCTGGGCGTGCGCCGCGTGCACGTGTACGTGCAGGGGCCGGGCTCCGGGCGCGAGTCGGCGATCCAGGCCCTGGCCGCCGCCGGCCTGCAGATCCGCTCGATCCGCGACGTGACGCCGATCCCGCACAACGGCTGCCGGCCTCCCAAGAAGCGCCGCGTGTAGTTTAGGGAACAGGGAGTAGGGAACAGGGAACAGCCTGCAACTGCCGGCTGTTCCCTGTCACCTGTTTCCTATTCCCGGCAGTTCTGGCGTAAACCTCCGCGACCGTCGGGGGGACGAAGCCGCGAGAAAATCCTATCTCAGGAGAACACGGTTCATGGCCCGTTACACCGGACCCGTCTGCAAGCTGTGCCGCCGCGAGGGGCAGAAGCTGTTCCTCAAGGGCACCAAGTGCTTCACCGAGAAGTGCCCGATCGAGCGCCGTCCGTACGCCCCCGGGCAGCACGGGCAGGCCGCCTCCCGCCGCCGCAAGGCGTCGGAGTACGCGCACCAGCTTCGCGAGAAGCAGAAGGTGAAGCGCATCTACGGCGTTTCCGAGAAGCCGTTCCGCACGCTGTTCGAGAAGGCCGCGCACCAGCCCGGCATCACCGGCGAGAACCTCCTGGTGGCGCTCGAGAGCCGTCTCGACAACATCGTGTACCGGATGGGCTTCGGCTCCTCCCGCAAGGAGGCCCGCCAGATCATCCGCCACCGCCACGTGCAGGTGAACGGCCGCCTGGTGGACATCCCGAGCTTCCAGGTGGAGCCCGGCGACGAGGTGCGCATCGCGCCCAAGAGCAAGGACATCCTCCCGGTGCAGGCCTCGCTGGCCGCCAAGACCAAGCCGACCACGGTGGGCTGGCTGGCGGTGGACGAGGGCACGCGCACCGGCCGGATGGTGGGACGCCCGACCCGCGCGGACATCCCGCTCGCTGTTCAGGAGCAGTTGATCGTCGAGCTCTACAGCAAGTAAGCTGAAGACCGGGTCGGCGGCGGGGGCGGACGGGCCCTCGCCGCTCGACCCGTCTTGTGCATCCCGAACTTATCCCGGAGGGATATAGTGGAACTCGATCTTACCGGCCTTCAGATGCCGGGACTGCCGGAGCAGCCGCGGACAGGGCAGATCGTACTTCGGCCGCTGGAGCGGGGCTTCGGCCACACGCTCGGCAACACCATGCGCCGCATCCTGCTGTCCAGCCTGCGCGGCGCCGCCGTCTGGGCGTTCCGGGCGGACGGCGTGCTGCACGAGCACCAGACCATCGGCGGCGTGGTGGAGGACGTGCACCAGGTGATCCGCAACCTCAAGTCGCTGGTCCTGCGCATGGACGAGGACGTGGAGGAGGCGGTGCTGGAGCTGCGGGCCAACGAGGCGGGCGCCGTGACGGCGCGCAGCATCCGCCCGCACGCCTCCGTGCAGGTGATCAACCCGGACCACCACATCCTCGAGCTGCAGGACGACCGCGACCTGCGCATCGAGCTGTACGTGAACAAGGGCCGCGGCTTCGTCCTGGCCGAGCAGCACGCGGTCCCCCGCGGCATGCCGGCGGACCTGGTCCGCGTGGACGCGATCTACAACCCGGTGACGCGCGCCAACTTCGTGGTCGAGGAGACCCGCGTGGGCCAGCGCACCGACTTCGACCGCCTGGTCCTGGACGTGGAGACCAACGGGGCCGTGGAGGTCCGCTCCGCGGTGCAGTACGCCGCGCGGCTCGCCATCGAGCACCTGAGCTTCCTGGCCGGCGGGCGCCCCGAGTGGTCCGAGAGCCGCCAGTGGGGCTCGGACGGGGGCGGCGCCATCGCCGCCGGCGCCGACGGGCGGGCAGCCGTCCCGACGCGCATCCGCGACCTCCTCAGCCGTCCCATCGAGGACCTGACGGAGCTGAGCGTCCGCAGCCGCAACTCGCTCCAGAAGGAGAACATCCAGACGGTGCGGGACCTGGTGCAGCGGACCGAGGCCCAGATGCTGGGGATCGACAACTTCGGCAAGAAGTCCCTCCAGGAGATCAACGAGTTCCTGCTGGGCCAGGGCCTCCGCTTCGGCATCCAGTTCGAGGAGGGGGAGGACGGTTCTCTGTGGTGGGCGACCGAGCAGCCCAGCGGCTCCGGCGGCGAGATCCAGGACGCCGGTGACGACCAGACCGAAACGGATTCCGAGAGGGAGTAGTTCATATGCGTCATGCGAACAGGGGCCGCAAGCTCGGCCGCACCGCGGAGCACCGTGAGGCGCTGCTCCGCAATATGGCGATCAGCCTCTTCCGGCACGGCCGGATCAACACCACCACCGAGAAGGCCAAGGAGCTGCGTCCCTTCGCCGAGCGCCTGATCACGCTCGCGAAGCGCGGCGACCTGCACGCCCGCCGCCTCGCCGCCCGCGACATCGCGGACCGCGACGTGCTGGTGCAGCTCTTCGACAGCATCGCCCCGCGCTTCGCGGCGCGTCCGGGCGGCTACACCCGCGTCCTGAAGCTGGGTCACCGCCGCGGCGACGGCGCCGAGCTGGCCATGATCGAGCTGGTGGACCGCGGCTGAGAAGCCGAGGAGCAGGAGCAGTAAAAAGCAGCGGCCGGACCCCCTCAGGGTCCGGCCGTTGTTTTTGGTGTGCCCAGCATGGGCGATGGTCCGGAGGTGAAAGTCCTCCCGGAACTTGGTCGTAGGAACCGAAGCGATCCGCAAGGCGCTTTCCCGCGAGGGGAGCGCTGAAAGAAGCGGGGTAGCGAACCCGTCGAGCCGACGAACAGAAACCGGATAGGAGGCGCTGCGGAGCAGGGCGAGCGTGCAACGGA
>JBFMFL010000200.1:0-12862 GCA_040752145.1 Gemmatimonadota bacterium
GCCTGGGTTCAACGGGTCCGGCAACTAGACTGCGATTCGGACTCGGGTGCAGGCGGGACCAAGTGGGGCTTCGTCCCGCCGCACCCTCATCGCTCCCGTCAACTCGGTGGCGAGCGCGACCGTATCATCACCACGCAGGCCGGGCGGTCGCGCTCGCCGGTCCCGGAACACGGTATGGACTGCTTCTTCGGCGATCACATCGCTGCATACCGCTTCCAGGATCGACTCTGCAATGAGGATTATTTCGCCTTCCTCTCTTGCACGAGCCACACGCAATGCTTCTGCGGCCGCCATGCGTGCTCGTTCCCAGTCGGCCACACTTCCGGCGGCAAGCGCGAGCTGCGTGAGAGCCGCAGCGTGACATTCGCGGGTCGACTGGTGCCGGATGGTAGCCCAGCTCTCCACCCACATTTCCTCGAACATCTCTCGCCAGCCGGCCCCCGCAGCGGCTCTTGCAAGGCTGGCGTACAGCATCACCCTGCGCTCGGGCTCCCAGACGTGGTCGAGTAACGCGACGAACACCTGAGCTGCGCTTTCGAACTCGCCGAACTGGTCCATCCAGAGCCAGGCGATATCCTTTGCCAGGCGGTAGATGCGGGAATGCCCCGGTCCGTACGCGTGGAGTGCCCGAGTGGCATATTCCATCCCGAGCTTGGTGTCACCGAAGTCGAAGCTGAGTCCGACCAGATCGTACAGCGCGTCGCCCTCCAGCGTCCGGAGATCGTGTCTGCGTGCAACCCGCCAACTCACCTTGTGAAAGCGCATGGCGAGCGGGAGGTTGCCGCGCTGGCGATGGAGGTTCCCCAGGCCGGACAGCGACAGCGCCGCCACGTCCCAGCGCGCGGCGCCGCGGGCCACCCAGTGCGACCACTTGAGCCACGCCTCGGCCTCGTCGTACATGGCGAGCTTCCGCGCGATGCGGCCCACGTTGTAGGCGAAGTGCGGGTTGTCGTGGTTCGCGTCCTCCGCCGCCTGGAAGAAGGCGAGCGCCGTGCGCCCGGCTGCCGCGTCCTCCGCCCACAGCCCCACCTGCATGCACCCCAGCGCCACCGCCTCCATGGTGGACTCGTCCGGGTTGGGCTCGCGGATCAGCCGGTCCAGCGCGGGAAGGGTGATCGCCAGCTCCGGCACCAGCCCCTCCAGCTTCCACCCCTCCTCGCCCAGCGTGGGCTCGTCCGGCGCCGCGATGGCGTCCAGCCAGGCGCGCACGTCGCGCAGCACCTGCCAGAGCACCAGGCCCGCCTCGTCCATGCCGGCGTCGGTCAGCTCCCGGAGGACGAAGACGTACGGGATCCGCTCTTCGGGGTCGATCCGCAGGGGGCCGGGGTAGGGCGGTAGGCACATGGAGGGCACCGGGACAAGGAGTGTGCATTTCGGATCTGTTGTCGGTGGACACGATAACATGGACAAAGTGGACACGCCAGGGCGGCGTTCAAACCCGGCCTTGGAACCCGCCGATGGTCGGTAAACTGAGGGGGAGAAAGCGAGCGGGCGCCTCCATCTCGAAGGCGCCCGCGGTCTCGAGCATGGCGCTCGGCGCGTCACGTCCCGGATCGCCCCCGGCTGGTCGGCGGGAGCCACACCTGGACGCTCCGGACCGTGCCTACCCCGGCGAGCGGCCGGGTGTCGGCGCGGCGGAGGTCCTGCAGCACCCGCGGCGCCCACGGGAGCATGCGCGGGCCGCGGCCACTCCCGGGGCGACGCACCCGCATCGCGCCGGTGACCGCCGGGACGTTCCCCTGCACGCGGCGGATGGTCAGGAGCTGGCCCACGGCCTCGGACAGCGCTGCCGCGTCGGCGTCGGGCGCGAGGAGGATCACGTCGTGCGGGGAGGTGTCCGCGCGGCGCAGGACGCGGAAGGGCGCGTCGCCCAGCGTGGAGCCTTCGGCAAGAGCGACGGTCACGGGCACGCGGGCCGGGCGGCCGTCCTGGGCCGCCACCGGGTGCGCCGCGGCGGTCGCGACGGCGACAAGGAGAAGCAGCGTTCGCATCGGTTGCTCCGGTCGGGGTTGGTTGCGGGGTGCGGGCCTACTCGCAGACGGTGGCGTTGCCTTCCCACCAGACGTCCCACGAGCTCCCGTTGAACACCTCGATGTAGATGTACTCGACATGGCAGTTGTCGCCGCCCCCGCCCGCGCCACCGTCGCCACCCCCGGAGGAGCCGTCGCAGCCGTCCTCGGGCCCGTAGGGGTCGTATGGGTCGTAGACAGGTTCATAGACGAACGTCAGATCGCCCCCGCACCCTTCACCGCCCGTGCCCCGGCGCACGAGCACCGGCTGGTCGATGGGGCCGTTCGGGAATACCAGCTGGGCGTCGACCCGAATCGGCCCCATCTGCTTCTGGCCCATGCGGCACAGCGCGTTGAACCGCCCCTGGAATCTCCACACGTTGCCGGCATTGTCCTGACCCTCGGATGCCTGACTGGTCGAGTACACGGCCTTGCGCCAGCGAAGTCCGCGGCGGTCCGTGAAGTATCCGGTGTAGTTGTGGAAGCGTAGTGGCGGATTTGCCGGGAAGCCGACGAGCCCGTTACCGTTCGGGCTATCCCACCACACGATGGCCGAGCCCATGTGGTCGCGGCATACGACCGCGTCCCCGAGGAGCGCGTCCGAGTCGATGTATGGCGGGAGAGCCTGACCTTCGGGGCTGTCGTCGAGCGAGTAGTTCGATCCGTACTCGTCCTGAACGATCGCCATGTCCCAGACCGTCGGGTCGAGTGAGAGCGTTGTAAAATCGGGCCTGTCGCGCGCCTCCGAAGCGGTCGGGTCTGGGCTGGTGTCGGAACAGGCGGCGAACGCTAACATCATGCCCATGAGGGCTGCGTGTCGTACGACTCCGGGCACGCCTCCTCCTCTGCTCGGGTTGGGAGTGTTGAGGAAATACCACGGCACCGACGCAGAACGCTGCCGGCTGGTACATTCCCGCCGGTGCCATCTCCGGACCCGCCGGTCCGGGAGTCTGACGTGCCCCACCGCAGGACGAGACACGATGCCGATTCGCGACGAGAAGGTGTTCAGCGACGAGGAGATGATCGCGGCCTTCGAGTTCATCCTCCCGCCCGAGGAGGCACGGGAGGAGGGCCTGGCCTTCAACTCACTTCCCGATCTGCACTTCGAGGATCCGACCCCGGAGGAGTTCGCGCAGGTCCAGGGGCTGGGACCGCGCTCCTACAACCACGACTTCCTGGACCTGCTCTCGCTCGTTTCGGACAGCTGCGCCGAGCGCGCATGGCGGCTTATGGGTGTATCCGCTGAGGAAGGAGAGCGCCGCCGCGAGGCGTTCCGCAGCCGCATCGAGGAGGCACGGCGCGCGGAGGAGGAATCGGGCCGGCCATAAAGTGCCGATTGCGCGGTCGAGCCGTCGCCAGAGTCCCGCCCATACTATACGCAGGGCTGGCGGTTCGGCTCCCCAACGGGCCCACGGTTTGCCGATCGGCCGCGCGGACCCATTTCCGCCAGGGAGGATGATGCGAGAAGTCGAGGCCGTGGAGGACCCCGCCCTGGTGGCGCGCGTGGTGTCGCGGACGCCGCTGCTGTACGGCGCGGGCGCGGACCCGGACGCCGACCGCCCGGGGCACGTGCGCGCCGGGTCCAGCCTGGCGTGGGTGGACGGGCGGATCGCCGTGGTGCAGGACGACGCCAACTTCGTGGCGCTGGTGGACCCGGAGACGCTGCGCGCCGACGCCGTCCACCTCCCGGCCGGGCACGGAGGGAAGCGCCAGTTCGACGACCGGCGCGGCACCAAGGAGTACAAGCTGGACCTGGAGGCGTGCGTGGCCGTGCCGGGGGAGGGCGGGGACGTGCTCCTGGCCTTCGGCTCGGGCTCGTCGCCGCGGCGCGAGCAGGTGGCGGTGCTGGAGGGGTGGGCGAGGGGCGAGCCCGCCGTGGCGCTGCGCGACGCTTCCGCGCTGTACGCCCTCCTGCGCGCCGCCGCCGACTTCGCCGGGAGCGAGCTGAACGTGGAGGGCGCCGTGTGGATGGACGGCCGCGTGCGCCTGTTCGGGCGCGGCAACGGCGCCGCCCGGGGCGGCGTGCTCCCCGTGGACGCCACCTGCGACCTGGAGTGGGACGCGCTGCGGGCCTACCTCCGCGACCCGGACGCGGCGCCCCCGCCCGAGCCGGGCGACGTGGTCCGCTACCGGCTGGGGACGGTGGACGGGCTGCGGCTGGGCTTCACCGACGCCGCCCTCGCGGGCGGGCGGCTGCTCTTCTGCGCCTCCGCCGAGGACTCGCCCGACGCCACCCGCGACGGCCGGGTGGCCGGCTCCTCGCTGGGCGTGCTGGGCGCGGACGGCGGCGCGCGCTGGACGCTGCTGCGCGACGAGCGGGGCGACCCGTTCACCGGCAAGGTGGAGGGGTTGGCGGTGCCGCCCGGCTCGCGGGACCGCGCCTGGGTGGTGGTGGACCGCGACGACCCCGACGCCCCCAGCGAGCTGTGCGGCGTGGAGCTGGCGGGAGGATGGTGACCCCGTGAGCGCCCGAATCCACCAGGTGAGCGTCTCCGACGGCGGCGTCCCCAAGCTCCCGGTCGCCCAGGCGGAGGTCACCCCGCAGGGGCTGATGGGAGACCGCCAGCGCAACCGCCGCTTCCACGGCGGGCCCAGGCGGGCCGTGTGCCTGTACTCTCTGGAGCTGATCGAGCGCCTTCGCGCCGAAGGGCACCCCATCGCCCCCGGCACCACCGGCGAGAACGTCACCGTCGCCGGCCTCCCCTGGGACCGGGTGGTCCCCGGCGCCCGCCTCGCCCTGGGCGACCAGGTGGTGCTGGAGGTCACCTCCTACACCGCGCCGTGCAAGAACATCGTCCCGTCCTTCGCCGACGGCGACTTCACCCGCATCTCCCAGAAGCTGCACCCGGGCGAGTCGCGCGTGTACGCCCGCGTCCTCCACCCCGGCACGGTCCGCCCCGGCGACCCCGTGCAGCTCCTCGGGTAGCCGCCGCTCCGCACTCCCGCACTTTCGCACTCCCCTCCGGGTACGACGTTCGCTGCGCGGCGCTCCGCCGCCCGCCGACGCTCCACCCGCACCGTCTCCGGAGGCCGCCCATGCTCCGCCTCGCCCTGGCCCTGCTGATCCTCGCCGGCTGCTCGGACGATCCCGGCCGCACCGTGGACCCGCCGGACGGCGCCGCGGAGGTCCGCCTGACGGAGGTGGCGGCCGGGCTCAGCGGCCCCGTGTACCTGACCGCGCCCCGCGGCGACGCGCGCCTGTTCGTCGTGGAGCAGCCGGGGCGCATCCGCGTGGTGGAGAACGGCGCGCTCCTCCCCGCGCCGTTCCTGGACATCACCGACCGCGTCTCCAGCGGCGGCGAGCGCGGGCTGCTCAGCGCCGCCTTCCACCCCTCGTACGCCGCCAACGGCTTCTTCTACGTCAACTACACCGACCGCGGCGGCGACACGCGCATCGAGCGGTACAGCGTGGGCGCGGACCGCAACCGCGCCGACCCCGCCTCCGCGAAGCCGATCCTCCAGGTGGCGCAGCCGTTCGCCAACCACAACGGCGGGCTGGTGGTGTTCGGGCCGGACGGAAAGCTGTACGTGGGGATGGGCGACGGCGGTGGCGGCGGCGACCCGCAGGGGCACGGCCAGAACCGGGCGACGCTGCTGGGCGCCGTCCTCCGCATCGACGTGGACGCCGGCGACCCGTACGCCGTCCCGGCCGACAACCCGTTCGTGGGGCAGGCCGGCGCCCGCGGCGAGATCTGGGCGACGGGCGTGCGGAACCCCTGGCGCTTCGCCTTCGACCGCGAGGCCGGGCTGCTGTACCTGGCCGACGTGGGGCAGAACGCGCTGGAGGAGATCAACGTGGTCCCCGCCGGGAGCGCGGGGCTCGACTACGGGTGGAACGTGATGGAGGGGAGCCGGTGCTTCCGCCCCGCCGACGGGTGCGAGCGGACCGGGAAGGTGCTCCCCGTGCTGGAGTACCCGCACTCCGAGGGGTGCTCCGTCACCGGCGGCTACGTGTACCGGGGGAGCCGCATCCCCGCCCTCCGCGGGCACTACTTCTACTCCGACTACTGCCAGGGGTGGATCCGCAGCTTCCGCTACGCGAACGGCCAGGCGGCCGACCGGCGGGAGTGGGCGCTGGGCGACGTGGACAACGTGCTCAGCTTCGGGGAGGACGCGGCGGGCGAGCTGTACGTGCTCTCCGTCAACGGACGGGTGTACCGGATCGATCCGGCCTGAACGTCCGCGGCCTGTCCCATTTCCGGGGGCGGCGCTGTCCTCCGGCGCAGACGGAGCGCGGGCGCACCCTGGCCGCCCGGAAAGCGCAATGCGCTGCGCGCAAACGGCTTGGCCGCGTGGCGGGGCGGGGAACGCGCGTTGCCCGGCTGGCGGGGGTCCGAACTCACCCGGCTCCCCCGGCCGCCCTGGCCGTTTCCGCCCACACCTCCGCACGGGACGGTGGCGCATGTTCTCCAAGCTCGACACGAAAAGCCGCAGGCGCCGGATCCTCAGCCCCACCATGATGGCCGTCTCGGCGGGGGCGCACGTTCTCCTGCTGGGCGGCGTTCTGCTCGCGTCCGGCGGGGAGCAGAAGAGGTACCTGATCCGGGACATCCCGATCGACGACTACTACCCGGAGGAGGTGAAGCCGGCGCCGGTCCCGCCGCCGCCCGCGCCGCCGCAGCCCATCGAGCAGCCGCGGGAGTCCGCGCCGCCCAAGCAGGGCGACTTCGTCAACCCCGTCCCGCCCGACGAGATCCCGGCCGAGCTGCCCAAGTTCAGCCCGTCGGACCAGCCCGTCACGCGGGAGATGGCCAGCGGGATCGGGACCCCTGCCGACGTGATCGGCCCCAAGGTCCCGGGCGACGACCGCCCGCCGACCGGCTCCGTCACGCCGGCCCCGGACGGCGGCGCGCTCGCCATAGAGGCGGTGGAGGAGCGGCCGGCGCTGCGCAACGCGGCGGAGATGCAGTCGGTGCTCCAGCGGCTCTACCCGCCGCTGCTGCGCGACGCCGGGATCGCCGGGCAGACGGTGCTCCGCTTCGTGGTGGACGCCGAGGGCAGGGTGGAGCCGGGGAGCGTGGCCGTGGTCTCCACCTCGCACGAGGGCTTCGAGGCGGCGTCGCTCCGGGCGGCGGAGAGGTTCCGGTTCCGCCCGGCCAGGGTGGGAGGCAAGGGGGTGCGGGTGGTGATCTCCCTCCCCATCACCTGGAAGCTGGACGGCAACTGATCCCGTCCGGTCAGCAGATATCACGAGGGGGGCGGGGGGGCGCCGCCGGCCCGACGCGCCGGGCCCCTCGTGCTCGTGAACGGCTCCTCCCGCCGACGACATGCTTGTAAGCGGGCAGGCGGGCGCTTACTCTGCGCAATTGCGAGTGTGGGTCCAGTCCGCCCTTCCCGGGGAAAACCGTGCAAGAAATGAAGCGGGTATTCCGCAGCTTCGTGCTCGCGCTCGGCGTTTTCGCACTTTTCGGCACGTACGGGTCAGCCGCCGGCCCGGCGTGGCCGGCCATCTCGCAGGCACAGGCGCAAGCGGTCGATCCCGAGCAGGACCCCGGAGGAGACGGTGTTGACGGAGGAGGCTGTTCGAACACCACCTGCATCGGGGTGACCAGCTGCCGGTATCGGGAGGCTGCCCATGCAGCCTGACCCCCACCACCTGCACGAACTCCCGCTGCGGAACTTGACCGGTAGAGTCGCCGGGACATTTGGGTTTCACGGGTGACCCTCCTTGGGTACTTCGATCCCGCTCACGCGACGGATGCGATCATGACTCGCGGCGTGTGGTACGTGGCTAGATCCGTGGGCTTGCTGCTCGCGGCTTCGATGGTTGCCTGCACGGGCGACGGGGCTCGGCTCGGGCGTGGAACTCAGGGGAACATCACCTTCGAGCCCGTCGCGAGCATCGGTGTCTCCGGTGGGGATCCCGTGCGGACGTTCGGTGACGTCACGGACGTTGCCGCGGACCGCGCGGGGAACCTTTACGTCCTGGACGCCTCGGCGCAACGCGTTCGGGTGTTCAACCGTGCCGGCACCTTGCTCGATGAGATGGGGAGGGCGGGGCGCGGCCCGGGGGAGTTCCAGGCTCCTGTCGCCCTCGCCGTGGACGCCTCCGACCGGCTGTACGTGCTGGACGCCATGAGCCAGCGTCTCGAGGTCTTCGACCCCGGCTCGTCCGGACGCCGCTGGCTGAAGTCGATCCGGCTCGGATTCCCCGCGGGCGACGTCTGCGCGGAGG
Organism: Gemmatimonadota bacterium; assembly: GCA_040752145.1. Lineage (GTDB taxonomy): Bacteria > Gemmatimonadota > Gemmatimonadetes > Longimicrobiales > Longimicrobiaceae > JAFAYN01. The sequence goes on from JBFMFL010000200.1 coordinate 8,185, forward strand.
GCAACCGTCTGTACCTGCTCAGCACGGGGGAAGGGCGGCCGGTCCAGGAGATTACGCCCGAAGGCGTGCCCGTTCGCTCCTTCGGCGTATCTCCGGGAGGAGGCGACCCGCTGCTGAGCGTCTCACTGGCGGGTGGATACCTCGCCTGCTTCGGCGGCAGCATCCTGCATCTACCCATGTTGACGCCGGGACTGCGCGCCTACTCGTCCGGTGGGAAAGAGGACTTGGGAGGTGGAGATCCCGGAATACGAGGCCGTGAACGTGGAGAGCCGCGGCGGAACCGTCACCTTCACGGCCGGCCGGAGCGGCGTCCACGACCTGGCCGGTTCGGCGGCCGAGCTCACCGCGGAATGGGGACTCGTGCAGGTGGGTGTTCTCCCCAGGGAGCCAGGAGCCCGGCGGAGCTCGGCCGGATCAAGTCGTACGTCGTGTCCCGTCGCGACGGCCGGATCCGCCTGCTGTCGAAGGATCTGCCGCGGATTGTCGGGACTCGTGACGGGTTCGCGTTCGGGGTGCGGAGCGACCCTTATCCGCGCGTCGAAGTGTACCGCGTCACCCAGGACCATGGGCTCGCGTTCCTCCAGCGCTTCGGGAGCTTCGACCAGGTGTCGCTGGGGAGGAACTGGACCAACGACTCCGCGCTGCGCTACATCTGGAAGGACTTTCCCGGCGATCCGGCGGTGCCTCAGATCGTCGTCGTCGAGCGGCGAGTCCACACCATGCCGGCCATCGACGTCCGCGGTGAGCGTGTCGTGAAGCGCATCGCGGGGGCGGACCAGATCGCCGCCTGGGTGGAGAAGGGCGCCCCGCTCTGAATCACACGAGGGGCCCGGCGCGCCGGGCCCCTCGTGCTTCCCCCCGCCTACCCCCGCGGGCCGGCGCCGACCTGCGCCATGGAGCCCCGCACCACCTCGCGCAGCATCGCTTCGTCGAAGCGCATCTCCGTCCCCGCGGCCCGGAACAGCTCCGGGAGCGGGCGCGTGGCGCCCAGGGCGAGCGCCGCCCTGAACCGCTCCAGCGCGCCCCGCCGGTCGCGGAGCGAGGCCAGCCAGATGCGCAGCGCCGCCACCTGCGCGATGGCGTACTCCACGTAGTAGAAGGGGAGCGCGAACACGTGGTGGAACTGCCAGCCCGTCCCCATCGCCTCCTCCAGCCCCGTCCAGTCGGTCCAGGGGCGGAAGCGCGCCTCCAGCTCCCGCCAGCGCGCCCTCCGCTCCTCCGCGGAGTGCCCCGGCCGGGTGTACGCCCAGTGCTGGAAGGCGTCCACCATGGCGTAGAAGGGGAGCAGGGCGAGCACGGCCACGATCCGGTCGTCCAGGGCGCGGCGCAGCTCCTCGCCCCGCCAGATCTCGTCCAGGTGCGGGCGGGCCAGCAGCTCGGTCGCCATGGCCACCGTCTCCACCAGCTCCAGGCGGGGGAAGCGGAGGAGGCGGAGCGGGTGGTCCCGCGCGAGCAGGTAGTGGAGCGAGTGGCCGGCCTCGTGGAGCAGGGTGTCCACGTCGCGCCGGGTCCCCACCGCGCTCATGGAGACGAACGGGAGCCGCCGCAGCCCGAAGAGGGTCATGAAGCCGGGCGACGCCTTCCCCGGCCGGCTCTCCAGGTCCAGCAGCCCCGCCCCCGCCATGCCGCGGAAGAGCGCCCCCAGCTCCGGGTCCATGCGCCCGAGGACGCGGGCGCACCCGTCGACCAGCCGGCCGGCGCCCTCCGGGCCCCGGAGCGGCTCCCGCCCCTCCGGGTCGGCGGCCAGGTCCCAGGGCCGCAGCGAGTCCAGCCCCAGCCGCTCCCGCCGGCGCTCCATCTCCGCCGCCGTCACGGGGACCACCACGCGCTCGATCGCGTCGTGCAGGGCCAGGCAGTCCTCCGGGGTGTAGGCGCGGCGCAGCTCCCGGAAGCGGAACTCGCGGAAGTCGGAGAGCCCCGCGTTCCGCGCGACCGCCCCGCGCACCTCCAGCAGCCCGTCGTAGACGCCGTCCAGGGCGTCCGCGTCGTCGAGCTGCACGGCGGCGCGCGCCCGCCACGCCTCCTCGCGGAGGGCGCGGTCCCGGCTCTCCAGCAGCGGGGCCACGCGCGTGACGGGGAGCACGTCCCCGCGCACCCGCACCCGCTGCGCGCCCGCCGTGCGCTCGAACTCGTGCGCCAGCCGCAGCTCCTCCGCCCGCAGCGCCACGTTGTCCGCGTGGAAGAGCGAGGCGCCCGCCCGCAGGTCCGCCAGGAACGGCCCGTACCCGGGGCCCAGCCCGGCGGCGGCGGGGGAGTCCAGCACCCTGCGCTCCATGCGGGCCCTGCGCTCCTCGCCGAGCGGCACCATCCGCTCCGCCACCACCGAGTACCGCTCCGCGAAGTCCGCCCGGGTCGTGTCGCCCGTCATGTCGGCGAACGCGGCCGAGTGCGCCTCGTCCACCAGGCACTCCAGCTCGTCCCAGTCGAGGATCAGCCGCTCCAGCTCCGCGGCGTCCGCCACCGGGCGCGCCTCCAGCGCGTCGTAGGCGCGGGCGAGCGCCTCCACGTCGGCCGGGTCCAGCTCCGCGGGCACCCAGCGGCGCGGGTACGGGCGGAGGCCGTCGGGCATGCCGCTCACTCCTCCTCCTCCTCCTCCGAGGCGGCCGGCTCCGGCGCCACCCGCCAGTAGACGCCGGCCTCGCGCCGCAGCAGGCGGGCGCCCACCAGCTCGCGGCGCAGCGTGGCGGTGTCCGGGTGGTGGCGGCGGATCAGCTCGTTGACCCGCGCCTCGGGGTAGTCGGTCCCCTCCTCGAAGCGCTCCGCCAGCCATTCGAGGATCACCTGCCGCTTCTTGCGCGTGTCGGGGATCTTGGTGAGCCGCTCCCCCTCCAAAAAGGTGCGCAGCACTTTCCGCTTCCAGGCGTCCTCCCCCGCGTCCGCGCCGAGCGCCGCGATGCGCTCCACGGAAAAGACCTCCCGCCCCAGCCGCTGGAGGCTGTCGGTGCGCAGCCGGTAGAAGTGGGTGGTGCCCTCCGCGCGCATCTCCACCAGCTCCGCCGCCGCCAGCTTGGCCAGGTGGTGCGACACCGTGGGCTCGCGCAGCCCCACCGCCTCCGCCAGCTCCCCCACGCTGCGCTCCCGCTCCGCCAGCAGCCCCACCAGCCGCAGGCGGCTCTCGTCCGCCAGCGCCTTGAGGAAGCCGAGCGCCTTCTCCATCTCCACTCCGGACATCCGTGCCTCCGCTCACCCGGGGAGCCAGCCGTGTCGTTCTTTCGATTGCTGTCTATTTAGGTATATATCGAACAAGGCGGGCGCACGCAAGGAAAATCGTGCGGGGGAGGCGGGAGCGCGCCCGGATGCGCGCGCTCCCGCGCGTCAGTCAGTTGGGCCTGCCGCCGGGGCCGATGCGGTTGCGGACCTCCTCCAGCACCCGGCGCGGATCGAGCGGCTTGGCGAGGAACCCGTCGCAGCCGGCGGCCACGGCGCGCTTGCCCACCGAGCCGTAGGCGTGCGCCGTCATCACCACGATGGGGATGTGGCCGGTGTCCGGGTCGCGCTTCAGCGCCTCCGTGGCCCCGAAGCCGTCCAGCCGAGGCACCGACAGGTCCATGAGGATCAGGTCGGGGAGGTTGCGGCGGGCGGCGTCCACCCCCTCCTCGCCGTTCTCCGCCTTGAGGACGCGGTAGCCGTGGCGCTCCAGGTACATGGAGTGGATGGCCATGGTGTCCCACTGGTCTTCCACGATCAGGATCGTCTTCATCTGTGCTCGGTCGCGGTACTGCCGGGGCCGCCCGGGACCGCGCCGTGGGGGCGGGGTCCGGGACCGGCGTGAGCCGTCGGGCGTCTGGGCGGTTTCCCGAAATGGACAACCGCGGCCGGGCGCGCGCAAGTCCCGGCCGGCCACACGTCTACCCGCGCCCGGCGGCGGAGGTCCGGCCGGACGGGGGCGGCACGCCTCGTGCTTGTCCCCCCGACCCTGGACAAACTCTGCAACCCGACGGCCGGAGGAAGCGATGACCTTGAACGCGACGGAGCACAACCGCGACGACGACCGGGTCCCCACGCCCAGGAAGCTGGAGGACCTGTACGCGCTGGTGGACGGCATCGAGATCGCCATGTTCACCACCCGCCGCCCCGACGGGCACCTGGTGTCCCGCCCCATGGCGACGCAGCAGCACACCGAGGGCACGGACTTCTGGTTCGTCACCGACGTCGAGACCCACAAGCTGGACGAGCTGGAGACCGATCCGCACGTCAACCTGGCCTTCTACAAGGACCGCACGCGGGAGTGGGTGTCGGTGAGCGGCACCGCCCGCATCTCCCGCGACCGCGCCAAGATCCACGAGCTGTACGCGCCGGACTGGCGGGCCTGGTTCGGGGACGAGGGCGGGGAGCGCGACGGCGGCCCGGACGACCCGCGCATCGCGCTGATCCTGGTGGAGGCGCACTCGGTGGTCTACCAGAAGAGCGACCGCCCGCAGCCGCTGGTGCTGTTCGAGCTGGTCAAGGGGATCGTCACCGGCCAGCCGCCCAAGACCGGCGACCTGCGCCACATGAGCGAAGGCGAGCTGCACTCGGGCGCCCTGCACTGATCTTAAACTGCTTGAACTGCTGGTTCGGGCGTGCCCCCGGCTGGCGCCGGGGTCGGGCTGCGGCTCCGTAGGGCTGCAAACAACGCAGCCCAACGGAGTCGAGCCCCGGCGGAAACTGCCCCGCCGGGTCTCGCCCCTCCGGGCCG
>JBFMFL010000201.1:0-12793 GCA_040752145.1 Gemmatimonadota bacterium
AGCGAGGGAAGGGGGAGCACGGCAGATCCGCGTAGTTTTCCCCTCCCTCGCTTGCGGGGGAGGGTCGGCGCGAAGCGCCGGGGTGGGGGGCCCCAGCGGACGCCAGCGCCAGCCCCGCGTGAGGGATGTCGGCCCGAAGGGGCGAGACCCGGCGGGGCAGTTTCCGCCGGGGCTCGACTCCGTTGGCGAGCGTTGTTTGCTCGCCTACGGAGCCGCAGCCCGACCCGAGCGCCAGCGAGGGGCACGCCCGAACCCGTCGTTCACGCCGTCGGAAGCAGTTGCAGTAAAAAGCAGTCCAAACCCTTCAACCGGACCACCGATGCGATACGTTGCCGCGGCCGCACTCGCACTGCTCGCGAGCGCGCCCGACGCCACCCTCCACGCCCAGCGCGGCGCCGCCAGCGGCCCCGCCGGGTACGACACCACCCTCCTCTCGCCCTTCCGGTGGCGGAGCATCGGCCCGCTGCGCGGAGGACGATCGATCGCCGTGGCGGGCAGCACCAAGCGGCCGCTGGAGTACTACTTCGGCGCCACGGGCGGCGGCGTCTGGAAGACGGCGGACGGCGGCGTCACCTGGCGGCCCGTGTCCGACCGGCACTTCTCCAGCAGCTCGGTGGGCGCGCTGGCGGTGTGCGAGGCCAACCCGGACGTGGTGTACGCCGGCATGGGCGAGGCGCAGCTGCGCGGCAACGTGATGCAGGGCGACGGCCTGTACCGCAGCGCGGACGGCGGCAAGACCTGGAGCCACGCGGGCCTGCGCGAGACGCACGTGATCGCCCGGGTGCGCGTGGACCCGGCGGACTGCGACCGCGTGTACGTGGCGGCGCTGGGGCGCACCTACGGACCCAGCGAGGAGCGGGGCGTGTTCCGCACCACGGACGGGGGCAAGACCTGGACGAAGACGCTGTTCCGCGACGAGCGCACCGGCGCCGTGGACCTGGTGCTGGACCCCTCGGACCCCAAGACGATGTACGCGGGGCTCTGGGAGGTGCACCGCACGCCCTGGTCGCTCTCCAGCGGCGGCCCGGGAAGCGGGATCTTCAAGTCCACCGACAGCGGCGAGACCTGGACGGAGCTGACCCGCAACCCGGGGCTCCCGGGCGGGCTGGTGGGCAAGGTCGGCGTGTCGGTGTCCGGGGCGGACCCCAGGCGCGTGTACGCCATCGTGGAGGCGGACTCGGGCGGGGTGTTCCGCTCGGACGACGCGGGGGCCACCTGGACCCGCGTCAACGACGAGCGCAAGCTGCGGCAGCGGGCCTTCTACTACACCCGCATCTACGCCGACCCCGTGGACACGGCGACCGTCTACGTGCTCAACGTGGGCTTCTGGAAGAGCACGGACGGGGGGAAGACCTACAAGGCGATCCGCACGCCGCACAGCGACAACCACGACCTGTGGATCGACCCGGCGGACCCCAAGCGGATGGTGCAGGCGAACGACGGCGGCGGCAACGTCAGCGTCAACGGCGGGGAGAGCTGGACGGACCAGGACTTCCCCACGGCGCAGATGTACCACGTGGTGACCACCAAGCACTTCCCCTACCAGGTGTGCGGCGCGCAGCAGGACAACAGCACGCTGTGCCTGCCCAGCGACGGCACCGGGAGCCAGTTCTACGCGGTGGGCGGCGGCGAGAGCGGCTACATCGCCCCGGACCCGCGCGACACGGACGTGTTCTACGCCGGGAGCTACGGCGGCCTGCTGACGCGCTTCGACCGGGAGACGGGCCAGCGCCGCAACATCCAGGTGTGGCCGGAGAACCCCATGGGGCACTCGGCGCAGGACATCGCCGAGCGCTTCCAGTGGACGTACCCCATCGTCTTCTCGCCGCACGACCCCCGGGTGATCTACACCGGCTCGCAGCACCTCTTCCGCACCACGAACGAGGGGCAGAGCTGGGAGCGGATCTCGCCGGACCTGACGCGCGCGGACCCGCGGACGCTGGGCCCCTCGGGCGGCCCCATCACCCTGGACCAGACGGGGGTGGAGACGTACGGCACCATCTTCACCGTGGCGCCCTCGCGGCACGAGGCGGGGACGATCTGGGTGGGCTCGGACGACGGGGTGGTCAGCCTGACCCGCGACGGCGGGCAGACGTGGACCCGGGTGACGCCGCCGGAGCTGCCGGAGTTCGCGCGGATCTCGCTGATCGACGCGTCGCCGCACGCGGCGGGCAAGGCGTACGTGGCGGCGAACCGCTACCAGCAGGAGGACCGCGCGCCGTACCTGTTCCGCACGGAGGACTACGGGCGGACCTGGACGCGGATCACCACGGGGATCCCGGAGGGCGACTTCCTCCGCGCGGTGCGGGAGGACCCCAGGCGCGCCGGGCTGCTGTACGCCGGGACGGAGAACGGGATCTGGGTGTCTTGGAACGACGGGGCGAGCTGGCAGTCGCTGCGCCAGAACCTGCCGGTGACGCAGGTGTCGGACATCGCGGTGGAGGAGAACGACCTGGTGATCGCCACGCACGGCCGCGGCTTCTACGTGCTGGACGACATCGCCCCGCTGCGGCAGCTCTCGCCGCGGGCCGCGGGCGGGCGGGTGCACCTGTTCGACCCGGTGGACCCGGTGCGCGCGGTGGACCAGGGCGTGGCCGTGTACTACCGGCTGGAGCGCCCGGCCCGGCGCGCGACGCTGGAGTTCCTGGACGCGCAGGGGCGCGTGGTGCGCTCGTTCAGCGGGAGCGCGGCGGACTCGGCGCGCTCGGGCGGGGCGGGGCAGGGCGGGGGCGACGACGACGACGGGCCCGCGACGCCCGCGGAGCCCAGGGTGCCCACCAAGGCCGGGATGAACCGCTTCGTCTGGAACCTGCGCACGCCGGGGCCGACGACCTTTCCGGGGATGGTGCTGTGGGCGGCGGGGAGCAACGGCCCGCGCGTGGTGCCGGGCACCTACCGGGTGCGGCTGACCGTGGACGGGGCGCGGCAGGAGCAGGAGTTCACGGTCCGCAAGGACCCGCGGCTCACGACGGTGACGCAGCAGGACCTGGAGCGGCAGTTCGAGCTGGCCACCCGCATCCGCGAGGCGACCACCCGCGCCAACGAGGCGGTGATCCGCATCCGCGACATCCGCTCTCAGGTGGACGACCGGGCGAAGCGGGCCGACGACCCCGCCGTCACCGCCGCCGCCGACTCGCTGCGGGCCCGGCTGGGCGCGGTGGAGGAGACCATCTACCAGGTGCGCCTGCAGAGCAACCAGGACCCGCTCAACTACCCCATCCGCCTGAACAACAAGCTGGCGGCGCTGCTGGGGGTGGTGGAGAGCGCCGAGGCCCGGCCCACGGAGCAGACCTACGCCGTGTTCGACACGCTGTCGAAGCGCCTGGACGCGGAGCTCGCGCGCATGGACCAGGTGGTGTCCGGCGACGTGGCCGCCTTCAACGGGCTGCTGCGGGCGCGCCGCCTCCCCGCCGTGGACACCACCCGCAAGGTGGAGCCGCAGCCCGCGGCGTCGGGTGACGAGGAGGAAGAGGGCGAGCAGAAGGACTGGTAGGGGAAATGGCAGTACGGAGTACGAAGTACGGAGTACGCTGAACTGCGACGTCGGCCGGGATCCTCGAGAGGGTCCCGGCCGACGTCGTTTGTCCAGACTGGCAGCGTCCTGGGGCGCGTCGTAGCTTCACGCGTTCCTCCGCTCCGGCCCGTCCCTCCTTCCTCCTCTGCCGCTCCCATGCGCTCTCCGACTCTCCGCCGCTTCGGTCTGCTCGCCCTCGCCTCGACGCTGGCCGCGTGCGGCGGGTCCGCTCCCGACGCGCAACCGCGCGCCGCGGCGGCAACGACCGCCGCCGCCGATTCGCAGCCTCCGGTCTCCGTGCCGGTGCCGAACCCGGCGGCGGACACCCTGCGCAGCGTCGTGACTTCGCTGGCGGAGGGGAGCTGCACCACGGTCCGCGTCGACGAGGAGACGGGCGGCTCCACGCAGGAGTGCCCCGGCCTTGGCGGCTACGAGGTACTGGTGCTGGACGACGACGCGCGCATGTCCATCACGCTGCGGGCGCCGGACGGCGCCGAGCAGCCGCTGGTGCTGTGGGGCACCATCACCTCGGCGTTCTCGTCGCTGGGGGACAGCCTGGAGTGGCGGGTGCGCGGGGCCGGGGAGAGCGCCGCGCCGGAGGCGCTGATCGTGGAGGTGCGCGCCAACGAGTCGCCGGAGGACCCGGAGCGCGTGACCGTCTACCGCGCCGTGGCGAAGGTTGGCCCCGGCGGATCCTGCGTCACGCACAAGCTGGACGCCGCCGCCACCCGCGACCAGGTGCTCCGCGCCGCCGACTCTGCCGCCGACTCTGCCGCGGACACGCCCTGCCTGGCCCCGCCGGGGAGCTGACAGCTGTCCCGACGCGCGACGAACGAAAGGCGCCCCCGCCGGGATCTCCCCGCGGGGGCGCCGTTGCCGTGGCGCTTCACGCTACGCGTGAACCGAATGAAGCAGGCTGTTCCCTGTTCCCTATTCCCTGTTCCCTGCCGTCTCCCTACCACCCCGGCCCCACCCCCAGCGACACCCCGCCGCCGCCGAGCGTCAGCGACACCGACGTCCCCGGCGAACCGCCGTCCGGCGCCGGCTCGACGTCCTCGTCGTCCCGCTTGCCGTGGTAGCGGACCACCTGGAGCCCCACGAAGGTGCCGAGCGCCGCGCCGGCGAGCACGTCCGTCGCCCAGTGCTTGTTGTCGTACATGCGCGACACGCCCACCAGCGCCGCGCCGCCGTACAGCACCGCCCCCACCGGCCACTCCCAGCCGGGGTTCCTGCGCGCCGTCTCGGCCGTGAACACCGTGGCCGCGGCGAAGGCGTCGGAGGCGTGGCCGGAGAAGAAGGACTGGTAGCGGTTGTCGCCCCAGCCGCGGCCCAGCTCGAAGTCGCGCGGGTCGTCCGGGTTGACGTTGGGGCGGGCGCGTCCGGCGATCGCCTTGACCCCGCGGGTGAGGATCTCCGCGAGCACCACCGCCTCGGCGCCGTGCCGACCCACCTGGCGCATCCCGTCGTTGCCCGTGGCCGCGCCTGCCGCGAAGAGCGCGCCCGAGACCACCAGCGCCCCGGGCCGGGCCAGCGTGTTGAACCCGGTGGCGGCCCTGCGGGCGAACTCCACCGCCTGCACGGTGGAGTCCTGGATGCGCGTCGCCAGGTAGCGGTCCACCGGCCAGAGCGCCGCGCTGCCGACCACGAAGCCCGCGGTCACGGCCGCGTCGCCGCGGCTGATGAGCGGGCCCTCGTCCTCCGCGGACCGCCGCTGCTGCGTGGAGGCCAGCGAGGGCGCGAGGGCGAGGAACACGAGGGCGAGCAGCGCGCGCATGTCTACCACCGGGTGCAGGTTGCGGCGGGGCGCGGCGATGCTCCGTCCGCGCCTCCTGGATCCGTCCCGCGTTTGCAAGCCGGAGGCCGGCGCCGTCAGCCGTTTCCGGATCCGCCGTGGCCGTGTGCCCCCGGCACCTCGTCGCGGCCGTGTGCCTGCGCGGGCGGGTGCGTGGCCTCCACGGCGGTGAAGGGCTCCAGGATGCGGTAGGTGTGGGAGGCGCCCTTGGGCACCACCCAGGAGTCGCCCGGCTCCAGCAGGACCATCTGCCCCTCCAGGTGCAACTCGGCGCGGCCGGACACCACGAAGCCCACGGTCTCGTAGTCGCGCGTGCTCGCGGGCTTGGCGTCGGTGGCCGGCTCCTTCTCCCACATGCGCATCCCGATGCTCACGCCCGCGGCCAGGTACTTCTGCCCCATGTCTCCGCGCGGCGAGGTCGCCGAGCTGACCTTGTGGATGCTCTTGTCCGCCATGGTCCTCTCCGTCATGCGTGGTTTGCCTGTGTCCCGGCGGTCCGGGAGGCACGCGGCGGGAGCATGCTCCGTGCCGGGTAAGTCGTTGTAAGCTTCTACAGATACGGATTTTCACCGCGGTTCGGGCGTGCCCCCGGCTGCGCCGGGGTCGGGCTGCGGCTCCGTAGGCGAGCAAACAACGCTCGCCAACGGAGTCGAGCCCCGGCAAACTGCCGCCGGGTCTCGCCCCTTCGGGCCGAAATCCCTCACGCGGGGCAGGTGCTGGCGTCCTCAGTTGCCCCCTCTCCCAGGATTGGGAGAGGGTGGCGAGCCTCAAGCGAGCCGGGTGAGGGCCCTGCGACGGCGCCCCCGCCGGGATCTCCCGGCGGGGGCGCACTCTCGCACTCTCGCACTCCCGCACTGCCGCTCCCCCTACCCCGTCGCCACCACCGGCCGGCTCTCCCGCGGGCTCAGCAGCGCCACGATCCGCTCCAGGTGCTCGCGGTCCACGTCGTCGAAGGCGTCCGGGATGGTGCTGTCCACGTCCAGCACGGCGATCAGCTCGCCCGCGGCGTCGAACACGGGCACCACGATCTCCGACGCCGAGGCGGAGTCGCAGGCGATGTGGCCGGGAAAGGCGTGTACGTCCGGCACCACGACGGTGCGGCGCTCGCGGGCGGCGGCCCCGCACACCCCCCGGCCGAAGCGGATGCGCAGACAGCCCATGGTGCCCTGGTACGGGCCCACCAGCAGTTCGTCCGCCGAGACGCGGCGGTAGAAGCCGGTCCAGAAGTAGTAGGGGAAGGCGTTGTGCAGCAGGCAGACCACGGTCGCCATCCCCGCCAGCAGGTCCGCCTCGCCCTCCAGCACGGCCTCGACCTGGGCGCCCACCTCGCGGTAGCGCGCCTCCTTGTCCTCCGCGGAAAGCCGCAGCTCCCCGCTCCGGTCCGCGACCAGCGTGTATTCCGCCATGGGTCTCTTCCTTTTCGTCGGTCGGGCGGCGCGGGGGCGTCGCCCCGCGCCGCGGTCGCGGAAGGATAACCCCGGCGGCGCGGGCGGTTCCGGGACGCGTGACCCCGCCCGTGGCCGGCGTTATACTCGGTCGGGGGACTCTCGCGCGGCATTCGCACCGGAAGACGGAGGCGGCGACATGAGAATCGGGATCGTCGGGGCGGGGATGATCGGCGCGACGGCGGCGCGGCTGTTCGTGGCGGCCGGGCACGAGGTGGCGGTGAGCAACTCGCGGGGGCCGGAGTCGCTCCGCCCGCTGGTGGAGGAGCTGGGCGGGCGGGCCCGCGCCGCGGCGGACGTGGACGAGGCGGCGGAGTTCGGGGAGGTGGTGCTGCTGGCGGTGCCGTGGCGCTCCCCGGAGGCGCTGCCGCGGCCGGAGTCGGTGGCGGGAAGGATCGTGGTCGACGCCATGAACCCGTACGCGCCGGGCGGCGGGACCCTCGACCTGGGCGACACCACCTCCAGCGAGGAGACGCGGCGGCGGCTCCCCGGGGCGCGGCTGGTGAAGGCGTTCAACACCATCTGGTACCAGCACCTGGCCACCCGCGGGCGCACGGACCTCCCCGTGGACGAGCGGCACGCCGTGTTCCTGGCCGGCGACGACGCGGAGGCCAAGGCCGTGGTGGCGCGGCTGATCGAGGAGATCGGCTTCGCGCCGGTGGACACGGGCTCGCTGCGCGAGGGCGGGCGGCGCCAGCAGCCGGGCTCCGACGTGTACAACCGGCCCATGACCGGGCGCGAGGCGCGCGAGGCGCTGGCCGGCGGCTGACCCGCCGGTGGCTCCCGGAGCGGGATGCGAAAAGGATTGCCACGGAGCGGTGGCAATGGCATATTGAAATTGGCCTGAATGAACCGGTGCGCCGAACGCCGTTCCGGAGGACGGCGCACCGGCAACTCACCCGCTCCGCAGGAGGTACCGCCATGACCCGCATCGCCCGGATCCCCGCCCGCCTCGCGTACGCCGCCGCCCTGCTCGGCTCCCTCGCGTTCGGCGCGACGCAGGCGTTCGCCGCCCCGGCCGGGCCGCCGGCGTCGGAGGCCCGCTTCTGCGGCATCGACTGCGAGTGGCGCGAGTACTACTGCATCTGCTGGTGAGGCAGGCCCGCGGGCAGCCGCGGCACGGAGAGCCCGCCCGCGGCGGGCTCTTCCTTTTTCCCGTCCGGCCTGCGCCGGCTACCCGGCTTCCGGGTCCGGCTCGCCCCCGGTGGACCGCTCGTAGCGGCGCATCAGCGGGGTCACCGTGACGCCGTGGACGAAGATGGAGGTGACCACCACGGCCAGCATGATGGAGGTCAGCCGCTCGGCCACCTCGCGCGGAATCCCGTGCTCGATGGCGAAGGCCAGGTAGTAGACCGAGCCGATGCCGCGGATGCCGAACCAGGACAGGAGCCGGCGGCGGGCGGGCGACACCTCCTCGCCCAGCAGGCCGGCGTACACCGCGAGCGGGCGGATCACCAGGAAGAGCAGGGGCACGAACCAGAAGGCGTGCACCGACAGGTAGCTCTGCGAGAGCATCCCCCCCAGCAGCACCACCACCGCCACCGTGCCGATGCGCTCCAGCTGCTCGCTGAAGGCGAGCACCGCCTGCGCCATGTACGCCGGGGCCTTGTCCGGGTCGGTGGCGACGTCCACCACGTCCCCCGCCTCCGCGGTCAGCTTGATGTCGGGGGGCGGCTCGTCCTCGCCGGTGTGCCTGCGCTCGATGCGGCGCAGCGCCAGCCCCGCCGCGAACACCGCCAGGAAGCCGTAGGTGTGCAGCAGGAGCGCGACCCCGTAGGACAGGGCGATCAGCCCCAGCCCCAGGAAGTCGTCCAGCCCCACCGCCTCCCTGTGCTCCCGGCGCAGGTACAGGATGAAGCGCCCCACCACCATCCCCATGGCGGTGCCCACCGCCAGCCCGCCGACGATGGCCCAGGCCACGTCCACCGCCGCCCAGCGCCACCCCCACTCCCCGATCTCGTGTACCCCCAGCAGCCCCAGCCCCAGCATCACGAAGGGGAAGGCGGTGCCGTCGTTGAGCCCCGCCTCGCCGGTGAGGCTGAAGCGGAGCTGGTCGCGGTCCGTGGGGTGCTCCACCTGCACGTCGGCGGCGAGCACCGGGTCGGTGGGGGCCAGCACCGCGCCCAGCAGGATGGCCGCGCCCAGGGGGAGCCCCATCCCCAGCACCCCCGCCGCGGCGATCAGCCCCACCGTCACCGTCATGGACAGAAAGGCCAGCCGCACCGGCACGCGCCAGCCCCGGTCGGTGAGCGGCGTGCGCAGCTTGAGCCCGGCGGAGAACAGGGAGATGATCACCGCGACCTCGGTGATGCGCTCCAGCAGCGCCGACTGGTCCACCGGGTCCACGTGGAACAGGTCCAGCACCGGCGGGCCCACCAGCACCCCCGCCAGCAGGTAGACCATGGCGACCGAGAGCGGGAGCCGCCGCAGCACCGAGCCCGCCACCGCCAGCAGCACCAGCAGCGCGCCCACCACCAGGAACCAGGTGATGGCGGTCACGGCGCCCCCTCCGGACGAAACGAGGCGGGGGAGGAGGGTGGCAGCACGCGCCCCCACCCCTCTCCCCCGGACCGCTCCGACACCCCGGCTACGGCTTCAGGACGACCTTGATGCACTCGTCCTGCTTGTGCTTGAAGATCTCGTAGCCGTGCGGCGCCTGGTCCAGCGGCAGCGTGTGCGTGATGACGAAGCCGGGGTCGATCTCCCCGGCCTGGATCCGGTCTAGCAGCGGGCGCATGTACTTCATCATGTGCGTCTGCCCGGTGCGGATGGTGAGCCCCTTGTTCATCATCGCGCCGGTGGGGAACTTGTCCATGAACCCGCCGTAGACGCCGGGGACGGACACCGTCCCGCCCTTGCGGCACGCCTGGATCGCCTGGCGCAGCGCGATGCCGCGGTCCGTCTCCATGCGCGCGGCCTGCTTGACCCGGTCGTACACCCCCTCCATCCCCACGCCGTGCGCCTCCATCCCCACCGCCTCGATGCAGGCGTCGGGGCCGCGCCCGCCGGTCATCTCCTTGAGCAGGTCGGTGATCGCCATGATCCCGCCCACCTCCTCGTAGTTCACCGTCTCCGCGCCGCCCTCGCGGGCCATGCGCAGGCGCTCCGGGAAGCGGTCGATCGCGATGACCCGCCCCGCGCCCAGCATGAAGCAGCTGCGGATGGCGAACTGCCCCACCGGCCCGCACCCCCACACGGCGATCGTGTCGCCCGGCCTGATGTCGCAGTACTCCGCGGCCATGTAGCCGGTGGGGAAGATGTCGGTGAGGAACACCACCTGCTCGTCCGCCATCCCGTCGGGGATCTTGAGCGGGCCCACGTCGGCGTAGGGGACGCGCGCGTACTCGGCCTGGCCGCCGGCGTAGCCGCCGGTGAGGTGCGAGTAGCCGAACAGGGCCGCCGTGGGGTGCCCGAACACCTTTTCCGCCATCTCGGCGTTGGTGTTGGAGTTGTCGCACAGCGACCACAGGTCGCGCTTGCAGAAGAAGCAGCTGCCGCAGGAGATGGTGAAGGGCACCACCACGCGGTCGCCGACCTTGAGGTTCCTGACCTCCGGCCCCACCTCCATCACCTCCCCCATGAACTCGTGCCCCAGGATGTCGCCGGGCTTCATGAAGGGGATGTAGCCGTCGTACAGGTGCAGGTCGGACCCGCAGATGCAGGTGGTGGTGATCCGCACCACGGCGTCGCGCGGGTTGAGGATCTTGGGGTCGGGGACGTTCTCCACGCCCACGTTGTTGGGACCCTGCCAGCAGAGTGCTCTCATCGCGCCGCTCCTGCGAGGGATGGTTCCGTTTCGCCGAGGCGCCCGGACCCCGTCCGGCCGCCGATGTCAGAGTCGTTTCGTCCGCCGCCGGGTGCGGCGCCGGCCCCGGAGGTCACTCCGTCCTCCCCCGGCAGGAGGGCTGCCCCTCCGTGGTGGGGATCTCGCCGCTCTCCATCAGCGCCTTGAAGCGGCGCAGGTCGGCGCGGGCCATCTGCTCCGGCACCTCGTGGAACACGCCCGCCACCGCCGCGCCAAGCGCGCCCAGCGGCGGATCGAACTCCACCTGGTAGGTGACCACCGTCTCCTCGCCGCGCGTGTCGGGGGCGAACGTCACGGAGCCCCGGTTGGGCAGGTCGCCGCCCTCCAGCGAGCGCCAGGCGATGCGCCTTCCCTCCACCTCCTCCAGGATCTCGGCGGTCCACTCCCAGGTGCGGCCCATGGGGGCGCTCATCCTCCAGCGGGCGCGGGTGGGCGACTCCTCCCGCACCAGCTCGACGCGGGTCATGAAGCGGGGCAGGTTGCGGGCCTCCCGCCAGAACGCGTACAGCTCGTCCGCGGGCCGGTTCACGGTCAGCGAGTTGCTCACCGTGACCGTGCTGTCGAAGGTGGGCACCCTGCCCGGCGCGCCCAGCCGGTGCCCGGTGTCGCCGCGGGCGCTGCTCACCCCCAGGCTCCCGTAGACCCGGCAGTGCCCGGTGGCGCCGCGCTCCAGCAGCGCCGCCCCGGCGAGCGCCGCCAGCGCGCCGCCCACGCCGCCGCGCTTCAGCCCGGCCAGCGCCAGGATCCCGCCGCCCGCCAGCGACGCGATCCGCTCGGGTCCGCTCACGTTCTTGTCTGCGCCGCCTTCGCTGCTCTCCTGCCTCGCGGCGGCCCACTCGCCGCCCGTCGCGGACGATTCCAGCATCGTCGCCATGTTCGGTCCCTCCGGGTGGAATGCATCACAGTTCGCGGGGGGCGCTGCGGGTGCAAGACGTGTTCCGGGCGTCATGTGTTTGTCGAGCGTTTTTCCGCGGCGGGCCGCTGCGGAGCCCGGCGATACTGCTGCCGGTCTCCTCCGCGGGCTCCGGGAGCCACCGGAAACTGCCCCGGTGTCTCCCTGCGCCGGAGGGAGCCCCGCCAAACTGCCGGCGGGTCTCCCTCCGCAACGGATCATGGGGGTACTGCGGAACTTCAACAGCCAACAAACGGCGCCCCCGCCGGGATCTCCCGGTGGGGGCGCCGTTGCCGTTGCAGGCCGTTCCCTGTTCCCTGTCCCCTGCCGTTATTCCCTGTTCCCTGCCGTCCCTCCCCACCTCACCCCCAGCACCACCGCCCGCCCCGGCGCCGCCTGGCCGACGACGTCGCGGTATTCCTCGCCGAGCAGGTTCTGCACGTCCAGGAAGACGCCGGCGCGATCCCCGTCCCAGCGCAGGCGCGTCTCGGCCAGCAGGTGGGCGTCCTCGCCCGCGCGGCGGACGCGGCGCCCTCGCGCCGCGACGGCCAGGCCGGCGGGGAGGGCGCGCTCGGCGGCCAGGGAGGCGCTCTCCACCAGGGGGCGCAGGGCGTACTTGGAGGCGTAGCCGGCGGCGTCCCCGGCGCTCACCGACAGGGCGCTGGCCTGCGCCGTCCAGCGGAGGCCGGCCAGCTCGGCGGCGGCCTCGGCCTCCAGGCCGCGGAACGTGGCCTCGCGCACGTTGCGGGTGCGCCAGGGCTCCGCCTCGGGGGCGCCGGCCGGGCGCGCCCAGTCGATCAGGGCGTCGGTGCGGCGCACCCAGCCGCCCACGGCCAGGCGGGCGCCGGGCCACGGGGTCCAGTCGGCGCCGGCCTCGGCGCTCCAGGCGCGCTCCGGGTCCAGTCCGGGGTTGCCGACGTTGGCGGGGCTCGTGTAGTAGCGCTCCGTCCAGGTGGGCGCGCGGAAGGCGCGGCCCGCGGAGGCGCGCAGGCGGAGCGCCGCGGCCGGCCACCACGCCCCGGCCACGCTGGGGGCGAAAAAGGCGCCGTAGGCCGAGTGCCAGTCGGCGCGGGCGCCCGCGGTCAGCATCGCGCCGCCGATGCGCCCGGCGGCCACCTCGGCGAAGGCGGCGGCGCGGGTCTCGCCGCGCCGGCCCAGGCTGTTGCTGTCCAGCAGGTCCCGGAACGCCTCCACCCCCGCCGCCGCGCGCAGCCCCTCGCGGGCGGCGTGGCGGCCCACCAGCTCGCCGCCCAGCTGCCAGGAGGTGTGGCGGTTGCGGTAGGCGGCGGGGTTCTCGCGGCGCAGCACGTAATCATCGCCGTGGCGGCGGGCGCTCAGGCGCGGC
>JBFMFL010000202.1:0-12781 GCA_040752145.1 Gemmatimonadota bacterium
GGAGCAGGCGGAGAGGGCGGAGAGCGCGCCACACAGGGCGGCGCTCCGCAGCAGGCGGAGAACGGGCGCAGGCACAGCCGGCGCGGACGGCCGCATGGAGCCTCCGGCGTACGGTCGGGACGGGCCCGCGCGGGGCGGGCCGGGAGCTTTCGTGTCGGAAACTACAGATCTATGACCGCAGCGGCCGGGGCCGCGCCGCAGCGGGCGGAGTTCCGCCGCGGGTGCGGCGGAGAATCATCAGCTACTCTGGTTTCGCAGCTTCCGTGCCGTAATCTGTTTCCGCGCGGCGGGCTGTGGACGCGCCGCGGACGGCCCCGTAACTGGCCCCGCTCTTGCGAAAACGGCCGCTGCACGCGCGACCTCCCGTCCATTCCGCCGCCCCTGCCCCTGGCGCTTCGCAAGCGATGAACGCAGCCGTCCAGCTCGAATTCGACGCAGCACGGCTGGGGCGCCGCGCCTTCCTGCGCACCCTGGCGCTGGCCGCCGGGGGCGCGCTCCTGGCCCCTCCCCTCGCACGCTCCGCGCCGCGCCGCGCCGAGACCCTGCGCATCGGGCTGGTGGCGCCGCCGGGGGGGGCGGAGAGCGCGGCGCGCGGGGTGACGCTGGGGGTGGAGGAGGCCGCGCGCACGGGGCAGCTGTTCGGGCGCGCGATCGAGCTGCGCACCGGCGGCGCGGAGGAACTGCTCGGGGGCGGCGGAGTGGCCGCGCTGCTCGGGGGATGGGACGAGGCGGGGTGCCGGGAGCTGGCCGCGCTCGCCGGCCGGGCCGGCGTGCCGTTCCTCAACGTGGGGTGCTCCGCGGACGCGCTGCGCGGCGCGGGGTGCCTGCCGGGGACGTTCCACGTGGAAGCGAGCGACGCCATGCGGCACGGCGCGCTCGCAGCCCGTCCCTCGGGAGCAGAAGGGGCGCGCGCGGAGATCTGGCACCCGTCGCTGGAGCGCTTCGGCGCGGCGCAGCTCAACGACCGCTTCCGGGCGCGCTTCGCCGCGGAGATGGACGGGCCCGCCTGGGCCGGGTGGATGGCCGTCAAGGCGCTCTGGGAAGCGTCGCTGCGCGCCCGCGCCGTGGAGCCCGCCGCGCTGCGCGCCCACCTGGAGCGGGAGACCACCCGGTTCGACGGCCACAAGGGATGGCCCCTCTCCTTCCGCCCGGGCGACCGCCAGCTCCGCCAGCCGCTCTACCTGGTCGCCGGGACCGGCGGGACGACGCGCGTGGTGGGCGAGGTCCCCGCCCGCCCCGCCGAAGGGGGTCCGTCCGCCAGCGAGCTGCTGGACCGGCTGGGCGGCGCTCCGGCCGCCTCCGCCTGCGCCACTCGCTGAGGAGGAAGCCGATGCAGCGCCGACCGACGCCCGCACTCCCGCACTTCCGCACTCTCGCACTCGTGGCCCTCCTCGCCGGCTGCGGCGACGAGGACCGCACGCAGACGGAGTACACGCCCAGCAACGACAGGACCTCCACCTCGGCCGACGACACCACGGCCGTTCCGGCGCGCGTGGTCCCCTGGCCCGACACCGCGCCCGCGGCGCTCCCGCCGCAGGTGACGCTGGGGCTGGCGCTGGCGCCGCTCGGGGGCGAGACGGTGCGGGGGAGCGGCCGGGTGGCCGCCGCGGGGATGGCGACCTCCATCTCGGTGGCGCTGGCGCAGGCGGTCGGCGGGGCCACCTACGAGGGGGCGGTCCGCCAGGGGAGCTGCGCCCGGGTGGGGCCCACGGTCGCCTCGCTGGTCCCCGCCAGCACCGACTCGCTGGGGGCGGGGCAGGCGGCCAGCGACGTGCCCGTGCCCATCGACAGCCTCACCGGCTCGCCGCACGTGGTGGTCTACGGCCGCGGCGGCAGGCCGGAGGCGTGCGGCCCCGTGGGCGGCGCGGCGGCGGCACGGACCCCGGCCCCGCCCCCGCCGCCCGACACCACGGCGCCCGACACCGTACGGCGCCGGGCACGCTGAGCCGCCGCTCCAGGCTCCTTCCGGACACCCGCTCTCCGATCCCATGACGCACTTCCGGCTCCGACGCGCGGCGGCCGCCCTCGCGGCCTGCGCGCTGCTCGCCCTCCCCCGCCCCGCCCCCGCCCAGCAGCGCGCGCCGCTGCTCTGGGTGAGCAACGAGGCCGGCCGCAGCGTGTCCGTGGTGAACGCGGCCACCCGGCGCGTGGTCGCCACCATCCCGGTGGGGGAGCGGCCGCGCGGCATTCACCTCTCCCCGGACGGGCGGCGCGTGTACGTGGCGCTCAGCGACGACCAGCCCACGGTGCAGAGCGGGCGCGACGCCGTGGCCGTCATCGACGCGGCCACCCGCAGGATCGTGGCGCGCCACCGGGTGGGGACCGACCCGGAGCAGTTCGGCGTGACCCCGGACGGGCTGCGCCTGTACGCCTCCAACGAGGACGCGGGGACGGCGAGCGCCACCGACCTGCGCACCGGGCGGGTGCTGGCGACGCTGGTGGTGGGGATCGAGCCGGAGGGGGTGGCGGTGAGCCCGGACGGGCGCTGGGTGTACGTCACCGCCGAGACCAGCAACACGGTGTCCGTGATCGACACCCGCGGCAACAAGGTGGTGGCGTCGTTCCTGGTGGACGTGCGCCCCCGCGCCGCCGCCTTCTCGCCGGACGGGGCGCGCGCCTACGTCAGCAACGAGATCAGCGGCACCCTGTCGGTGGTGGACGCGCGCCGGCACGAGGTGGTGGGCACGGTGGAGCTGGAGCGCGGCGAGGGGAAGCCGGTGGGGGTGGCGGTCTCCCCCGACGGGGCCCGCGTGTACGTGGCCAACGGGGGGACCAGCACGGTGTCGGTGGTGGACGCGCGCACGCTGCGCGTCGTGGGGCGGGTGCGGGTGGGGCGGCGGCCGTGGGGAGTCGCCCTGTCGCGCGACGGCCGCTGGCTCTACACCGCCAACGGCCTGTCGGACGACGTCTCGGTGGTGGACGCGCGCACGCTCCGGGTGGTGGGCGCGGTCAAGGTGGGGCGGCGCCCCTGGGGGGTCGCGGTCGGGCGGTGAGGGGCCCCGGCGTCCGCCGGGCCCCGGTACGACCCGTTCTGGAGCGGGAGGTCCCATGTCCAAGCCCGAAGCCGGCGCGGAGACGCGCCCGCCCGTCGGTTCCGTGCCGGACGGGGTGTGGACACCCCTGGCGACCGGCCTGATCACGCTGGCCCCGGGGCTGGTGGGCCTGGCCCTGGGGCGGCCGGCGCTCTTCCCCAGCCTGGGGCCCACGGCGCTGATGCAGGCGCACGAGCCCGAGCACTCCTCCTCGCGCTTCTACAACGTGGTGGCCGCCCACCTGCTGGGGCTGGGATCGGCGTTCCTGGCGGTGACCCTCCTGGGGATCGCCCACGAGAAGTCGGTGTTCGAGGTGGGGCACCTCACCTGGGAGCGCGTCGCGGCGTCCGTGCTGGCGGTGGCGCTCGCCGCGGCGCTGGAGATGGTGCTGCGGGCCTCGCACCCGCCCGCGGCCTCCACCACCCTGCTCGCCGCGCTGGGCACCTTCCACCCCACGCTCAGGGACACGACGACGGTGGCGGTGGGGGTGCTGGTGGTCGCCCTGGTGGGGGAGGCGTTCCGGAGGCTGCGGGCCCGCTAGGCCGTCGCCGCGCGGGCGCGGGCGCAGGCCCGCTCGATCTCTTCCAGCAGCCGGTGCGTGGGGATGGGCTTGGACAGGTAGCCGTCGAACCCCGCCTCCTCCATCTGCGCCTGCGAGAGCCGCAGCGCGGTGAGCGCCAGCACCGGGATCCCCGCGGTCAGCGGGTCGGCGCGGAGCCGGCGGACGGCGCCCCACCCGTCCAGCACCGGCATCATGATGTCCAGCAGGATGACGTCGGGCCGGTGCTCCCGGGCCCGGCTCACCCCCTGCTCGCCGTCCATGGCGAGCACGGGCAGGTGCCCGGCGATCTCCAGGACGCAGGCGAGCGCGTCGCAGATGCTTTCCGAATCGTCGACCACGAGGACGGTCTTGCGGTCCATCGGCGGCTCCGGGGGAGGGGACGTGGCGGGCTGGGGCACGATGCGAAGAATGGCGCCGCGGAGCCCCGCGGGCAACGCTTTCGCGCGGCTACTCGCGGGTGAAGCTCACCGGCAGGGTGTCGCGGGGCGTCTGCAGCTCGCCCACGATGGTGCGCGCGTCCAAGATGCTGCCGTGGTACTTGACCCCCTCGCCGCGCAGCGGGAACTCCAGCGTCAGCTCGCTCTCCCCGCGCAGCCCGTCGACCCGGAAGGACAGGGTCTCGCCCCCGTGCGTCCGGGAACCCCGCCCGCCCACCTTGCCGGCCGCCTGCTCCTCCAGCGCCAGCGCCCAGGCCACGTGCCCCGTGTCCAGCGGCGCCCCCACCGCCGCCGACTCCGCCGTCCAGCGGCCGGTGAGCTTCTCGCCCGCCTTTTCGCGCGGGGCGCGGGGCGCCTTGCACCCCGCCGGCACCAGGAGGAGCAGCGCCAGGGCGCCGGCCGCGGCGGGGCGCACGCGCGGGCCCATCAGTGGATCCCGTCGCACGGGCTCAGCATCAGGTTGGGGACCCACTGGCCCAGGATCACCAGCGCCAGGAAGCCGCTGAGCGCCATCCCGCCCAGCGCCATGAAGCGGCTGCGCCCCAGCACGCCGCCCGGGTCCGTGTCCGTCCCCTCCCCCGTGGCCTTCCAGCTCCCCCACGCCACCCACGCCCCGCTCAGCGCCAGCAGCAGGGTGGCGAACGAGGCCAGATGGTTGACGACCTCCACCCGGTGCCAGCACGCCCAGGGGACCAGCGCGTAGTTGACCACCAGCTGCAGCTTCCACGCGGCGGCGCCGGCCAGCACCCCGTACCAGAGCCGGGCGACCCCGCGCGTCTCGTCGAAGCGCTCCTCCACCGTGGCGGACATGGGCGGCTCCTTCATCCGTGGATCCGGGGCGACCAGTAGATGGTGAAGTACAGCGGGAGCCAGATCACCACCACGAAGTGCCAGTAGATGCCGTTGACCTTGATCCCCTGCAGGCGCTCCCGGGTCCAGTGGCCGTGCCCCGCCAGCGCCAGCACCGCCGAGGTCTTGAGCACCACCGAGAGCACGTGCGAGGAGTGGAACACCACCATGGTCCAGACGATGGAGCCGTAGGCGTGGCTGTCCCAGAAGTACTCCACCTGGCTGTACTCCACGATCTTGAGCGCCAGGAACACCACCCCCAGCAGCAGCGAGGCCGCCAGGCCGATCTTGAGCCCCCGCTTGTCGCCGCGCTCGCTGATGGAGATGTCGGCGTAGTACACCGCGAAGCTGCTGCCGACGAGCACCACCGTGTTGACGGTGGGCAGGAGCAGCTTGGGGAGGGGGTCGCCGGCCGGGGGCCAGTGGGGCGCCAGGAACTTGAGGTAGTAGTAGGTGGAGATCAGCGCCGTGAACACCACCACCTCGATGAGGATCAGCCCCATCATCCCCCACCAGAGCCCGCCGCGCGGGCCCTGCACCAGGGCCGGGTACTCGCTGACGTCCAGCACCATGCGCCGGCTGCTCATCGGGCCTCCTCCGCTTCCTCGGCCTCGCGCTCGCGCCGCGCCAGGCGGTGCTCCCGGCCGCCCTCCTCCTCGGTGCGGTGGGCCATGGCGCCGGGCCAGTTCCACGCCACCAGCATGACGAAGGCGAGCCCCGCGCCGATGGGCACCCAGTGCAGCCCGAAGAGAACGCCCACGAACGGGACCGACGCGGCCAGCGCCGCGAGCAGCGGGACCAGCGTGGGGCCGGGGAGGATCTCCCGGTTGTCCGGCCGCGCGTCCAGCAGGGTGGTGGAGAGCATCTCGCGCTGGTCCTCGCGCAGCCCCACCACCACCGGCTGCTCGCCCCAGTCGTCGTCCCACAGCGGGGCGCGGCTCTTCACCGTGGGCGGGTAGCGGAAGTTGTAGGGCGGCGGGGGCGATGCGGTGCTCCACTCCAGCGTCTCGGCCGCCCACGGGTCGGGGCCCGCCGGGGCGCCGCGGCGCAGGCTCACGGCGGCGTTCACCAGGAACACCGCCGCCCCGGCCGCCACGGTGAAGGCGCCCACGGTGGAAAGCAGGTTCAGCCCGCCCCACCCCATCTCGGGGAGGTAGGTGTAGACGCGGCGCGGCATCCCCATGAAGCCCAGGTGGTGCTGCGGCCAGAAGGCCAGGTGCACCCCCAGGAACATCAGCCAGAAGTTGAGCTTCCCCAGCCCCTCCGAGAGCAGGCGCCCCGTCACCTTGGGCCACCAGAAGTAGATCCCCGCGAACAGGGGGAACACCACCCCGCCCAGCAGCACGTAGTGGAAGTGCGCCACCACGAAGAAGGTGTCGTGCACCTGCAGGTCGAAGGGGACCGCCCCCAGCTGCACCCCGGTGATCCCCCCGATCAGAAAGATCACCAGGAAGCCCAGCACGAAGTGCAGCGCCGCGGTGAACTGCGGGCGCCCGCCCCACAGGGTGGCCGTCCAGCAGAAGAACTGCACCGCCGTGGGGATGGTCACCAGCATGCTGGCCGCGGTGAACAGGCTGGTCCCCAGGCGGGGGAGCCCGGTGGCGTACATGTGGTGCACCCACAGCCCGAAGCTGAGGATGCCGGTGGCGACCAGCGACAGCACCACCGGCGTGTACCCGAACACCGGCCGGCGGCTCATGGCGGCCACCACCATGGACACCATCCCCAGCCCCGGCAGGAACATGATGTAGACCTCGGGGTGCCCGAAGTACCAGAACATGTGCTGCCAGAGGAGCGGGTCCCCCTCCCCCGCCGGGTCGAAGAAGTGCGCCCCCACCATGCGGTCCAGCCCCAGAAAGATGCTGGTGGTCATCAGGGTGGGCATGGCGAAGACGATCATGAAGCTCATCACCAGGATGGACCACACGAACACCGGCATCCGGTTGAGCGACATCCCCGGCGCGCGCTGCTTGAAGATGGTGACGATGAGCCCCACCGCCCCCACCAGCGCCGCCACCTCCAGCAGCGTGATGACCGACACCCACACGTCGATGCCGATGGTGAGCTCGTGCTCGCGCCGCGAGAGCGGGGGGTAGTTGAACCAGCCGCTGTTGGGCGCCACCCCCAGCAGGAAGGCCGCGTACAGCGTCACGGCGCCGATCAGGTAGATCCAGTAGCCGAAGGCGTTGAGCCGGGGGAGCGCCATGTCGCGCGCGCCGATCATCAGCGGGACCAGGTAGATGCCGATCCCGATCATGATGGGCACCGCGAACAGGAACATCATGGTGGCGCCGTGCATGGTGAAGAACTGCCGGTAGACCTCCGGCCCCAGGAAGTCGTTCTCCGGCACGGCCAGCTGCACCCGGATGGCCAGCGCCTCCAGCCCGGCCAGCAGGAAGAGGGCGAGCCCGGTGGCGACGTAGCGCCGGCCGATGCGGCGGTGGTTCACCTCCATGAGCCAGCCCAGCAGCCCGGGCGGCGAGCTCCACGTCCGCTCCAGCTCCGCGGCGTCGTCCGCGAGGGTCGCGGGGGTCAGGACGGGGTCGAGGGTGGCCACGGCAGGCTCCGCGTCACTTGAGGCTGTGGAGGTAGCTCAGGAGCGCCCGCAGCTCCTCGCCGGTGAGGGGGACCGCCGGCATGCGGTTCCCCGGCTTGACCCCCTGCGGGTCGGCGATCCACCCGCCCAGGTGGCCGCGCGTGTTGGGGAGCGTCCCCGCCGCGATGGTGCGGCGGCTCCCGAAGTGGGAGAGGTCCGGGGCCACGCGGCCGTGCGCCGGCGTGCCGCGGATGGCGTGGCAGGTCCCGCAGCCGTGCGTCATGAACACCTGCTCGCCCCGCGCCGCCACGGAGTCCGCGGGCGGCCGGTGGGGCTCCAGCTGCCGCTCCCGCCAGGCCTCGAACTCGGCGGGGGGGTGGGCCTCCACCAGCACGGCCATCTTTGCGTGCTGCACGCCGCAGAACTCGGCGCACTGCCCGCGGTACACCCCCGCCTCGTCCACCCGGAACACCAGGTCGTTGGTGCGCCCGGGGATCAGGTCCGTCTTGCCGTGCAGGTTGGGCACCCAGAAGGAGTGGATCACGTCGCGCGACCTGAGCAGCAGCCGCACCGGGCGCCCCACGGGGACGTGGATCTCGTTGGCGGTGGTGAACTCGCGGTGCGGGGCGGCCGGGTCGCGGTAGCGCACCTCCCACCAGAACTGCTCGCCCGTCACCTCGATGGTGAGCGGCTCCGGCCCGCCCAGCCGCCCCAGCCGCGAGATCCGCCGGTCGGTGTAGGAGCTGTACACCAGCAGCGTGAACAGGACGAGCGCGGGGCCCACCACCCCGCCCCACAGCACCAGGTTGCGGCCGTGCGAGGGCGGCAGCTCGTTGGGCACCCCGCGGCGGTCGCGGCGGCGCGCCCGGAGCAGCCCGTACGCGAGCAGGGCCACGTACGCCACGAACACCCCCACCGCCAGCGCGAAGCTGACCCAGAACCAGTCGGCGATGCGCGCCGCTTGCGGCCCCGCGGGGGCCAGCACGTCCTGCGCGCCCGTCCCCACGCACCCGGCAACCAGGGACGTCGCGGAAAGGACAAGCCCGCCCCGCCGCCCGGAGCCGCCGTGGCAGGCTGTCCCCTGTCCCCTGTCCCCTGTTCCCTGCCGTTTCATTTCAGCGTGTACAGGTACGCGGCGATGTCGCGGGCGTGCTGGTCGCCGACGCCCAGGTCCGGCATGGCCGTCCCCGGCTTGATCCCCTGCGGGTGCCGGATCCACCTCACCAGCTCCTCCGGCTCGTTGGGCACCCGCCCGGCGATGAAGCGCCGCCGCGCGAACCCCGCCAGCGGCGGCCCCACCCTGGAGTCGGCCCCGCGCACCCCGGGGATGGCGTGGCAGCTGGCGCAGCCGTAGTCGCGCATGGCCGCGGGAGCGTGCGCCGCCCTGCCGCCCGCGACGGTCCGGCGCTCCTCCAGGTACGGGTCCAGGTCGCGCAGGCACCCGGCGAGCGCCGCGCAGGCCACGCCCGCCGCCAGCACGGCCGCCCTCCGCCCCGCCCTCACTTCACCCCCACGTGGTAGGGCCCGCCGCGGGGCTCCATGGATTCCACGTACGCCACCACCCGCCACACCTGGTCCACCGGGAGGTGCCCGGCGAAGGCAGGCATCCCGTTCGGGCGGCCGTACAGCACGGACTCGGCGATGTCGATGCCGCGCCCCCCGTAGCGCCACTGGTCGTCCCACAGCGGCGGCCCGATGGAGCCGCCCCCCTGCGCGTGGCACCCGTTGCAGTTCATCCACTGGTAGAGCCGCCGCCCCTCCTGGATCGCCTTGACGTCCCCCGCGTACGGGTTCTTCACCGGGAGCGCGCGCTGCCGGAACGCTTCCGCCCCCGGCTTCCCCGGCCCCGGCTGCAGCCGCCGCGCCGTGTCGCGCTGCTCCTCCAGGATGGTGACGTGCTCCGCCGTCGCCACCCGGTCGTGCCGCTTGCACGCAGGGGAGACACCCACGCAGAGCGCCACCCACGCCCCCACGAGGAGCCGCGTGAGGGATGCGCGCCCGGAGGGGCCCTCACCCGGCGGCCCGAGAGCCGCCACCCTCTCCCAATTCTGGGAGAGGGGATGGGGCGCCGGAGAATGGGCAGGCGCTTGCGTGAGGGATGCGAGCCCGAAGGGGCGAGACCCGGCGGCAGTTTGCCGGGGCTCGACTCCGTTGCAGACGGTCGTTTCGTCTGCTACGGAGCCGCAGCCCGACCCCGCGCCAGCGGGGGCACGCCCGAACCCACCGCAGCCGTTGCCGTAGCTGTTGCCGTTCAATGCGACCTCACGGGAGCGCGAAAACGTACAGGTGGCCGCCGCGCCCGGTGTACTCCGGCAGGTCCGCCATGGCGTTGACGAACCCCTTGGCCCCGGTCTGGTCGCGCGGGTCCAGCGGGATGGAGACCACCGAGCCCGCCCACCCGCCGGGCCCGGAGAGCACCGCGACGTACTGCTTGCCGTCCGGCCCCAGGAAGCTGACGGGAGGGGCGATGATCCCCGTGGCCGTCTGGAAGCGCCAGAGCAGCCGCCCGGTGCGCGCGTCCACCGCCTTGAGCCAGCGGTCCATGGTGCCGTAGAACACCACGTCGCCCGCGGTGGCCAGCGGCCCGCTCCAGGTGACGAACTTCTCGATCCTGCTCCACACCTTGCGGCGGTTCACCGGGTCCCAGGCGATGATCTCGCCGCGGTGCCCGCCCGGCCCGGGGTACATCTTGGTGTCCACGCCCATGTAGGGGGTGCCGGCGATGTAGTTGGCCTCCATCCCCTCCACGTCCATGCACAGGTTGTTGCCCGGGATGTAGAGCAGCCCCGTGCGCGGCGAGAACGCGGTGGGCTCCCAGTCCTTGGCGCCGGGCACGGCGGGGCAGATGCCGCGCCCCGTGTGTCCGTAGCGCGGCTTCATCTCCAGGTTCTCCACCGGGAGCCCGGAGCGGGTGTCCACGCCCTTGACCACGGTGCTGTGCATGAACGGGGTGGCGGAAAGCACCTCGCCCGTGGCGCGGTCCATCACGTACACGAAGCCGTTCTTTTCCGCGCGCACCATCACCCGCCGCATGCGCCCCTCCACCGGCATGTCCAGCAGGGTGCTCTCGCTCACCCCGTCCCAGTCGTACACGTTGTGGGGGTCCCACTGGTAGGCCCACACCGCCTCGCCCGTGGCCGGCCGCCGCGCGAAGATGGTGGCCGTCCACTTGTTGTCGCCGGGGCGCTGCTCGGGGTTCCAGGGGGCGGCGTTGCCGGTGCCGTAGTAGAGCAGGTCCAGCTCGGGGTCGTAGTTGAGCCACCCCCACACGTTGCCGCCCCCGATCTTCCACTGCTCGGGGCCCCAGGTGGCCACGCCCAGCTCGCGCCCGCGGTCCTTGGCGTAGAACGGCCGGAAGCCCGGGCCGATGCGGACGTCGGCGTCCGGGCCGGTGCTGTACGCCGTCCACAGCAGGCGCCCGGTGGCCACGTCCAGCGCCTTGACCCACCCCCGCACCCCGAACTCGCCCCCGCTGTTGCCGAAGATCACCCGGCCGCCCACCGCCAGCGGGGCCATCGTGACCGTCTCCCCGGTCTGGTAGTCGCCGATGCGCGTGCGCCACGCCTCGCGCCCCGTGGCGGCGTCCACCGCGACGGCGTGGGCGTCCAGGGTGGCGTAGATCAGCTTGCCGGCGGCGTACACCGCCCCGCGGTTGACGTGGTCGCAGCACGCCACCCCCTGCGAGGCCGGGGCGGGCTTGGGGTCGTACACCCACTTCACCGCCGGCCCCGGGCGCGCCAGGTCGAAGGCGTACAGCAGGTTGGGGAAGGAGGTCACCACGTACATGGTGCTCCCCACCACCAGGGGGGTGGCCTCCTGCCCCCGGGCCAGCCTGAGGTCGAAGCTCCAGGCCAGCCGCAGCCGGCGCACGGAGGCGGTGTCGATCTGGTCCAGCCCGCTGAACCGCGTGCCCGCGTAGTCCTTGAGGGGCATGGTCCACTGGCCGTCCTCCGGGCGCGTGGCCGCGCGCGCCGGCCGGGCCAGCGTCAGCTCGGTCGGCAGCCCCGCGGTGGAGGGCCGGAGCGGCACCGCCTCGTTCTCGAGCATGTCCCGCGGGAAGTCCGGCTTCTCCGGCGGCACCCGCTCCTTGCAGGCCCCCAGCGCCAGCGCCGCGGCCATCCCCAGGAGGAAGGGGCGGGCCGTCACGCGTCCGCCCGGCCGCGCGGCGGGAGCCGCCAGATCTCCACCCGCCCCTGGAGCACCAGGGGGATGGCGACCAGCCCCCGGCGCGTGTCCACCCCCAGGTCCGCCGGCTGCCAGAGCCCGCGCACCACCCGCTCGCTCCGCCCGCCCTCGAACACGTGCAGCGACGAGTCGCTCCACGAGGTCACCAGGAGGCGCCCGTCGGCCAGCCGCTCCACCCCGTCGAACTTGCCGGGGCCGCGTCCCAGCACGGTCCGCTCCGCCCGGCCCGGCCGCAGGGCGTACACCTCGCTCCGGAACGGGTCGAACGACACCACGATCCAGCGCCGGCCCTCCGGGTCCCAGGTGATCCCGTTGGGGCGCCCCAGCTGCCGCCCCTCCGCCACCACGCGGATCGCACCGCCCGGCCCCACGGCGAAGACGCGGTCGCCGCCCGGGTACAGAACGCCCTTGCGCGTCATCTTGATCCCGGTGTCGGTCACGTGCAGCGAGCCGTCCGGCCCCGCCGCCACGTCGTTGAGCAGCACCGCGTGCGGCCGGAAGTCCACCGTCGCCAGCGGCGCCCCCGTGCGCCGGTCGAAGCCGCGCAGCACGTCGATGTCCGCCACCCAGAGCGTGTCGCCCTCCAGCGCCATCCCCTTGGGCGCGTGCAGCTCGGCGCCGTTCCGTCCGCCCTGCACCAGCACGTCCATCCGCCGCGGGTCGGAGGCGGCCGCGCGCAGGATGTAGCCGTGGCCGTCGTGCAGCGAGCCGGGGCCGGCCATGTTGCTGATGAAGTACACGTCCTGCGCGGAGTCGTACTTCACCGACTCCGGGAAGCCGAGCCCGCGGATGGTGAGGACCTTCCGGGCGGCGGGAGGGTCGTCGGCGCGGGCGGAGGCCGTGCGGCACGCGGGGAGGGCGGCGAGCGCGCACGCGGCGAGGGCGAACCGCAGCGGGGAGCGGAACCGGTGCGCCATGAGCTCGGGATCGGGTCCGGGTGAGCGGATGACTTGGAAGAACTCTGCACAGGCGCCGGACGCGAGAGGCGTGCCGGGTTCCGGACGGCGGGAGGGCGGGGGCCGGGCGTGCCCCCGCCGGCGCGGGGTCGGGCTCCGCCTAGTACATCGCGGCGCAGTTCTTCCGGCAGAATGGGTGGAGGGGTAGAGGGCACATAGGAAGCGGCCGGGCGAGGCCGCAGGAGGTACAGATGCGAGGTCCGCCAGCGGAGCCGGTGGTGCTG
>JBFMFL010000203.1:0-12754 GCA_040752145.1 Gemmatimonadota bacterium
GCCCTGCGCGACATGGACGCCTACCTGGCCGGGCGCCCCCGCGACGCGCTGGCCGCGCCCGCGCTGTACTGGGCCGGCCGCGCGCACCTGCTGGCCGGCGACGCCGAGGCGGCCCGGGCCCGCTTCCGCGAGGCGCGGCAGGCGGACGCCTTCTCGTACTACGGCGTGCTGGCGGGCAAGCGGCTGGGCGAGTCGCTGCGCGGCGCCGCGCTGGCGGATCCGCCGCGCATGGAGCCGGCGGTGGCGGCGGAGGTGGAGGCGGCGCTGTTCCGCGCCGGGGTGCTGCGGGAGATCGGGATGGAGGAGGAGGGCCGCGCGGAGCTGGCCGGGCTGCGCGAGCGCATGGCCGACCGCCCGGCCGCCCTGTACGCCGTGGCCGAGGCGATGCCGGAGCACGGCCAGCCGGTGGCGGCTGCACTCTTGGGGCACGAGCTGCGGGGGAGGCTGGGGCGCTGGGACGAGCGGCTGCTGCGCATCGCCTTCCCCTTCCGCTTCCGCGACACGGTGGAGCGCGAGGCGCGCCGCCGCGGGCTGGACCCCTTCATGGTGGCCGGGCTGATCCGCAAGGAGTCCATCTTCAACCCCAACGCCGTCAGCCCGGTGGGCGCCGTGGGGCTGATGCAGGTGATGCCCGCCACCGGCCGCGGGCTGGCGGGCCGGGCGGGAGTGGGCCCGGTGGACGCCGCGCGGCTCCGGGACCCGGAGACCAACGTCAAGCTGGGCACCCTGTTCCTGGCCGACCAGGTGCGCCGCTACAGGACCCTCGCCGAGGTGTTCGCGGCCTACAACGCCGGTCCCGGACGGGTGGCCCGCTGGCGCGCCTTCCCCGAGTACCGCGACGAGGACCTGTTCGTGGAGCGCATCCCGTTCGAGGAGACGCGCGACTACGTCAAGAAGGTGAAGCTGTACTCGGGGGTGTACGAGCTGCTGTACGGGGAGTGAACGGAAGTGCGAGAGTGCGGAAGTGCGTGAGTGCGAAAGTGAACGGCGGGGCTACGAGCGGGAGTCGGGCCAGGGGGGGGCGACTTCGACGGGCTCCACGGCGCGGATCAGCTCGAAGTCCTTGAGGTTGTCGGTGACCACCACCAGGCCGTGGTCGCGGGCGGAGGCGGCGATCAGGCAGTCGTTGAGGAAGGAGCGGCGGATCCCGTTGGGGCTCAGCCGCTTTTCGGCTACCAGGCGGGCGACCACGGCGCCGGCGCGCTTCCAGGCGCCGTGGCCGGGGGTCACCAGCCGCCCCGTCGCCTCGAACGGGGCGACCAGGTGGCGCCGGGTGCGGCGCTCCAGCTCCGGGCTCGTGGCGCCGGCCAGCAATTCGCCGGCGACCACGGAGTGCAGGTAGACCGAGGGGGCGAACGCCTGGTAGAAGGCCTGCAGCTCCCGGCTCCACTCGTCGCTGCGCGTGGCGTACACGTACAGCGACGTGTCCAGGACGTACTTGGGCACCCGCTACGCGTCCTCGCCGAAGGGATCGGCCAGGCCGGCCCCGCGCATGGCCCGCACCCCCTCCACCAGCTCGCCCCGGAACACCACCAGCTCCAGCGCCCGCTCGATGGTCTCCGTTTCCGTGGCGGTCCCCAGCACCCGCATGGCCCGGTCGATCTTGGACTGCCGCAGCCGGTAGTTCTTGCGCATCGCCGCCTCCTCCGCCGGGGACGCCTCGTACACGGCCGGGGGCTCGCGCACCTCCCGCGGCTTCCTCTTCTTCTCGGTCATGGGCGCGGCCTCCGGGGCTGTATGTACAAAAGCAATCTACCGTACATCCACGCGGAACACAAGTCCACCGCGCCGGGCTACTTCCGGACCGCCTCGCCCGCGGGGCGCGCGGGGCGGAGGTGCGGGGCCAGGAAGCGGTAGATCTCGCGGCGCGACTCGCGCGCCAGCGGGGTGTCGATGCGGTTGAAGGCGTGGCCGCCCGGCGCGTTCTCGTACTGCTTGAAGTGCCACCCCGTCTTCCCCGAGGCCCGCAGCGCGTCCACCAGCCGGTGCACCTCCACGGCGTACACGTCCTCGTCGTTGGTGTTGGTGTGGATCAGCAGCGGCGTCCCCCGGTAGCGGTCCACCTGGAACGCGGGGGAGCGCCGGCGGTACGCCTCCGGGTCCTCCTGCGGGGTCTTCCCCACGTGGTAGTCGGCCGCGAAGAGCTGCGTGTAGCCGGGGCTCTTGTACGACAGCCGGAAGGCCAGGTCGCTCACCGGCACCCCCGCGTAGGCCGCCGCGTACGCCTCCGGGTGGTCGAAGACGTTCATCAGCGCGTGCAGCCCGCCGTGGCTCCACCCCACCAGCCCCACGCGCTCCGGGTCCAGGAACGGGTACGTGTCCAGCGCCGCCTGCCGCGCCGCGTAGGTGTCTTCGGTCTCCAGCCCGCCGTAGTCGATCTGCTCCCAGAAGCCGCGCCCGTAGCCGGTGCTGCCGCGGTAGTCCGGGGCGATCACCGTGTACCCCTGCTGCACCAGCTCGCGCACCACGTTGGCGGCGCCGCTCTCGAAGTTGGCGTGCACCCCGCCGTGCGGCATCACGATCAGCGGCTGCTTGCGGGTGCGGTCCAGGTCGCGCGGGACGAACACCCAGCCGCGGATCTTGAGCGGGTTGTTGGCGCCGGGGTTGTCGGAGACCACGCGGCGCGCGGGGGGCGGGCCGGTGAAGGTGAGAACGTCCACCTCGGCCACGTCCCCCAGCCGCTCATAGAGCATCAGGTTGTCGATCTGGCGCTCCAGCACGTCGTTCTGGTGCGCGTCCCCCTCCACGTAGCGCTGCAGTGCGGCGCGGAGCTGCCGCACCTCCTCGGCGAGGCGGGCGTGCTCCTCGGCGGACGCCGGAGCCGGCGCGGAAGGGGGGGCCGGGCCCGCCGCCGCCGCGCACCCGGCCAGCAGGGCGAGCGAGGGCGCGGCGAGCAGGGAGCGCAGGCGCGGGGACGACGTCGGGAACGGTCTCACGCTTTCTCCTCCTCGGTGTAGGTCCTGCCGCGTGCCGACGGCGCGCACCCGGTCGCCAGGGCGGTGCTCGACGGCATGTGCGCGGGCCGGCGCGGCACCGAGGCCGAAAGGTGGCGCGCGGACGGGGCGGCGGCGCGAAGGACCGGCGCCGCCTGCGATTTACCTGGTGTTCGCAACAGTATGCCGCGCCCGCACGCCTGGCAAGGCGAGCCGAGCAGCAGCAGCCCGCGGCGCCTCCATCGCTTCCATTGCGCCGCCGCCTCCACAACGCTAGAGTTGTCAGGCGCGTTCTTTTTCCGCCACAGAACACAGGAGGCTCCCTCATGGCGAAGCAGACCGGAAAGCTCAGGCTCACCAAGGTGACGGTGCGGACCCTCTCCGAGACCAAGGCCGGCGCGGCGGAGAACTGGTCCACCCAGGCGTGCATCTCCTACTCGAACTGCCAGGCCTGCTGGACGGAGTAGGAGCGGTCGGATCACCCTTCAAAGCCGGAGCCATCGACGATGACGAAGATCGCGAAGCTGAAGCTCGGCAGGGAAACGCTGCGCACCCTCGCCGACGTGGCCGTGCGCCGCGCGGGGGCCGGCGCGGAGGGGCACGGAAGCTGGTTCACGGACGGCTGTCGCTCGAATATCGATCCCTGCTTCGCGTCGGAGAGCTCGTGCTAGGTCAACACCGCCGGAGGAAGTGCAGACGACCAGGCGGACCGCCAGGCTGACGCGCA
This sequence comes from Gemmatimonadota bacterium, assembly GCA_040752145.1. Taxonomy (GTDB): domain Bacteria; phylum Gemmatimonadota; class Gemmatimonadetes; order Longimicrobiales; family Longimicrobiaceae; genus JAFAYN01. The sequence goes on from JBFMFL010000203.1 coordinate 3,661, forward strand.
GCAGGGAGACACTGCGGCGCCTGGCCGGCGCGGCTGAGGCCGGGAGCACGCGAGGAGGGCCGGCCCCCGCCCGGGGGACCGGCCCTCCTCGCATCGAACGGCGACAGGCCGCCCCGGCGGCTACCGGCCCGCGGCGCCCCCGGCCAGGTAGTCCAGCAGCAGGCCGGACATCACCCGCATCCCCACCGGGATGGAGGCGTCGTCCGCCATGAAGGTGGGCGTGTGGTGCCCGCCGGAGACGGTGCCCGGCTTCACCGAGCCCAGGCGGAAGTACAGCCCCGGCACCGCGTTGGCAAAGTACGAGAAGTCCTCCGCCCCGGTGGTGGGCTCCACCGGCACCACGTTCTCCCGCCCGGCCACGCGCTCCATGGTGGGCCGCATGCGCGCCGCCAGCGCCGTGTCGTTCACCGTCACCGGGTAGGCGCGGTTGATGTCCAGCGTGTACGAGCCGCCCCCCGCCCGCGAGATCCCCTCGAAGATCTCCCGCATCCGCCGCTCCACGGTGTCCTGCACCGCCGGGTCGAAGGTGCGGATGGTCCCCTCCAGCCTCACCTCGGCGGGGATGATGTTGAGCCGCTCGCCGCCGCGGATGATCCCCACCGTCACCACGCTGGGCGTGAAGGGCGACAGGTTGCGGGCGCGGATGGTCTGGAGCGCCGTCACCACCTGCGAGGCCATCACCACCGGGTCCACCGACAGGTGCGGCGCCGCCCCGTGCGCCTGCCTCCCCTTCACCACCGCCCGCCACTCCGTGGCCGCCGCCATGGCGGGCCCCGGCGCGTACCCCACCTTCCCCACCTCCATCTCCGAGAAGGTGTGCAGCCCGAACACCGCCGAGGGCTTCCAGCGGTCGAACACCCCCTCCTTCAGCATCAGCGCCGCGCCGCCCTCCTCGCCCAGCGGTGGCCCCTCCTCCGCCGGCTGGAACAGGAACACCACCGTCCCCGGCACCTGCTCGCGCATGGAGGCCAGCACCGAGGCCACCCCCATCTGCACCGCCGTGTGGACGTCGTGCCCGCAGGCGTGCGCCACCCCCACCTCCTGCCCGTTGTAGGTGGTGCGCACGGTGCTCCTGAACGGGTACGGCGTGTCCTCCGTCACCGGCAGGGCGTCCATGTCGGCGCGCACGGCCACCACGGGGCCCGGCCGCCCGCCGCGCAGCACCCCCACCACGCCGGTGTGGGCCACCCCCGTCTGCACCTCCATCCCCAGCGAGCGCAGGTGCCGGGCGACCATCTCCGCCGTCTTGAACTCGCGGTTCCCCAGCTCCGGGTGCTGGTGGATGCGGTGCCGCGCCTCCACGATGGCGGGCGCGAAGCGGTCCACCGCGGCGCCGAGGCGGGCGTCGGCGGACTGGGCGGCGGCGCGCGCCGGGAGGGCGAGCGCGGCGGCGAGGGCGAGGCCCGCCAGGGGGCGTGCGGAGAGCGTGAACATGGATCCGGGGAGTGGGGGGAGTGGCGCCGGGAAGTCCGGCACACCACGTTAAGCGGCGCCGCGCGGCCGCGCAAAGGCGAGCACCGGCAGCAGGTGGCGCACTGCTTGCGGAAACGCACCCGCCACCTCGTGGACGACAGACACCGGACCGGAGAGACCCCTGTGACGCAGACCCGGAATCGCCCTCGCCCCAGCCAGACCTGGCTGTTCGCCAGGAACTTCTTCAAGCACCCGATGATGCTGGGGTCGGTGATCCCGAGCTCGCGCTTCCTGATCGACCACCTGCTGGCGCAGGTGGACTGGGCCCGGGCCAAGGTGTTCGTGGAGTACGGCCCCGGCGTGGGCACCATCACCCGGCACGTGCTGAAGCGCATGCGGCCGGACGCCAAGATGATCGTGGTGGAGACCAACCGCGACTTCGTCAACTTCCTGCGCAGCACCGTCGCCGACCCGCGGCTGCACGTGGTGCACGGCTCCGCCGCCGAGGTGCGCGGGGCGCTCTCGGACCTGGGGCTGGGGCAGGCGGACTACGTCATCTCCGGCATCCCGTTCAGCACGCTCCCGCCCGAGGTGGGCGAGGCGGTGATCAAGGCCACGCGCGACGTGCTGTACCCGGAGGGCACGTTCCTGGTGTACCAGTTCTCCAAGGCCGTGCAGCCGGGGCTGGAGCGCCACTTCCGCCACATCCGCACGGACTTCGAGCCGCTCAACATCCCGCCCGCCCGTCTCTACTACTGTCGTCCCTGATCTTCAACAGCGGGTTCGGGCGTGCCCCCGGCTGGCGCCGGGGTCGGGCTGCGGCTCCGTAAGCGAGCAAACAACGCTCGCTAACGGAGGCGAACCCCAACGGTACTGCTGTTGGGTTTCGCCGCTTCGCGCTCGCATCCCTCACGCAACGGCGGGCCCCTCCCCCGGCCCCTCCCCCGCAAGCAGGGGAGGGGAGAACTGCTTGGCATTGCTGTAGTTGTCCCCTCTCCCAGAATTGGGAGAGGGTGGCGAGCCTCAAGCGAGCCGGGTGAGGGCCGCCGTTGCCGGCTGTCCCCTGTCCCCTGTCCCCTGTCCCCTGTCCCCTGTTCCCTGTTCCCTATCCCCTGTTCCCCGCCGTCCCGATCTCCGCCTTCAGCCGCAGCAGGGCGTCCTCGGCGGTCACCAGCTCGGCGCGGGCCTCGTTGAGCTGCTCCTGCTGCACCTGCACGAAGCGGCGGTAGGGGGCGATGGACTCGTTGACCTTTTCCGTGGAATCCCCGATCGCGGCGTGCACCTGGCGCGTCAGGGAGTCGCGCAGGCGGCGGCGCAGCTCCTCCACCTTCTGCGCGAACTCCTCCTTGGCCTTGCGGCGGCGGGCGGGGATCACGTACAGGCCGGTCGCGGCCAGCGTGGTCGCCATCAGGATGCCGGTGATGTCCGCCACCGCCCCGGAGAGCGCGGCGGTGATCAGCACCCCCAGCCCCACCCCCGCCCCGGCGAACACGGTGGTGCCGTAGGCGCCGCGCACCTCCTCGGCCAGCTCGCGGGCCTCGGCCTCGCGGTTGTAGGTGCCCACCACCTCGCGGGCCGTCCGCCCCACGGAGTCCAGCAGCGCCTGCCGGTTGTAGCCGAACCCCTGCCCCACCTCGCCGATCATCCCCTCGCGGTGGCGGGCGATCTGCCGCCGGTCGATGTACGAGCCGATGTCCTGCCAGAGGCGCAGGTTCCTTTCCACGATCCAGTCGATCACCCGCCCCGTCTCGTCGTCGATGGCGCGCGGCGTGTCGCCCACCACCTCGCGCTCGAAGTCCTTGCGCACCTGGTCCGTCCGCATCAGGTCGCGGATCCGCCCGAAGCGGATGGTCTCGTCGAAGAAGTTCATCCCGCGCACCTCCATCTCCCCCAGCAGCGCGTCCAGGCGGCCCAGGCGGGGCTCGAAGTCGCGGAGCATCTCCTGGTGGAAGGCGGCCAGCTGCGTGTCGATGTTCTGGAGGGTGGCCACGTCCTCGGCCAGCAGCTTGAGCCGCTCGAAGGCCACCGTCTTGTACGTCCCCGCCAGCTTGAGCCCCACGTTCAGCGGGTTCAGCAGCTTGAGGCGGATCCTCTCCTCCTGGTCCAGCGTCCCCAGCAGGTACTCCTCCACCGCCCCGAAGCCGCTGGCCGTCCAGAGCGCGGCGTCGTCCGTCTCGCGCGCCTGGAGCGCCTGCCGCGCCGACACCGGGAACACCTCCGGCGCCTCGCCCAGCAGCGCCTCGCCGTTGTCGCGCACGTAGCGGATCACCTGCTGCCGGTCCGCGTCGGTGGCCAGGATGTCCGTCTTGTTGACCACGAACACGATCTTCTTCCCCCACTCCCGGATCTGCTGGAGGAAGCCGCGCTCGCTCTCGGTGAACGGCCGGTCCGCCGAGGTCACGAAGATCACCAGGTCCGAGCGGGGGACGAAGTCGCGCGTGAGCTCCTCGTGCTCGCGCACGATGGCGTTGGTCCCCGGGGTGTCCACCACGTGCAGGTCGCGCAGGATCTCCGCCGGGTGGGTGCGCTCCAGCAGGTACGCCTCCAGCAGCTCCTCGCCGGGCGCGTCGCCGTGGCGCAGCAGGTTGATGCGGTCGGTGGTGGGGACCACCCCCTCGGGGAGGATGCGCCCGCCGAGCAGCGCGTTGATGAAGGACGACTTGCCGGAGTTGAACTCCCCCGCGATCACCAGCAGGAACAGCCCGTCCAGCTGCTCGCGGGCCTGGCGGAAGTGGCGCACGTCGTCCGGGGCCACGTCGGTCCCGAAGCGGTCCAGCGCCGTCGAGAGGCGGTCCAGCAGCTCGCGCTCCCGCGCGCGCAGCTCGGATTCGCGCTCGCCCAGGATCCGCTTCCGCTTCAGCAGGCGTCCAAGGACCAAGGTCGCTCCTCGCGTTGGGTATGGCTGCGGCAGGCGCGCTCCCCTCCCGCGCCCCGCGGCGGAACGCCCGCCGCTCCTGCATCGTCCGCGCCAGCGGGGGCCCCGGCTGGTGCGGATCGTGCGATGGGCCGCGGCCGTAAGGAGAACGTAAAACCAGCAGAGGGAGGAAGATCCATGCGTGTGCTCACGCTCGTCTGCGCCGCCGCGGCCCTGGCCGCGTGTACGCCCCGCATCAACACCGACCCGGACACCGGGCGCGTGGACGTGGACATGCAGCCCGTCACCCAGCGCGGCGAGGTGTGGAACGCGACGCTCGCCTCGCGGGGAGGGTCCCCGGTGCGCGGGACTTCCACCGCCACGGTGCGCGGGGACCACACGGTGGCCGCCATCTCCATCACCGGCGGCACCCCCGGCGCCGTGCATCCCTGGCACATCCACGAGGGTGCCTGCGGGAGCGGCGGGCCCATCGTCGGGACGCCCAACGCCTACCCGCCCCTGCAGACGGCGAGCAACGGGGCCGCGACCGCGGAAGCGCACCTGATGCTCAAGCTCAACGAGGCGCGCAGCTACCACGTCAACGTACACGCGTCGCCCACCGACATGGGGAACATCCTCGCGTGCGGCGATCTGGACGACTGATTTCGACGGCGGACCGCTCTTGACCGCGGACGGCCTCGCGGCTGGGTCGGGCGTGCCCCCGGCTGGCGCCGGGGTCGGGCTGCGGCTCCGTAGCGCGGGGCCGGCGGGTACGCGAGAGGGACGCTCCGGTGGGGCGTCCCTCTACTCTTTCTGCCCGTCCGGCTTCTTGTCGGCCGGGGGCGGGTAGCGCTCGGCGATCCAGCGGAGCAGGGCGGCTTCCAGGGCGCGGGCGCCGCGTTTGCCGCGCGCGGCGGCGAAGATGGCGCTCACCCGCTCCATGGCCTGCTCGCGGTCCCGGGGGAGCGCGGCGCGGAGGTCGTCCTCCAGCCGGTCCGGGCCGAAGCGGGCGCGGGGCTCGGCCACGCGGCGGCCGCGCTTCCGCGGCTCGGCGCCGGCCTGCTGCTCGCGCAGCTCGGCGAGGTACGCTTCGCCCAGCTTGCGCAGGGTCCGCTCCTGGGGGCGGGTGTCCCCGCGGATGAACTGCCGCAGCCCCTCCACCGACATGCGGAAGCGCTTGGCCGCCCGCCGGCTGGACGTGCCGGTGGCGACGTTGTCGGCCCAGGCGCGCAGCACGGCAAGCGGCACGTCCCGCCACGACTCGGGGCCGTATGGGCCGGGCGGCTCTCCGCCCTGGCAATTTCGTCCATTAATGGCGCTCGCGCACCGGAGACCCTACGCTCCGGCCGTGCGCCGCGCAAGGGGTGGCGCCTACGGAGCAACCCGCCGGGGCCGCACGGCGTCCACGACGTCCACGAACCCCGCCCGGAAGGCGGCACGAGCCAGGGACGAGAACTCGCCCGCGTCGCTCACGGCCAGCGCAAGGAGCTGTTTCGCATCTTCGATGATCCGGAGCCACTCGGCGGACGCGGCCGGCTCCATCCGCACGATGTCGTTGAGCATCTTCAGATGCGCCAGCTTGTCCCGGCGCCTCTCGTTCAGGCTCTCGCGGTCCAGACCGAGCGCTCTGATCGTCGCCGCTCCGCGCGGGCTGCCGTCCACCGGGTACGGGATCTCGCGCCGGAAGCCGATGTGCTCCCCGGGATCGGTCTCCGACGGGTCGATGAACAGCGGGGCTTCGCGGGAGGTGTCGTCGCGGGGACTGCGGGCGCGGACAGCGGGGTCGGCGAGGGGGAAGAGGCTGCGCTTGAAGCGCTGGTTGCAGATGGAGCAGGAGAGCAGGAGGTTGGACCACTCGTAGGCCAGCCAGTAGTAGCCGGGCCCCTCGATGCGCCTGCCGGCGCCCTGCGAGACGCCCGCCTTGGGGCGGTAGTGCTCCACGTCGCCGTCCATCCCCACCTTCGCCTCGCAGAAGCAGCACTTGGAGTGCTGGGCGGCGACCAGCGCTTCCTTCACCGTCCGGTGGCCGTAGATGCCGCTGTCGAACGTGAACTTGAGCCTGCGGGCGTCGTACTCTGCGGGCGCGGCGTCGTAGGCGGCCTCCATCTCGGCGCGCTTCGCCCGGCCGCGCGTGGCGAGGACGCGCGGCACGCGGGCCGGACGGTGGACGCGGATCAACGCAGGTCCGCCCGCTCGCGCTTGAGGACTTCCGCGGCGCGGCGGATCACGTCCATCGCCTCCATGTCCTGCGGCGTCTCGCCCGTGGGCAGGTCGCCGATCCGCGCGTCCAGCTCCCTGAGGCGCTGCTCGTCCTTTTTCGTCAGCTTGCTCTTGCCCAGGATCCGGTTGCGCTCCTCGATCAGCCCGTCGTACTCCGGCGGGCGCGCCGTCTCCAGGCCGAACAGGTCGCTGGTGAGCACCTGGTCGATGCGCCAGCCGCGGATCGCCTCCACGTCGTTGTCGATGACCACGTGGTCGCCCTCGCGGCGCAGCAGGACGATGTTGGCGTCCGTGGCCGCCTGCACGATGAGCGGGCTGTGCGCCGTGACGATGAACTGCGTGTTGGGGAAGCGCTCCGTCAGGTACGCCATGATCGTGCGCTGCCACCGCGGGTGCAGGTGCAGGTCGATCTCGTCCACCAGCACGATCGCGGGCTCGGCGAGCGGGTTGGGGCTGTCCGGGTACCGCTCGAACAGCCGATACGCGAGGTCCACCACCCACGCGATCAGCGCGCGGTAGCCGAGGCTGAGATCGCCAATTGTGACCCAACCGTATGGCGTGTGGACCTCAATGCCGGCTTTCGACGTACTGCTCGTCGGCCGCACGAACCGGATCTCCGTGACGTCTGGGAGTAGATCGACCAGTACCTTGACGACCTGCTCACGGCGCCTACGGGCTTGCTCCTGCTGAGGCGATTCGACGAGCGCCGCATAATCTGCTTGGAGCAACCACTCCTCCGCGTTCAGCAAGGCTACGTCATCGGAAAACAGGGAAGCAGTAAAATCATCGTCATCGGAATGAGACAGTGATGCCGACCCGATCCGACGACTTGCGCCATACGCACAACAGAGGATTGTCGACATGTCCGCGGCGTGTGCCGATCCGCCAAATTCTAGGAATGGCGACGTAAACATGGGGCCCTCACGTTTGACAAAATACCGAATAGTGGTGGAGTCTTGGTCTGAAACGCCGAATGCTGCACCACGGAAAACTTCGATTTCGATGCGGTTTGTCGGACGAGGATTGCTGCGATTCCACACGCGGGCGGCCCTGAGAAGGAATCCGGTCGATGCAGCTCGCAAATACCAGAAGCTCTCATTTGGACTGGAATACTCTGCGACCGTGCACATCGCGACGCTTTGGAGCAGCGTCGTCTTGCCAACACCGTTGTCGCCTAGGATCACAGTCCAACGAGCCGGACGCCCCCGCCCGTTGGACAAGTCCAAGGTCTGGGACGGGCCGAAGGAGCGAACGTTTTCAAGGGTGAGGCTCAGGAAGTACGCAGGCGGCGGAGCGGACGCCTCCAATTCTCTCCGTATCTCCCTGACGACCTGACGTGCTCGTTTCTTTGGCGTCGCCAAAACGCTGCTCCTGCTCCGGAGATTGGGGGCGGCTGGAACCTGCACGGTAGTCTAAGCGCGGCGGCGGGCCCCCGCCACGTCCCGGAGCCGTCCCGGCCGGCGGTGTCCGCAGGGGCCGGAGGCGGCCGACGGTGCTCAATTTCCTGATATGCTCGTCCCTCCGGGCTTCACCAAAACGATGCTCCCCGGGTCCGGACCGGAGGCGGGTTCGACCCGGCCCGCGGCCCGAAACGCAGCGGCCGCACCTGCCGCGGCGGTGCCTCCATCACCGTAGAAAATCATTCGGCGTTTGTTCGGTATGGTCTGTTGCGGACGCCCGATTGTTGCCCCATATTTGTGAGCACCGTTGGTTTGGTCCGTTGACGAGCGCGCCCCCTCGGTCTGGAACGGCGTGCGCCTCCGCGTCTCCCCCGGCGCCACGGATCCCCCGCGGTGCTCCCGCAGATCGAAGTGCGGAACCGTGGCCGGTCCCCCCGGCCCCCGCGCGGCGGGCGCGCAGGACCCACAACCCACAGGGACACCCCGATGAGTTCTCCCCTGAGCAGTCGCAGGCGGCCGCGGGCGACCAAGCACGCGAGCGATTTCCGGGCACCGGACGCGCTGGACGTGGAGATCCTCGACACCCAGATGGAGATGTCGAGCGCGCTGATGTACTGCGTGGAGATGCGGGAGCACCAGTTCCAGATCGTCTCGCACTGCGCGCGCGTGGCGATGACGGCGCGCTGGCTGGCGCAGCAGGCGGGGGTGCGGGGGGACCAGCTGGCCGACGTGCAGTTCGCGGCCCGCATGCACGAGGTCGGGATGGTGGCGGTCCCGGCCAAGCTGGTGAAGAAGAAGGGCCCGCTCACCCCGGAGGAGCTGGGCCGCATCCGCTCGCAGGCCCGCATCGGGGCGGAGATCGCGCGCACCATGCAGCGCCCGCTGGCCGCGCTGATGATCGAGCACCAGTACACCGACTACGCCACGCTGGAGCGCAAGTTCTCGCGCGACAGCCTGGAGTTCCTGCTCATCGGCATCCTGCGCGTGGCCGACGTGTTCGACGCCATGATGCGCCCGCGCCCCTACCAGAGCCCCCTCCCCGAGAACCGCCGCCTGGAGATCATCCGCGCCGGCGCCGGCACCAAGTTCCACCCCGAGGCGGTGGAGGCGCTGCTGCACGTTCGGGGAAACCTGAACTGACAGGGAACAGGGGATAGGGAACAGGGAACAGCCTGCAACGGCGCCCCCACCTCGATGCCGAGGTGGG
>JBFMFL010000204.1:0-12727 GCA_040752145.1 Gemmatimonadota bacterium
CGAGCCGGGTGGGGGCCTCCCCGCGGATGCCAGCTCCGTATCTGCCGTCGAACATGCAGTGCTCCCCTCCCCCCTTGCGGGGGAGGGGCCGGGGGAGGGGGGTCTGCCGTCGCGCGACAGCCTCGCCTACGTCATCTACACCTCCGGCTCCACCGGCACCCCCAAGGGCGTCGCCGTCACGCACGGTGGCCTGGCGAACCTGGTGGACTGGCACCTGGCCGAGTTTGGCGTGACCGCGGCGGACCGGGCCACGCAGCTCGCCGGCCTGGGCTTCGACGCCTCCGTGTGGGAGACCTGGCCGTACCTCGCCGCCGGGGCCACGCTGCACCTCGTCGGCGACGAGGAGACCCGCACCTCCCCGGAGGCGCTGCGCGGCCTGCTGCTGGACCGCGGCGTCACCCTGGCCTTCGCGCCCACCGCGCTGGCCGAGGGACTGCTCGCCCTGGAGTGGCCGCGGGAGACGGCGCTGCGCGCGCTGCTCACCGGCGGCGACGCCCTGCGCGTCCGCCCGCCCGCCGACGTTCCGTTCGCGCTGGTCAACAACTACGGGCCGACGGAGAGCACCGTCGTCGCCACGTCCGGCGCCGTGGGGGCGGGGGAGACCGGCCGCGCCCCGGCGATCGGCAGGCCCATCCGCGGCGTCCGCGCGCTCGTGCTGGACGCGGCGCTGCGCCCGGCGCCCGTGGGCGTCCCCGGCGAGCTGTGCCTGGGCGGCGCCGGCGTTGCGCGGGGGTACCTGGGGCGGCCGGAGGCGACGGCGGCGGCGTTCGTGCCCGACCCGTCCGCGGGCGAGCCGGGCGCGCGCATGTACCGCACCGGCGACCGCGCCCGCTGGCTGCCCGGCGGGGAGCTGGAGTTCCTGGGCCGCGTGGACCAGCAGGTCAAGGTGCGCGGCTTCCGCATCGAGCCGGGGGAGGTGGAGGCCGCGCTCCTGTCGCACCCGGGGGTGCGCGAGGCCGTGGTCGCCGCACGGGAGGACGGCCCCGGCGGACGGCGCCTGGTGGCCTACGTCGCGGGCGGGGACGGCGCCGCGCCCGCCGCGGACGCGCTGCGCGCGCACCTGCGCGCCGTGCTCCCGGAGTACATGGTGCCGGCCGCCTTCGTCGCGCTCCCCGCGCTGCCGCTCACCGCGAGCGGCAAGGTGGACCGGCGCGCCCTCCCCGCGCCGGCCGCGGACGCGGAGCGCGGCGGGGCGGACGCCCCGCGCACGGTCACGGAGGAGCTGCTGGCGGGGATCTGGGCGGAGCTGCTGGGCGGCGAGCCCGGCGCCCACGACGACTTCTTCGCCCTGGGCGGGCACTCGCTGCTCGCGGCCCAGGTGGTGTCCCGCGTCCGCGCGGTGCTGGGGGTGGAGCTGCCGCTGCGCGCCCTGTTCGAGGCGCCCACCGTCGCCGGGCTGGCGGCGCGCATCGACGGCGCCGCCCGCGAGGCCGCGCCGCCCGTCGAGCCCACGCCGCGCGACGGCCCGGTGCCGCTGTCGTTCGCGCAGGAGCGGCTCTGGTTCCTGGGGCAGCTGGAGGCGGAGACCGCGGCGTACACGGTCCCCGGCGCGCTCCGCCTGCGCGGCGCGCTGGACGCCGCGGCGCTCGCCCGGGGCCTGGCGGAGATCGTCCGCCGGCACGAGGCGCTGCGCACGGTCTTCGGCTTCGTGGACGGCCGGCCGGTGCAGGTCGTGGCGCCGCCGGGCGGGCTGGACGTCCCCGTCACCGACCTGTCCGCGCTCCCCGCCGGGGAGCGCGAGGAGGCCATGCTGCGCCTGGCCCGCGAGCAGACCGTGCGCCCCTTCGACCTGGCGCGCGGGCCGCTCTTCCGCGCGCGGCTGGTGCGGCTGGACGCGGAGGAGCACGTGCTGCTCCTGGCCGTCCACCACATCGTGAGCGACGGGTGGAGCATGGGCGTGCTCTTCCGCGAGCTGTCCGCGCTGTACGCGGCGCTCTCGCGGGGCGCGCCTTCGCCGCTCCCGCCGCTCCCCGTGCAGTACGCCGACTTCGCCGTCTGGCAGCGGCGCTGGCTGTCGGGCCCGACGCTGCAGCGGCAGCTGGCCTGGTGGCGCGAGCGGCTGGCCGGGGCGCCGCCGCTGCTCTCGCTCCCCACGGACCGCCCGCGTCCCCCGGTGCAGCGCTTCCGCGGCGCGCTGGTCTACCGCTGGCTCCCCGGCGCGGTCGCGGACGGCGTGCGGGCGCTCGCCCGGCGCGAGGGCGCCACCTCGTTCATGGCGTTCCTCGCCGCGTTCCAGGCGCTGCTCGCCCGCTGGTCCGGGCAGGACGACGTCAGCGTGGGGATCCAGGCGGCGGGGCGGACGCGCGCCGAGACCGAGGGGCTGATCGGCTTCTTCGTCAACACCCTGGTCCACCGCGGCGACCTGTCGGACGATCCCGCCTTCGCCGCGCTGCTGGCGCGGGCGCGGGAGGCCGCGCTGGGCGCCCACGCGCACCAGGACGTCCCCTTCGACCGCGTGGTGGAGGCGCTGGAGCCGGAGAGGACGCTCAGCTACACGCCGCTCTTCCAGGTGCAGCTGGTCTTCCAGAACGTCCCCGGGCTGGCCGTGGAGCTCCCTGGCCTCGCCATCACCGGTGTGGACGTGGACCAGGGGACCAACAAGTTCGACCTGTCGCTGTACGTGCAGGAGACGCCCGGCGGCACCCGCGCCACGCTGGGCTACGACACCGACCTGTTCGACGCCGGCACCGCCGAGCGGATGCTCGCGCGGCTGGAGCGGCTGCTCGCCGGCGCCCTGGCCGACCCGACGCGCCCCGTCTCCACCCTGCCGCTGCTGGACGATGCGGAGCGGGCGGAGGTGGTGCACGGCTGGAACCGCACGGAGGCCGAGTACCCGCGCGAGGCGTGCATGCACACGCTGTTCGAGGCCCAGGCCCGCCGCGCCCCGGACGCGACGGCGCTCCGCTTCCTGGGGCGGTCGATGAGCTACGGCGAGCTGGACCGCCGCGCCAACCGCCTGGCCCGGTGGCTGCGCGGGCGCGGCGTGGGGCCGGAGGCGACCGTCGGGATCTGCATGGAGCGCGGCTTCGAGATGATGACCGCCGTGCTGGGGATCCTCAAGACGGGCGGCGCCTACGTCCCCGTGGACCCGCTCTTCCCGGAGGACCGCATCGCCTTCACGCTCCGCGACGCGGGCGTGCGCACGGTGCTCACCCAGGAGTCGGTGCGCGACTCCGTCCCGGCCGGGCTGGAGGCCGTCCGGCTGGACGCCGACGCCGCGTTGTTCGCGGACCAGCCGGAGACGGCGCCCGAGGTGCCCGTGGCTGCCGACAACCTGGCGTACGTGCTCTACACCTCCGGCTCCACCGGGCGGCCCAAGGGGGTGCTGGTGGCGCACCGGGGGATGGTCAACCTGGTCACGGACCAGGCGCGGACCTTCGGGTGCGGACCGGGGGACCGCGTGCTCCACTTCGCGCCGCTGCACTTCGACGCCTCCGCCGCCGAGATCTTCATGGCGCTGGGCTCGGGCGCCACGGTGGTGCTGGGGACGCGGGAGTCGGTGCTCCCCGGGCCCGAGCTGGTGCGGCTGATGGCGGAGGAGCGGGTCACCAACGCCAAGTTCACCCCCTCGGCGCTGGCCGCGCTCCCGGAGGCCGAGCTCCCCGACCTGCGGGTGGTGCTGGCGGGCGGCGAGGCGGTGCCGGCGGAGCTGGTGCGGCGCTGGGGACCCGGGCGCGACTTCTGGAACGTGTACGGGCCCACGGAGAACAGCGTGCGCATCTCCTTCGGCCGCTGCCGCCCGGAGGAGGAGCGCATCCCGCCCATCGGGCGCCCGCTGGCGAACGTGCGCGCGTACGTGCTGGACCGCCACCTGGAGCCGGTCCCGCCGGGGATCCCCGGCGAGCTGTACTCCGCCGGCGACGGGGTGACGCGCGGCTACCTGGGGCGCCCCGACCTGACCGCCGAGCGCTACCTCCCGGACCCGTTCGGGCCGCCGGGCGGCCGCCTGTACCGCACGGGCGACCTGGCGCGCTGGCGCGCGGACGGCCAGCTGGAGTACATCGGCCGGGTCGACTTCCAGGTCAAGATCCGCGGGTTCCGCATCGAGCCCGGCGAGGTGGAGGCGGTGCTCGCCCGGCACCCCGCCGTCCACGAGTGCGCCGTGATCGCGCGGGACGAGGGGCGCGGCCCGTACCTGGCCGGCTACGTGGTCGCCGTGGAGGGCGCGCGCCCCACGTCGGGCGAGCTGCGCGCCTTCCTCAAGGAGCGGCTGCCGGAGTACATGGTGCCGCCGGGGATCGTGCTGCTGGACGCGATCCCGCTGGGCCCCAGCGGCAAGCTGGACCGGCGCGCCCTCCCGGCGCCCGTGCCGGAGGCGGACGGCGGCTTCGTCGCTCCGCGCGAGGGCCTGCAGGCGGCCATCGCCGGCGTGTGGAGCGAGGTGCTGGGGGTGGACAGGGTGGGCGCCGCCGACAACTTCTTCGAGATCGGCGGGCACTCGCTGCTGCTGGTGCGGCTGCACGCGCGGCTGCGCGAAGTGCTGGGCCGCGAGGTCCCCATCGTGGACCTGTTCCGCTTCCCGACGGTCGCATCGCTCGCCGCGCACCTGGAGCCCGCCGCCGAGGCCGAGGCGCCCGACCCGCGCGGCCGCGACCGCGCGGCGATGCGGCGGGCCATGTCGCGCCGCCGCGGGTGAACGGCCGAACTACTTCAGCGAGGGGACGGGGAGGATGGAGCGGAACGAGAGGGCGGAGGAGCTGCGGGGGCGGATCCGGGACTCGGCGCGGTTCCACGGCGAGCCGCTGCCGCGGGAGATGGCGCTCGCCTGGCACGGCTACCTGGCCGCCGCGCTGGAGTGGGGGCTGATCTCGGTCGCCCAGCACGAGGAGCTGAGCGGGATGCTGCCGCCGCCGCCGGGGGAGTTCATCGACACCCTCTTCCTGGGCCGGGAGGAGGAAGGCGGCGCGGCGGAGGCGCGGCCGAGCGGAGGCGACTGGTGACGGCCGCCGGATGAGCGGCGTCCATCGCCGGGACCGTTTGCCGCATCCTCACCCTCCAGGTGCGCCGATGACACAGACCGTACTCCGCCGGGCCGCCGCCGCGTGCCTCGCCGCCTTCCTGCTCGCCTGCTCCGGCGGCCCCACCGGCCCCACGCCGCTCCAGGGCACCTACCGGCTCCGCGCCATCGGTGAGACGCCGGTGCCCGCCCTCGCCGACGAGGGGATGTACGGCTCGATCACGGTGCTCGCCGCGTCGCTCCGCTTCCGGGGCGACAGCGTCCGGCTGGAGCGCACGGAGCGCTGGACCGAGCGCGGCCCGGACGGGCAGGTCACACGGACCTGGGACCGGGTACGCTCCGAGACCCATCCGTTCACGGTCCAGGGCGCCCGGCTCCAGATCGGGCCGCCGTGCAACATCGACCCGGCGATCCTGTGCGCGTACTCGGAGACCGGCGGGGTGGAGGGCTCCCGGCTGTCGATGCGCGTCTGGTACAGCCGGCACGAGTGGACGTACGAGCGCGCCGGAGACTGACGTCGGAACCGGTCGGCGGGACCCGCCGCGGCCTCAGCCCGGCGGGTCACGATCTCCAGGCATGCACGGGCCCGCGTGAGGGATACGCGCCCGGAGGGCCGAGCCCCGACAGGCAGTATCGTCGGGGCTCGGCTGCGTTGGGGAGTGTCGTTTGCTCCCCTACGCAGCGCGTAGCCCGACCCCGCGCCAGCGGGGGCACGCCCGAACCCGCCGTTCAACGCCGTTCAAAAAGCTCCGACGTCACCCCCGCATCCAGCGGCCGTGATAGAACCGGGTGTAGAACTTGGCCCCGGTGCTGTCCTTGACGTCGAACTGCCCGTCGCCGTTGCCGTAGATGTCGCCCGGGTCGCTGGCGCGGCACGAGACGCAGCGCAGCCGGTTGGGCCACACGGTGTTGCCGCCGTACGGCTGGCCGTTGTAGGTGAGCGATTCGCCGTAGGCCACGCGGGAGTGGACGTGCTCGTCCCAGGGGCCGCCCGTCTTGCCCGCATAGCCGATCACGGTGTTCATCCCCACGCTGGCGCCCCAGGTGATCCCCGAAGCGACGCTGGTGAGGTGCGCCATGATCGCCCGGTAGCTGCCGTTCCTCACCACCACGTAGTTGCCCAGTGTGTAGTAGCCCTCGCTGTCGTAGTAGTCCCACCCGGCCCACTCCACCGTCCCCTTGAGCGCCGAGTACACGTTCGCGTTCTTGTGCGCCGGCCAGTCGTTGGCGTAGAACTGGTTGAGCAGGTACGGCTCGCACTTGCGGACGTGGTAGCCCTGCCCCCACCAGCTCCCGTAGTTGCCGCTCATGGCGCTCCACCCCGGGTCGCCCGGGCGGAGGTTGTAGTACGTCCCCGAGTAGACCGTGGTGTAGCCGCTGTAGAACTTGTTGGTGTAGTCCCACACCGTCTGCCAGAAGAGCCCGCCCGGCTGCCCGAACTCGCACGCCGCGGCCTGGTTTTTGGTCCGCGCCGGCTCCGGCTCCGCCTCCAGCGGGGGCTCGCCTCCCTCCGCCGCGGTCATCGCCACGCGCTCCGCGTTCGCGGCCGCGTTGCGCTCCATCTCCGCCGCCGCGGGGAGGGCGTGCATCGCCCGCTCAACCGGCTCCAGCCCCAGGGAGCGCACGGAGCGCCGGGGCTCCTCGAAGCGCAGCGAGGCGAGCAGCATCTTCGCCCGCGCGTCCAGCCCCGGCTCCGCCGTCCACAGGCCGATGCGGTACACCCGCTCGCCGTCCGCCACGTAGACCAGCGTGTACGGGTCGGTCCCCGGCAGCCCGCTCACCGCCACGCCGCGCAGCCCCTCGCCCACCTCCACCTCCGACCGCGCCAGGGGGAAGCCGTCGTACTTGGCCATGAGCTCCCGCACCAGCCCCTCCACCTGCTCCGGCCGCGCCTGGTACGCCAGCGCGATCCGCGCGACGGGGGAGCGCTCGTGCCCGCCCGTCTGCGGGCCGGACGGATCAAAGAGGGCGAAGCCGTAGGTGTTGAACAGCACCGGGTCCTGCTGCACCCGCCACTCCGCCGGGACGGCCAGCGACACGCCCACCACCTCGTCGCGGAGCGGGCGGCCGGCGGGGGAGGCCGGGTCCACCGCCGTGGGCGGCGCGTCCGAGCACGCCGCCACCAGCAGGGCACAGGACAGGAAGGCAATCGTACGTTTCATCGCCGGCCTCCGGGAGCGGGGGAGGGGAATGACCTCAGGAGAGTGTTCTCCCCGCCCGCACGGAGGGGGCCGCGGGGCGCTCTTCCGCAAGCCGTGGATCGGGAGCGACTTGCCGGATCCGCTGGCGGACACGCTCCGCCCGCGCAGCACCAGGATGGAGCGGCCGGACCATTGTGGTGCGGCGATCCGCTCGACGTCGGCTACGCGCGCAGCGTTGCGCCGGGCCCGACACACGGTAGTTTCAGTCGGTCCTTTGCCGCCCCCTCTCCTGCCGACGCCGACCCCCTTCGCAGGATCATCCCATGGAAAGCATCGTGATCGCCCCGCCGCGCTTCCGCTGGGCCGTCGGCCTGCTGCTCGCGCTGGGGCTCGTGGCTGCGGGCGTGTTCGTCGTCCTGAACGGAGACGAGTGGGCGGGGTGGATCGGGATCGTGTACTTCGGCGGTTGCGCGCTGGTGGTCGGGATCCAGGCGGCGGACGCCCGGCCACGCATCGTCATCGACGAGCGCGGCATCTTCGACCGCACGCTGCGGGTGGGGGTGATCGAGTGGGAGGACGTGCGCGACGTCCACCCGCCGAGCGCGCGGTACGGCCACTTCGTCCCCCTGGACCTGCGCGACCCGGACAAGTACGTCCGCCGCCTCTCCCCGCTGATGCGGCGCCTGGTGGCGATGAACCGCAGGGCGGGGTTCGCCGACTTCTCGCTGAACCTCGCCGGCACCGGCGCCGACCCCGCCCGTGTCGTGGAGGTGATCCGGCGGGAGATCGCGGCCCGGGATGGCGCGGCCCGCGTCTAGTTTTCTATGCTTGTGCAGACGGAAATCGCACAGCCGAGAGGGAAGCCATGAGAGACGAGCTGTTCGACGAGCTGGTGGAGAGCATCCGCGAGGCCGGTGCGTATCTGCGCGGCGAAACAGCTCCGGAGCTCTGTGAAGCACCCCGGGATCATCCTCGCAACGGCATGGCCCACCGCCGGGCTCACCCGGCTGCGGACGACACGTCGCCCGCGTGGAGCCGCCGGCAGCGCGGGTAGGGGAAGAAGTCCGGGATCTCGCCGGCGGCCTGGCGGCGCTGCATCTCCTGCCAGAACTCCGCGGTGAGCAGGTCCGCGTGGGCCTCCAGGAAGGCGTCGCGGAGGGGGCCGGCGGGGACCAGGAAGGGGAGGAACTCCTCCGGGAACACGTCGCCCTCCTGCACCGAGAACCACGGCTCCGCGCTCATCTCGTCTTCCTCGTGCCGGGCAGCGGGGAGCGCGCGGAAGCGCACCTCCGAGAGCAGCGCCAGCTCGTCGTAGTCGTAGAAGATGACCCGGCCGTGCCGCGACACGCCGAAGTTCTTGAGCAGCAGGTCGCCCGGGAAGATGTTGGCGCAGGCCAGGTCCTTGATGGCGTTGCCGTACTCCACCACGGCGGCGCGGGCCGCCTCCGGCTCCGCCTCGCGCAGGTACAGGTCCAGCGGGCGCAGCCGCCGCTCCGTGTACAGGTGGCGGATCACCACCCGGCCGTCGGCCACCCGCACGCTCTCCCCCGCCTCCCGCAGCAGCTCGTCCAGCAGCTCCGGCGCGAAGCGCTCGCGCGGAAAGTCCAGGTGCTCGAACTCCTGCGCGTCCGCCAGCCGCCCCACCCGGTCGTGCGCGAACACCAGCCGGTAGCGGTTCATCACCCGGTCGCGCGTCACGCTCTTGGGCGCGGCGAAGCGGTCGCGGATCACCTTGAACACCACGTTGTAGGCGGGGAGGGTGAACACGGTCATCACCAGCCCCCGCACCCCCTCGGCCGGCGCGAAGCGCGCGTCCGGCTCGGCCAGCTGCCGCGTCAGCTCGCGGTACAGCTCCGTCTTGCCGTGGCGGTTGTGGCCCAGGCTGTTGTACAGCTCGTTCACCGGCTTGGCCGGCATCAGCGAGCGCAGGAACTCCACCGTCTCGCGCACCCGCCCGGTGTCCGCGTGGAAGTACGAGCGCGCGAAGCTGAACACGACGTGGATCTCGTCCGGCACGGTGAGCACCGCGTCCGGCCGCACCCCCTCCGCCGGGTGGCGGAGCGGCACCACCAGCGGCCGCGTCTCTCCGGAGTCCAGCCGCAGCCGTGCCGCCAGGTATGCGCCCTTGTTGCGGAAGAAAAGGAAGGGGAGCACCTCCGCCGCGCGCGCGCCGTCCGCCACCGCGCCCAGCTGCTCCCGCGCCGCGCGCGCGCAGAGCGCGGCGTCGCCCGGCAGGTCCGCGAAGGCGTCCGCCAGCGCCGTGTCGCAAAAGATCCGCTCGAACAGCCCGGCCGAGACGCCGTCCGCGGGGTACTCGCGGTGAAGCGGGGGGGCGTCCGCGGCGGGCCACGCCTCGCAGTCCGCCGTGAACTCCGTGCGGCGGTCCACCCCCACCGTTCCCAGCACCCGCCGCACCGCCGAGTTGAAGAAGGTGGCCGCCATCTCCGCGTCCGGCCTTCCGCGCACCAGGGCGGCGAAGCGCGTCTTGAAGGCGGCCTCGCCCGGCGCGTCGGGGGACGGGGCGGGGACCCGGCCGCGCAGCGCCGCCACCACCCGGTCCAGCTCGCGGGGGTACACGGTCAGTCGCCCGGCGGCGTCCTCCTGCGCGCCGCGCCACTCCCGCCGCAGGAAGCGGCCGGGCGCCCGGCGTGTCACCTCGTGGAAGGCGGCCAGGTAGGCGTCGAACGCGGCGAGGATCGCCTCCGCGGGGTCTGTCGCTGCCGTCATGCATCGCTCCGGTGAGGGGTCCGGCGCGGCGCAAACGAAAGATCCGGGCCGGACCCCCACCGCCGGGAAAGCGAGCAGGCCCGCGCCCCAGGCGCGGGGCTGCTCCGCCGTGTCGGAGGTGCGGCCTGCCGCCGCTCCGCCTCACCGGTCGTATCCGCCCTCGTCCCTGGGCGGGACGTCGACCTGCTCGCTGCGCCGGGCCCCGATCACCTCGATCCCGCGGGTCCCCAGCACGCTGGAGATGTCCAGCGTCACCATGTACGCCTTGAGCGCCGTCATGCAGATCCCGCCGGGGAGGGTGCCGATGACCTCGATCCCCCAGTACTCCGGCTGCTGCACGTAGACGAGCGGCACCAGCGACACCTCCATGTTGGCGCACGGCGCCACCCCGGACACGATCAGGAACCAGGTGTCCGGGACGAACCCCGGCCTCACCTCCGCTTTTTCGAAGTCGATCAGGCGCGACCCCTGGGTGGTGGGAAGGGTGATGAAGTCGGCGGTCTCGTGGCTGGACATGGGAGCCTCCTTGGAGTGCTGCGGAGGAGTGAGATGGGCAGTGCCCAATGTAGCGCCATTCCCGTGCGCTCCAAGGAAACCTTTGCTTCGTCGCAAAGCCGTGCAATGTCTCCCGTCCCGCACGCATGGAGGCCCGGCCACCCCACGGGCGCGCCGGGCCTCTGCATGCGTCGACGGCGGAGCCGCGGGCCTACTCGATGGGCTTGAGGTTCGCCACGATCGCCGCGCGGCGCGGCTCCAGGAAGGGCGGCAGCACCACGCTCTCGCCGAGCGTGGCCGGGTCCTCGTCCACCGCGAAGCCTGGGCCGTCGGTGGCGATCTCGAACAGGATCCCGTTGGGCTCGCGGAAGTACAGGCTGCGGAAGTAGTAGCGGTCGATCTCGCCGCTGTTGGGGATGCGCATCTCCGTGAGCCGCGCGGTCCAGGCGTGGTACTCGTCGGTCGTGGGGGTGCGGAACGCCACGTGGTGGACCCCGCCCGCGCCCGGGCTCACCACCGGCAGCTCCGGCTGCACCGCCACGTGCAGCTCGGCGTGGGGGCCGCCCCCGCCCATCTCGTACACGTGCACCGTGTCCCGCGCGCCCTCCGGGTGCGGGTACTCGCGCACGGCGCGCATCCCCAGCACGCGGGTGAGCACCGGTTCGGTCCGCCGCAGGTCCGGCACGCTCATCACGACGGGTCCCAGCCCGCGCACCTGGTGCTCCGCCGGCACCGGGCTCCGGTCCCAGGGCACCGGCGGGTCGCCCTGTCCTCCGTCGTCCACCAGCGCCAGGCGCTGCCCCTCCGGGTCCTCGAAGTCCAGCGTGAGCCGCCCGTCGCGCTCCGCGATCCCGGTCGCGGCCACGCCGTGCTCCGCCAGCCGCGCGCTCCACCACTCCAGCGACGCCGCGCCGCTCACCCGCAGCGAGGTGCGCGTGATGCTGTGCGTCCCCCGCCGCTCGCGCGGCACGTCCCAGTCGAAGAAGGTGAGGTCGTTCCCCGGGCTGCCCGCGGCGTCCGAGTAGAACAGGTGGTACGCGCTCACGTCGTCCTGGTTGACGCTGCGCTTCACCAGCCGCATCCCCAGCACCTGCGTGTAGAAGCGGAAGTTGCCGCGCACGTCGGCGGTGACGGCGGTCAGGTGGTGGATTCCGGTGAGGTCCATGCTGCTGCGGGGGTGGCCGTGGCGGAGCGCGCCCGGCGCGGGGTGCGGCGGGCGGCCGTGGTCCCCTGCAAGAAGCGCCGCCCTCCGCATTGCCCGGAGTGCCGCCCGCCCTTCCGTCCATTCACGCCCGTACCGGCTCCCCGCTCCCGCACCGGTCCCGGGGAAGACGCCGGGCTCCGCGGCCGGAAAGCATGTAACGCGGTACTCATTGCGGTGCAAACATTTGAACGATGCGGCCGGGTGGCGCTCGCGCGCCTGTCAGAAACGGGCGCGCTCGCGCGTTCTACTTCGCGGGGAGCCGCCGGACGCCGATCCCGGCCGGCTCCCCGCCCCGGCGCAGCCGCCGCGTGCCGCACTCCTCTTCAACGCGATCCGTCGTGTCGATCCCGAGCCCCGCTCTCCGCTCCCCCTCCGCCTCCGGTCCCATGTCGCCGTTCCTGGGCTCCGGCGGATGACCCCGGCGCACCTCCCCTCCGGCGGCGCGCCCCAGCCTGCCCGCCCGGCCCTCGCCCGGCCCGAGGCCGAGAGCGACGCCCGCCTGGTGGTGCGCATCCTTTCCGGCGAGACCGCGTGCTACGCCACGCTGGTGGGCCGGTACCAGGCCGCGCTGCACCGCTACGCCCGCGGCATGGTGCGCGATGCGGACCTGGCGAGCGACCTGGTGCAGGACGCCTTCGTCAAGGCGTACACGCGCCTGGACACCTGCCGCGACCCCTCGCGCTTCGGGGCCTGGATGTACCGCATCGTGGTCAACCGCTGCCGCGACCACCTCAAGCGCCGGCGCCGCCCCGCCGTGCCGCTGGAGGAGCACACCGCCGCCGCCCCCGAGGGGGACGGGCCCGCCCTGCGCATCGCCCGCGCCGAGCTGCGCGAGCTGCTGGACCGGGCCGTCGCGGCGCTCCCCGAGGCGCAGCGCGAGGCGTTCCTCCTCCGCCACGTGGACGGGTACTCGTACGAGGAGATGTCGGAGATGCTGGACGTGTCCGTGAGCGCGCTGAAGATGCGGGTGATGCGTGCCCGGAACGTGCTCCAGGAGCGGCTGAAAGGCGTGGTGTAGAAGAGTCGAGGGGCGGGGTTCGGGCGTGCCCCCGGCTGGCGCTGGGGTCGGGCTTCGGCTCCGTAGAGCAGCAAACCACGCTGCTCAACGGAGTCGAGCCCCGGCGGAAACTGCCCCGCCGGGTCTCGCCCCTTCGGGCCGAAATCCCTCACGCAACTACCGATGCGGGCAGGCCGCGGCGCAGG
>JBFMFL010000205.1:0-12679 GCA_040752145.1 Gemmatimonadota bacterium
GAAAGCGAGGCGCGGGAAGCCCTCCCCCAGAATTGGGGGAGGGTGGCGAGCCTCAAGCGAGCCGGGTGGGGGCCCCGGCGGACGCCAGCGCGAGACCCGCGGCTGTTTGCGGGGGCTCGCCTCCGTTGCAAACGGTAGTATCGTTTGCTACGGAGCCGCAGCCCGACCCCGGCGCAGCCGGGGGCACGCCCGGACAGGCAGGTCGATACAAGTGACCCAACAACGCAACCAGCGATGAACGACACCACACGGCAGCGCGTCCTCGTCACCGGGGGGATGGGCTTCATCGGGAGCAACTTCGTCCGGCTGCTGCTGGCGGAGAGGTCGGAGACGGAGGTCTGGAACCTGGACCTGCTCACCTACGCCGCCAACCCGGAGAACCTGTCCGACGTGGCCGGCGCCGCGGAGGCGGAGGGGCGCTACCGCTTCGTCCGCGGCGACATCGCCGACCCGGAGACCATGGCCCGCCTGTTCGCGGAGGGCGGGTTCCGGTCGGTGGTGCACTTCGCGGCGGAGAGCCACGTGGACCGCTCCATCGCCAGCGCGGGGCCCTTCGTCCGCACCAACGTGGTGGGGACGCAGACGCTGCTGGACGCCGCCCGGGCGAACGGGGTGGAGCGCTTCGTCCACGTGTCCACCGACGAGGTGTACGGCGACCTGGAACCGGACGAGCCGGCGTTCACCGAGGAGACGCCCATCCGCCCGTCGTCGCCGTACAGCGCCAGCAAGGCCGGCTCGGACCACCTGGCGCTGGCATACCACCGCACCCACGGCATGGACGTGCGGGTGACGCGCTGCTCCAACAACTACGGGCCCTACCAGTTCCCGGAGAAGCTGATCCCCCTGATGATCGTCAACGCGCTGGAGGGGGAGCCGCTGCCGGTGTACGGGCGCGGCGACAACGTGCGCGACTGGATCCACGTGGAGGACCACTGCCGCGGCGTCCTGGCGACGCTGGAGCGCGGCGTGGCGGGGCGGGTCTACAACTTCGGCGGGGCCAGCGAGCGGAAGAACCTGGACGTGGTGAGGCAGATCGCCCGCGCCGTGGGCGCCTCCGAGGAGCTGATCCGCTTCGTCACCGACCGGCCGGGGCACGACCGGCGCTACGCCATCGACTTCTCGCGCGCCCGGGCGGAGCTGGACTGGGCGCCGGCGCGCAGCTTCGAGGACGGGCTGGCCGATACCGTCCGCTGGTACCTGGACAACCGCGGCTGGTGGCAGCGCGTGCGCGACGGCGCCTACCGCGAGAGCGCGGCGATGATCGCCAGCTGGGGCACGGCGGGCACCGGGGTGGCGGCGGGGTGAGCGCGGCGAAGAAGGGCGACGCTCCGCGCCCGACGCTCGCCCACCGGCTGGAGTACGTGCTGGCGCGCGGGCTGGAGCGCGCCGTGTCCGTGCTCCCGGAGCGCGCGGCGGAGGGGATCGGCGCGGGCGCGGGGAACCTGGTGGGCGGGCCGCTGGCCGTCCGCCGCGGCGTGGTGGAGGCCAACCTGCGCATCGCCTTCCCGGAGGCCTCGGACGAGTGGATCCGCGAGACCGCGCGCGCGGCGTACCGGCACCTGGGGCGCGAGGCCGCGGCCATCCTGCGCCTGTCCCGCCTGGACGCGGCGGAAGTGGTGCGGCGCACCGACGCCGACGGCTGGGAGGAGCTCCAGGAGGCGCGGGCGGAGGGGAAGGGGGTGATCCTGGCGACCGGGCACTTCGGCAACTGGGAGATCGCCGCCGCCGCCGTGGCCGCGCGCGGGGTGCCCATCGCGGCCATCGTCAAGCGGATGGGGAACCGGCTGGTGGACGCCCGCCTGGAGGCGCTGCGCCGCCGGCTGGGGGTGGAGACCATCGAGATGCACCAGGCCAGCCGCCAGGTGCCGCGCGTGCTCCGCGAGGGCGGCGTGGTCGGCATCGTCGCGGACCAGGACGCCCGCCGCTCCGGCGTGTTCGTCCCCTTCTTCGGGCGTCCCGCCTCCACCCACCGCGGCACCGCGCTGTTCGCGCTGCGGCTGGGCGCGCCCGTGTTCGCCTGCACGGCGCGCCGCCTCCCGGGCCGCGAGGTGCGCTACGCGGTCCGGGGCCGCCGCGTCCCCGTGCAGGCCACCGGCGACCTGGAGGCCGACGTGGCGCGCCTCACGGCGCAGATGGCGGCCGCGCTGGAGGACGACGTGCGCGCCGCGCCCGAGCAGTACTTCTGGTTCCACCGCCGCTGGAAGACCCGGCCCCCGCCGGAACCGACCCGCTCCGCGGAGGGTATTCCCGAAGCTGGCGACGATCCCGATCCGACACCCGGCCGCATCCCGTGATCTACTTCTGCATCCCCGCGCTGGACGAGGCGCCCACCGTCGGCGTGCTGCTCTGGAAGCTCCGCAAGGTCATGGCGGAGTTCCCGCGCGAGTACGAGGTGCTGGTGCTTGACGACGGCTCCAGCGACTGCACGGCCGACGTGGTGGAGCCGTACGCGCGGGTGCTCCCGCTCACCCTGCTGCGCAACGAGCGCACGCAGGGGTACGCGGCGGCGCTGGAGCGGCTGCTCCGCGAGGCGGTGGCGCGCTCCACCCACCCCAAGCGCGACGTGGTGGTGGTGATGCAGGCCGACTTCACCGAGGCACCGGAGGACGTCCCCGGGCTGGTGAAGCGCATGGAGGGCGGGGCCGACGTGGTGGGCGCCTCCGCGGTGGAGGCGGGCCCGCAGCACTCGCGGGCGCTGCGCTGGTCGCGCCGGGGCCTCCCCTGGCTCCTTGGCCGCGCCGCCTTTCCGCGGGAGATCCGCGACCCCTTCTCCGGCTTCCGGGCGTACCGCGTCGCCGTGCTCAAGCGGGCGCTGGGCGAGCGGGAGGGGAAGCCGCTGCTGACGGGGCAGGGGTGGGCCGCCAACGCGGAGCTGCTCCTTGCCGTGGCGCCGCACGCGCGGCGCGCGGAGGCGGCCGAGGTGACGGTGCGCTACGACCGGCGCGACCGGGAGAGCCGCTTCCGGCCCTGGGGCGCGCTGGCGGAGGTGTGGCAGCTCTCGCGCAGGGCGCCGCGCGCGCCCCGGGCGCGCGCCGCGCCGCCCGCGGAGCAGCCGAGCTGAACGACACGAGGGAACATGCGAAATGGATTCTCCGGCCGCCGGGCGCTCGCCGCCCTCGCGGCCGTTCTCGGCCTTGCGGGGATCGCCGACGCGCGCTCCCCCGCGCTGCAGCAGTTGGCGGCGGCGCCGCGCGACTCCGTGGAGGCCGAGGCGCGCGCCGTCCCCTTCGGCGCGGGCGAGAGGGCGGAGTACCAGGTCAAGCTGGGCGTGATCCGCGTGGGGAGCGGGGTCATGCAGGTGGTGGGGATCGAGAAGGTGCACGGCCACGACACCTACCACGCCCGCTTCCGCATCTCCGGCGGCAACCGCCTGGCCCGGGTGGACGACAAGTTCGACACCTGGATGGACGTGGACCAGCACTTCTCGCGGCGCTTCAAGCAGGACCAGAAGGAGGTCCGCTTCGAGCGCAACCGCACCTACGAGTTCTTCCCGGAGCGGCGCGAGTACCGCCGGCTGGACAACGGCGAGACGGGGAGCATCCCCACCGACCGGCCGCTGGACGACATCTCGTTCATCTACTACGCCCGCACCCTGCCGCTCAGGGTGGGCGAGACGTACCGGCTGAACCAGTACTTCAAGGAGAGCGGCAACCCGGTGGTGCTGCGCGTGCTGCGGCGCGAGACGATCACGGTCCCCGCCGGCACCTTCCGCACGGTGGTGGTGCGCCCCATCATCCGCACCAAGGGGCTGTTCAGCGAGGGCGGCGAGGCCGAGGTGTACTTCAGCGACGACGCCCGCCGCATCCCGGTGATGATCCGCAGCCGGGTGCCGGTGATCGGGTCGCTCACCATGCAGATGACGGAGTACACCGCCGGGCGCTGAGCCCGCCGCCGGTTTCGCCCGCGGCCCCGCTCCCGTAGCTTTCCGGCTTCCCGGCCGCCCGCCGGGGCGCCACGGAAGCCCGAGCCGAGCGATGAGCCCAGCCAACGATCGAGACAACCCCGAGAGGTCCGCACCGGCATCGCGCCCGGAGGCGGACCTCTCGCGCGTCCGCACCGTGCCCGTCGGCGGGCGGCCCAACAAGGTGCTGGCCGAGCAGTACGCTTCCCCTCCGCCCGCGGACCCGGCGGCGCGCGGGTTCGGGGCGTTCCTTGGGTCGCTGCCGCGCATCCTCCAGGCGGAGGCGCTGCTCCAGGTGGTGGACGCGGTCGCCGCGGCCGTGCGGGGCGGCAGGGCGGTCGTCTGGATGCTGGGGGGGCACGTGGTGAAGACGGGGCTCGCGCCGGTGTTCATCGACCTGATGCGGCGCGGGGCGGTCACCCACCTGGCGTCCAACGGCTCCGCGGCGATCCACGACTACGAGATGGCGCGCTGGGGCGGCACCAGCGAGGACGTGGAGGCCGGGCTGCGCGACGGGTCGTTCGGCATGGCGGACGAGACCGGGGCGGACATGAACCGGGCCTTTTGCCGGGGGATGGAGCAGGGGTGGGGGATGGGGGAGGCGCTGGCCCGCGACCTGGACGCGCGCGGCGACCTGGCCTTCCCGGAGCTGTCGCTGCTCCTCCAGTCGCACCGGCTGGGGATCCAGTACACCATCCACCCGGCGCTGGGGGCGGAGATCATCCACCAGCACCCGCTCGCGGACGGGGCGGCCATCGGCGACACCGGGCACCGGGACTTCCGCCGGCTTGCCGGTGCTCTGCCGGGGCTGGACGGGGGCGGCGTGGTGCTCAACGTCGGCTCCGCGGTGGTGATGCCGGAAGTGTTCCTCAAGGCGCTCACCGTGGCGCGCAACCTGGACGGGGGGCGGCCGGGCGGCTTCGTCACCTGCGACCTGGACATGCTGCGGCACTACCGGCCCCGGGTCAACGTCGTCGAGCGGCCTACGCGGTCGAGCGGGGGGCGGGGGTTCCAGATCACCGGGCACCACGAGATCATGGTGCCGCTGCTGGCCTGGGCGATCGCCGAGCGGCTGGATTCCGCCGGGTAGGCGTTTCGGAGCGCTTCGTCGGATTTCGCGGGCCGCTCCGGAGCCCGGCGGTACTGCTGCCGGTCTCCTCCGCGGGCTCGGCGAGCCAGCCGAAACTGCCCGGCTGTCTCACCTCGCCGGAGTGAGCCTCGCACAGCGCCTTTGAACTGCGGCGCCGGCGAGTCTCCCTCCGTGACAGCATGCGGGAACTATGGAACTGCAACGGCGGAACGGCGCACCACGCACCGTCCCGCCGTTGGTGTTCTCCCCTCCCTCGCTTGCGGGGGAGGGGCCGGGGGTGGGGGGCCGCCCCCGCGATCCCAACCCCGCATCGCCGCCGTTGCAGTTCTCCCCTCTCCCCTTGTGGGAGAGGGGCCGGGGGTGAGGGGTCATGCGAACTCCAGGATCGCGCGGTTGAACGCCTCCGCGGCGCTGAAGTGCACCGCGTGGGCGCCGCCCGGGATCCACGCCACGCGCCCCTCGCCGGGCAGCCCGCGCGCCAGCATCTCCGCGAAGTCGGGGGACACCACCGGGTCGCGGGCGCCCACCACCACGCGCGAGGGGGCGCGCACGTATGGGAGCAGGGGGAGCGGGTCGTGGTCTGCGCCGCGGCGCCAGGTGCGCCACACGCGCAGGGGGCCGGCGCGCAGGTACGCCTGCGCCACCACGGGGACCAGGCGCGGGTCCTCGCGGGGGATGTCCAGCAGGAAGCCCCACCCCTGGCGCAGCATGCGGCGGCGCCAGGGGGCGCCGGTGGGGGAGGCGAGCACCAGCCGGCGCACCGCGTCGGGCGCGTGCGCGGCCAGCTCCAGCACGCTCTGGCAGGAGAGCGAGTGGCCCACGTACACGGCGGGGCCCAGGCCCAGCGTGTCCGCCCACTCGCGCAGGGCGGCCGCCTGCTCCGGCACGGACAGCGCGCCCACGTGCGCCTCCGTGCGGCCGAAGCCGGGGAGGTCGGGGGCCAGCACGCGGAAGCCGGCGGCGGCCAGCGGCGGCCCGTTGCGGTACCAGTAGTCCGCCGAGACCCCCAGGCCGTGCACCAGCACCAGCGGCGGGCCGCTCCCCGCGTCGCGGAAGCGCACGCCCCAGCGGCCCACCCGCACGCGCTGCGTCCCCGCCCAGGCCGCCGCGGTCTCCGCCAGCGCCGGGGCGGCCGTCGCCGTCGGCCTCACTCGCCCACGCTCTCGCCGCGCAGGAAGTCCGCGACCAGGCGGTTGAACTCGTCGTGGCGGTCCACCATGGGGTTGTGCGCCGCGCCGCGGAGCACCGCCAGGCGGGCGCCCGGGATCCCCTCGCGGAAGTCGCGGGCGTGCGCCACCGGGACGATGGAGTCCAGCTCCCCCCAGATCACCAGCGTGGGCGCCGCCACCTGCGGCAGCAGCGGGCGCACGTCGTCGTGCAGGATGTGCCCGATGGCGCGCAGGATGGTGCGCGGCCCGGCCAGCAGCGCGTCGCCCACGATGGTGGGGAGGAAGAACGGGTCGCCCCAGCGGCGCGGCGGCGTCACCTCCGCCGCGAACCTCACCAGCGTGCGCGGCGTGACCGGGCGGGGGATGCCCGCCGCGTCCACCAGCACCAGCCGCCGCACCCGGTCCGGGTGGCGCGCCGCCAGGTGCACCGAGATCTGCCCGCCCATGGAGTGCCCCACCAGGTCCACCCTGTCCAGGGCCAGGCGGTCCATCCACCCCGCCAGCAGGTCCGCGATCTCGCCGATGGGCGGGAGCCTTCCCCGCACCCGCGTCCGCCCGAAGCCGATCACGTCCGGCACCACCACCCGCGCGCCCCGGGCGAGCGCCGGCACGTTGCGCCTCCACCACCGCGACGACCCCGAGAGGCCGTGCAGCAGCACCAGCGGCTCCCCCTCCGTGCCGAACTCCGCCGCGTGGATGCGGTGCGGCGGCACCTCCACCACCGAGCGGCGGTCCGGCAGCCACGGCCACCTCCCGGGGAGGAGGGGGGCGCCGGCGAGGGTGCGGTCCTGGAGCGTGGGGGCGAAGCGGGCGATCATCGTGCGAGGCAACGGGTTCGGGGCCCCGCGGGGCCGATTGCCCGCGTGGCGTGCAAGTGCCGCGCCCCGCTCGCCGCCGGACGGGGGCGGGTGTTTCCAGAAAGCCCGCGAGGTGCTATATTTGAAGCTTCCGAAGCACACCGGATTTTCCACCTCGCGCGCGAGGTGCCACTGCACATATCCTGGGAGGCATTTTGACCCGTAAGAAGAAGACGTCGGCCCCCAGCCGGGGCCCCAGCGAGATCGAGCAGGCGCGCAACGACCTGTTCGGGCACATCCACCGCTGCGGCGTGCTGCGCGCCGACGAGGAGCAGCAGCTCGAGTGGATGAAGGACACCGTCGAGTACCTCGCCGAGTGCTACCCGTCGCTCACCGAGGGCGAGCTGGAGGACCTCAAGAACATCGGCCTCCGCTTCTGCCGCCCCGTGATCGACAACGCCGCCCCCGGCGGCGAGTCCGAGCAGGCCCCGTCCGCCCAGGACGGGGACGAGGCGGGCGAAGAAGAAGTCGCCGCTTCCGCCGCCTGACGCGGAAGCTTCGGGGCCCCGATCCCGGGGCCCCGATCCGGCCCTGCGCCGCCTCTCATGGACACCCACCCAGCCGTTCCCCTCTTCCTCGCGCTCCCCGCGCTCCTCGCGGCGAACGCATTCTTCACCGCAGCAGAGTTCGCGCTCCTCACCCTCCGCCGCTCCGCGGTCCCGCGAGACGGTGAGACGGCCGCGTCGCGCGCCCACTCCGCCCCCGACCGCACCGACGAGCTGGCGCTCGCCGCGCAGCTGGGGCGGAGCGCCGCGTCCGTGCTGCTGGGGTGGCTGGCCGCGCACGCCGTGCGCGACGCCTACACCGCCCTCCCGCCGGGCGCCGGCGTGCGCTTCCTGGGGCTGCCGCTGCCGTACGCCGGGGCGGCCGCGCTGGCGCTCGCCGCGGTGGTGCTGCTGCACGTGGTGGTGGGCGAGCAGGTGCCCAAGCTGCTGGGCGCCGGCCGCGCCGAGCGCACCGCGCGCATCACGCTGGGCCCGCTGCGCGCCCTGGGGCTGCTGCTGCGCCCTGTGACCTGGCCGCTGGCGCGGCTGGTCCCCGTCCTGCTGCGCCCCTTCGGCGTCACCGGCGGCTTCCACCCGCTGGTCTACACCCCCGACGAGATCCGCATGTTCGTGGCGCGCAGCTCCGAGCAGGGGGTGGTGGAGGAGGACGAGCGCGAGATGATCCACGGCGTCTTCGAGTTCACCGAGACCGTGGCGCGCGAGGTGATGACCCCGCGCACCGAGATGGTCGCCGTCCCCGCCGACGTGTCGCTGGACGCGCTGCTGGACGCCGTGGTGGCCGAGGGGCACTCGCGCTACCCCGTGTACGAGGGCTCCATCGACAGCATCGTGGGGGTGGTGCTCACCAAGGACCTGTTCCCGCTGCTGCGCGGCCGCGGCCCCGCCGCGGGCGAGCCGTTCGACGTGCGCCGCGTCATGCGCGAGCCGTACTTCGTCCCCGACACCAAGCCGGTGGACGACCTCCTGGCCGAGTTCCGGCAGCAGAGCGTCCACCTGGCCATCGTGCTGGACGAGTTCGGGGGGACGTACGGGCTGGTGACCATGGAGGACCTGCTGGAGGAGATCGTCGGCGACATCAACGACGAGCACGACGTGGCCGAGCCCGACTTCGCGGCCACCCCCGAGGGGGACTTCCTCATCGACGGGGGCGCCTCCATCTCCGAGGTCAACGAGCGCTTCGGCACGTCCTTGCCGGAGGAGGACTTCGACACCGTGGGCGGGTTCGTGTTCGGGGCGCTGGAGCGGGTCCCCGTGGTGGGCGACGTGGTCGCGGTCTCTGCTCCCGGCGGGGGCATGGAGCTGCGCGTGGAGGAGGTGGACGAGCGCCGCGTTTCGATGCTGCGCCTCACGCGTGCTTCCGTGGCCGAGAAGCGCTGAACGGCGTTTCAATGCGGGTTCGGGCGTGCCCCCGGCTGCGCCGGGGTCGGGCTGCGGCTCCGTAACGCACGATACAACTGTACGTAACGGAGTCGAGCCCCGGCAAACTGCCGCCGGGTCTCGCCGCTTCGCGCTCGCATCCCTCACGCGGGGCTGGTGCTGGCGCCCTCCGGCCCCCTCACCCCCGCCCCCCTCTCCCACGAGGGGAGAGGGGGAGCACGACGAGCCCGAACCCCGGACAGCCCTCCCCCAGAATTGGGGGAGGGTGGCGAGCCTCAAGCGAGCCGGGTGGGGGCCCCGGCGGACGCCAGTTCCGTGATCGTTCACGCACGAGAACAGCACCCTCTCCCAGAATTGGGAGAGGGTGGCGAGCCTCAAGCGAGCCGGGTGAGGGCCTGCCGGGTGGGCCCCGCCGACCCCCGCTAAAGTCCCCGCCTCCCGCTGCCGACACTCCGGGACGTTCCATCCTCCGTCCCCGCAGCTCCCCGGCAGCATGCAGCGCTCCATCCTCCTGATCGACGACGAGCCCGACGTCCTCCGCTCCCTCGGCCGCTTCTTCGAGCGCGAGGGATGGGAGGTCCACCGCGCCATGACCGGCGAGGAGGGGGTCCGCCTGTACGAGGCGGTCCACCCCGACCTGGTCCTGCTGGACCTGTACCTCCCCGGCATGTCCGGGATCGACGCCCTGGAGGTGCTGGTGCCGCGCGACGCCACGGTGGTGATGCTCACCGGCCACGGCGACATCGAGACCGCCGTGGAGGCGATGAAGCTGGGCGCCGAGAACTTCCTCACCAAGCCCGTGGAGCTGGGGCACCTGGCCGCCGCCGCCGCCAGGGCGATGGAGAAGACCGAGCTGCGCCGCGCCAACCGCGCGCTCGCCGGGCGCCTGGCCGAGGGGAGGCACACCTCCACCCTGGGCGGGTCGTCGCGGATGCGCGAGATCGCGCGGCAGGTGGAGCTGCTCGCAGCCTCCGAGGGGACCACCGTGCTCCTGCTGGGGGAGAGCGGCACCGGCAAGGGGTGGGTCGCGCAGATGCTGCACGCGCACTCGCCGCGCTCCCGCGCCCCGTTCGTGGAGGTCAACTGCGCCGGCCTGTCCGCCAACTTCCTGGACTCCGAGCTGTTCGGGCACGAGAAGGGCGCCTTCACCGACGCCAAGACCATGAAGCGCGGGCTGTTCGAGGTGGCGCACGGGGGGACGCTCTTCCTGGACGAGGTGGGCGACCTGGCCCCCGACCTCCAGCCCAAGCTGCTCAAGGTGCTGGAGCGCAAGACCTTCCGGCGCCTGGGCGGGACCCGCGAGATCGAGGTGGACGTGCGCCTGGTGGCCGCCACCAACCGCGACCTGGAGGCCGAGGTCGCCGCCGGCCGCTTCCGCGAGGACCTGTTCTACCGCCTCAACGTCCTCCCGCTCACCCTGCCGCCCGTGCGCGAGCGCTCCCGCGAGGACCTGCTGGAGCTGGTGCACCGCCTCATGGGCGACCTGCGCGCCGTCCACCCGCGCGGCGCCGCCCGCCTCTCCGACGCCGCCCTCAAGCTGCTGCTCGCCTACGGCTGGCCGGGCAACGTCCGCGAGCTGCGCAACGTGCTGGAGCGCGCCCTGGTGCTCTCCCTGGGCGAGGAGGTGGTCCTCCCCGAGCACCTGCCGCCCGAGGTGCGCAGCCCCTCGCCCTCCGCCGCGCCGGTGCGCGAGCACCAGGCCATCATGACGCTGGAGGAGATGGAGCGCCGCCACATTGAGCGTACGCTGGTGATGCTGGACGGCAACCGCACCCACGCCGCCGAGGCCATGGGGATCTCCCGCGCCACGCTCCACAACAAGATCCGCCTGTACTCGCTGGAAGCCGTCGGCCGGAACTGATACTTCCACTGGCTTCGGCGGGCCGCTCCGGAGCCCGGACGGTACTGCTGTCCGGTCTCCTGCGCGGGCTCCGGGAGCCACCGGAAACTGCCCCGGTGTCTCCCTTCGCCGGAGGGAGCCTCGCCAAACAGCCGGCAAGTCTCCCTCCGTACAGCTTCATATGGGTACGACGGAGGTGCTGAACGGAAGAACGGCGCCCCCGCCTCGGCATCGAGGCGGGGGCGCTTTCCGCGTACTGCGTACTCCGTACTGCCGTCCTACTTTCGCACTCCCGCACTCTCGCACTTCCGCACTCTCTGTTCGACCCTCAGGAGCGCCGCCACCGCGTCCGGGTTGAACTTGCTCCCGGCGCCGCCGCGCAGCACCGATTCCCACTTCTCCCTCGGCAGCGTCTCGCGGTAGGAGCGGTCCGAGGTCATGGCGTCGTAGGTGTCCACCGCGCGCAGGATCCCGGCGAGCAGGAACTCGGGCGTGTCGGGCGAGATCCGGCAGGGGAGCTCGGCGTAGCTGGTGTACTGGGTCTCGATCAGCGGGACGATGCGGCGCAGCGAGGGGACGGCGCCCACGATCTGCGCGCCGACGCGGGTGTGGGCGCGGATCTGCTCCAGCTCGTCGGGGGTCAGCGGCGCGGTCTTGTGCAGCAGCTCCAGCGACACGCCCATCTTGCCGATCTCGTGCAGCAGCGCCGCGGCGTGCAGCAGCTCGATGTCGGTCTCGTCCACGTCCAGCTCCTCGGCCACCAGGCGCGACAGCTCCGCCACGCGCGAGCAGTGGCCGTGCATGTACGGGTCCTTGGCCTCCATGGTCATGGCCAGCGCGGTGACCATCTCCAGCTGGGCCTCGCGGATGGCGCGCTGCAGGCGGGCCGTCTCGCGGAACATCTCGCCGCGCAGCGACTGGAGGTCGGCGCGGATCCGCTCGATCGCTCCCGCGATGCAGCCGCGCACCTGCTCGCGGTCCAGGGGGCGCGGGAGCACCGAGAACGGCTCGATGCGGAACCCCGTGGAGGACGAGGCGGTGGAGGTGCCGGAGAAGGGGGCGCCGGGCTCCACCACCACCAGGTGCTGGCCCAGCTGGTTGAGCTGGCGGAAGCGGCGCAGATAGCCGATCCCCTCCAGCGAGCCACCGCTCCCCAGGTCGGTGATCACCACGTCGGGGATGATCCCCTCCTCGAACACGCTGAGCGCCTCCTCGCCGTTGGGGACGGTGAGCGTCAGGTGCCCCTCGGCGCGGATGACCGGGTCCAGCTCGGCGACCACCT
Source organism: Gemmatimonadota bacterium (assembly GCA_040752145.1). Classification (GTDB taxonomy): domain Bacteria; phylum Gemmatimonadota; class Gemmatimonadetes; order Longimicrobiales; family Longimicrobiaceae; genus JAFAYN01. The sequence goes on from JBFMFL010000205.1 coordinate 12,023, forward strand.
CGCGGCGGTCGCTGACCACCAGCACTCTACCGTGGAACATTGCGCAGCCCTCCCGGGGTGGTGACCCGCACCGGCGCGGCCGGCGCGGGGAGCTCCTCGATGAACAGGACGTGGTCCTGGTTGACGACGATGTAGGGGTAGTGCGTCCCGCTCCCCTCGCAGCAGGCGCCCGTCACCGAGATGAACCCCTTGAGCGTGGAAAGGTGGTCCGCCAGGCGCGCGCTGGGCGCCTTGTGCAGGTCGCCCACGAGGGTCCGCCCGTCCGTCATGTGGAAGCGGTGCGGGAGCGGGACCTTGTTCCCCACCAGCGACGGGGTGCCTGGAGCGCCGACGGGGCGGGCCGGGGGAGTTGCCTGTGCGATCATGCCTGTGCCTGGGTGGGTGGGTGCTTCAGCCGGGCCCAGGGAAGGCAAGGGGCGGTCCAATCGCGGGGTGGGCCGGCAACCCGTTGCGGGGCAGGGGGTTGGGGTGCGTGGGAGAGGGGCCGCGGCGGGGCGCCGGGTGTCCGGAATCTGGACGGCGGGGGAGGGGTACCGGGGGCAAGCCGCTGCGGAGCAACGAGTTGGATCGGGTGTACAGGAACCGGGCGGTGTCGGGCGGGTGGCCGGAAACGGAGCGCGGGCCGGCCCCCGGGTGGGGGCCGGCCCGCGCGGCGGG
>JBFMFL010000206.1:0-12627 GCA_040752145.1 Gemmatimonadota bacterium
CCGCCGACCCTGTCGAATGAAACGCTTGTCGTTCGGCTAAGAGGCGACGGCTTAATCAGATGCGACTCCGGAGGGCGTCCTGAACAGGGGGTTGTTTCTATTCAGGGATGCGAGCGCGAAGCGGCGAAACCCAACAGCAGTACCGTTGGGGTTCGCCTCCGTTACGCACGGTCGTATCGTGCGTTACGGAGCCGCAGCCCGACCCCGGCGCCAGCCGGGGGCACGCCCGAGCCCGCCGTACCCGCCGTTCAGCTGTTTCCGTAAAAACCCCGCTGGCGCTAAACCTGCAAAGCACCCCGCAGCCCCCGTCGCCGCGAATCCGGCGGCGGGGCTTTCAATCCGTGTCCCGGCCCGATGAGCTCCGAAGAAAAGCCCGAGGAAAACAAGGACGAGCTGGCGGAGGCGGTGAGGCGCATCCGGAAGGAGGCGGGGGCCAAATCCGTGGCCGTCGCCTACTACGACTACGAGACGCGCACCCACTGGGACTACTGCGGCGACGAGTGGTTCCACGCCGCCAGCACCATCAAGGTCCCCATGCTGGTGGGGGTGTTCGGGGCGGCGCACCACGGGCGGCTCCCCATGAAGTCGCGCATCCACGTGCGCAACCGCTTCCTCAGCGTCGCCGACGGCGAGCCGTTCCGCGTGGACTCGTCGCGCGACGCCAACTCTAAGGTGCACCGCCGCCGCGGCAAGACCATGCGGGTGTGGGAGCTGTCGCGGCACATGATCACCACCAGCAGCAACCTGGCCACCAACCTGCTGGTGGAGGCGGTGGGGCTGGACGAGATGCGCGCCGCCCTCAAGGAGGTGGGGATCGAGGGGATCGTGCTGGAGCGCGGGGTGGAGGACGAGCGCGCCTTCGAGAAGGGGATCAACAACCTGGTCACCGCCAACGGGCTGGTGCAGGTGCTCCGCCACATCGAGGAGGGCACCGCCTTCTCGGTGCTGGCCTCCGCGCGGATGCTGGAGATCATGCACGACCAGGAGTTCCGCAGCGGGATCCCCGCCGGCGTCCCCGACGACGCCCGCGTCGCCAACAAGACCGGCGAGATCTCCACCATCGCCCACGACGCCGCCATCGTGTACCTCCCCCACCGCAAGCCGTACGTGCTGGTGGTGCTCACCGAGTGGGACCGGGGCACCTCCGGGCGCAGCGACACCATTGCCCGCATCTCCCGCACGGTCTACAAGCACCTCACCGGGGGAGGGAAGCCCGGCCATGGCTGAGTTCCCCTTCCGCTGGGTGGACGGGCTCACCCTGGGCGAGGAGTACCGCGCCGTGCTGCGCCCCGGCGAGCTGGTGCGCGACCGCTCCCGCCGGCTGCGCAGGCTCCCCCGCTTCTTCTACGAGATCCCCTCGTGGGACGCGGCGCACGACACCGACCTGACCGAGCACTTCAAGGTCTGGGAGTTCATCAACGCCGACGTGCGCGAGGCCGAGCTGCTGCGGGTGGCGTGGCCGCGGTACATCCCGTGCGCCGTGGCGGTGCTGGCCGCGCAGCTGGAGCTGTTCCGGCGCGTGGTGGACACGTACGTGCACATCGCCGCCAACGGGGGCTACCGCTCGCCGGGGCACCGCCTGTCCACGCACGCCTCCACCCACTGCTGGGGGACGGCCGTCAACGTGTACCGCATCGGCGACGACTGGCTGGACGACGAAAAGGTCATCGGGCGCTATGCCCGCATCGCGCGCGAACTGATCCCGGGGATCTGGACCCGCCCCTGGGGCCACGGGGTGGGCGAGGCCGACGACCACCTCCACCTGGACCTGGGCTACACCGAGACCGTCCCGCACGACGCCCCGGGCGAGGACGCGGACGACGACGACCCGTTGCCGGAAGGGGACCGCGACGTGGCAGAAGCCGCAGAGATTGGCGCATGATGCAGAACCAGACCAAGAAGACGGGCGCCGCCGGGCGGGCTCCCGCGCGCGGCGGCAAGCTGGAGCTCGCGGCCATGGGGATGGAGGCCGAGTTCTCCGTGCTGGTGGACGGCGAGCCCGTGCGCCCCGAGGACCTGTTCGGGGACCCGCGCGCCTTCGTGCGCGACAGGCTGATGCACCGCGTGGGGACCTCGTACCACCTCCCCACCGGCGGCGCCGTGTACTTCGACACCGGGGTGATCGAGGTGGCCACCCCGGTCATCGAGATCGAGCGGGGCGCCGCGGCGCGCGCCGGGCGCTCGCTCTGGGAGTCCATCCTGTACCTGCGCGGGGAGCTGGACCACTGGGAGCACCGCACCGGGCGGGAGGTGCGGCTGGTGGGCTTCAGCGCCCACTACAACATCTCCTTCGAGCTGCCGCGCGAGGCGCAGGGGCGCAGCCGCACCGTGCAGAAGCTGGCGCTGCTCCTGTCGTACATCCTCCCCGCGCCGGTGATGATGCTGGCCACCAACCGCCGCTCCACCGGGGTGGGGGTGCGCCCGCGCGGCGACCGCATCGAGATCACCGTGGACTTCACCCCCAGCGCCTCGCTGATGATCGCCACGGGGACGCTGATCGTGGGGATCGTGCGCGAGGTGATGACCTGGCCCTCGTTCGACCTGGGGATGCTGGAGCGCATGGAGCTGCCGGTGATCGCCGGCTACCGCCCCATCCCGCACACCTCGCGCAAGGGGTGGCTGGCGAAGGCCGAGTGCTACCCGCGCGACCCGTTCACCTCGGACCCGGACGCCCCGCTGTGGGACACCACGGACGGGCGGCGCCTCTCGCTGCGCGCCATCGCCGGGCTCACGGTCAAGCACTTCTGGCACCCGGTGCGCCGCATCTCCGACCCGTTCACCTTCCGGCTCATCGGCTCGGTGATGCGCGGGCGCGCACCCTCGCTGCTGGACCTGGACGAGCGCCCGCCGGAGTACGAGGACGTGGGCCGCCTCTGCACCTGGGACAACCTGTTCCCGGAGCAGGAGCTGTCCCGCTCCCGCTACGAGCGGGTGCTGATCCGCGCCATCTCCGGCCAGAAGCTGTGGATGCACGGCCGCCGCTACACCCCCACCGGGATGCGCGGCTGGGCCGAGGTGGTGTTCCGCCGCGACGAGGACCGCACCCGCCACGTGTTCGGCATCGACTACCTGCTCAACCACCTGCGCGACTGGGAAAGGCCGGTGGAGCGGGGAGGGTAGGACGGCAGGGGACAGGGAACAGGGAACAGCCTGCAACGGCGGCCCTCACCCGGCTCGCTTGAGGCTCGCCACCCTCTCCCTTCATCCGGTTCACGCGTAGCGTGAAGCGCCATTCTGGGAGAGTGGGCAACGGCGCAGGTGGGCGGGTGGGGTGCCTCAGCCGAGGTTGCCGGGAGGCGCGAGGGAGGGCGTGGGGGTGCCCGGAGGAAAGAGTTTGGGGCGGGGTGGGGCGGGGTGGCATGAACTCTTTCCGGAGGGGACCCCCACCCCGACCGACCCGGCGCGAGAAAACCTGAGGCACAGATGCACGAGAGGGCGCCCCCGCGCAGGGGGCGCCCTCTCGCTCGTCGGTACGTGTCGCCCGGAGACCGGAGCCGGCAGCGGTTACTTCTCGGACATGGCCCGGTTCTTCTCGATGTAGTCCGACCACTCGGGCGGCACGTCGGTGTCCGGGAAGATCGCGCTGACGGGGCACTCGGGCTCGCAGGCGCCGCAGTCGATGCACTCGTCCGGGTTGATGTAGAACTGGTCCTCGGCCTCGTAGATGCAGTCCACCGGGCAAACCTCGACGCAGCTCGCGTCCTTGGTCCCGATGCACGGCTCGGCAATCACGTACGGCATGTGGCTCTCCGGAACGGCGTGGTTGAATGTTGCTCGTGCGGTCGGTCGCTGGGCCGGGCGTACAATAACAGACCCGTTACGCGTTGTCCACGGTGGCGGACGGTCACACCAGGTGGTCCCCGAACCACTCCACGGTGGCCTCCACGGCCGCCCGCAGCTCGGGCGTGGCGCCCGCGTACGGGTGCGCCGCGCCGAAGGTGTGGCCCGTCCCCTCCACCAGCAGCAGCTCGGTCTCCTCGCCCCCCGCCTCGAAGAGCGCGCGCCCCTCCTCCGCCGGCACGGTCTCGTCGTCCTCGCCGTGAACGATCAGCCAGGGGATGGTGAGCGACCCGGCCGCGCGCAGGACGTCCAGTCGCTCGCGGTTCATCTGCACGTCGCGCCAGTACGACGGGGCGATGGGCATGCGCTGCCCGGTGCGCTGGTTCGTGATCTCCACCGTCTCGCCGCGCTCCCAGGCCGCGACGTGCTCCGCGGACCAGCGCGCCGGGATGTCCGAGATGGCGGCCCAGGTGACCAGCGCGTCCACCCGCGGGTCCTCCGCCGCGGCCAGCACCGCCTCGCCGCCGCCGCGCGAGTGCCCCAGCAGCCCGATGCGCACCGGCGCGCGCCGGGTGAGCGCGCCGCCGCGGAGCGCGTCGATCACCGTGCGGATCTCGTCCACGTCGCGCGTGTGGGTGTTCTCGCGGAACAGCTCCAGCGCCGAGAAGTCCACGCCGTCCGCGCCCACGCCGCTGCGGGAGAAGTCGAAGGTGACCGCCGCGTGCCCGGCGCGCGCCAGCGCCCGCGCCACCACCGGGAAGAAGCCCCAGGCGCGGAAGCCCTTGAAGCCGTGGCAGACGACGACCGCGGAGCGCGGCTCCGTCCCGGCGAGCACGCGCACGTCGCCGCGGACGGGCGGCTGGCCGTCGCGGGGGCGCAGCTCCCAGCGGGTCAGGGACAGGGCGGTCTCGGGCATGCGTCCTTTCGCGGTCGGGGTCTATGCCGCCAGCGGGCAGCCGGCGCAGGGCGTCGCGCGCGGGCACCCCTCGCAGGGGAGCTCCGCCTCGGCCGCGGGCTCGTCGTCGGCCGCGGCCTCCGCCAGGCGCGCCGCGAGGTAGCGGACGCGGCGCGGGTTGGTGGGCGCGTCGAACTCGCCCTCGCGCACCTGGTCCAGGGTGCCGGCGGCCGCGGCCGCCACCACCTCGCGCAGCTGCTCCAGCTCCGCCGCGCTCATGGGCGCGAGCCCCGGCACCTCGCGGCGCGGCTGGCGCTCCAGCGTCAGCACCTTGCGCGCGAAGGAGACGAACACCGAGCACGCCTCGGGGCAGGGCACGGGGGCGTCGCCCGCGGGCGGGCCCTCGTCGGCCAGCTCCAGCGGCGTGTCCGCGTCCGTCCGCCACGCCACCCGCCGCAGGCACACCGCGTCGCCGCAGCAGGCGCGCACCGTGTTCCGCACCACCTCGTCCGGGAGCAGCTTCACCGGCGAGTAGATCCCGCTCTGCCGCCCCGCCGTCTCCCGCCAGTGCGTGGGCCGCAGCGTCCCCGTGCGCCCGGCGTGCCAGTGAGCCGCGCAGGCCGGGTACAGGTAGTCCAGCGCCGTCCACAGCCCGCGCCCGTCCAGCCCCACCAGCGCCCACCCGCCCCGCAGGTTGGGCGCGGTCTTGAGCGGGCGGTGCTCCCCGGCCTCCGTGGTCTGCGCGATCTCGCGCGCCGCGAACGGGTCCGCGTGGACCGCGAGCGCGTCCAGCGGGCGGCCCGCGTCGCGCGCGTGGCGCGCCTCGTAGCGCCCCCCGCCCGCGGCGCGCAGCAGCACCTGCAGGAATACGCGCCCCTCCGCGCCCGCCCCGTCCACCCAGGCGAGCAGCGCCTCGCGCGCCGCCGCCACCCCCACGGGGGCGTGCATCCCCCGCACGGCCGCCGCGTCAGACACCGGCGCCTCCCGCGGCGAACACCGACGGCGCCGGGATCCGCGCCCCCGCCTCGCGGGCGCGCTGGAGCACGATCTCCGCCACCTCCGGGAAGGTGCCCACCGGCGCCGCGTAATAGACGGTGCGCCCGTCCAGCTCCGAGACCGCGGACACGGCCGGGCGGTTGATCCCCAGGTCGTCCGGGATGGTCTCCTGCGTGTGCCACCCCTCCGCCACGAAGAAGGGCACCAGCACCACCCGCCGCTCCTCCATCTCCGCCAGCACCTCGCCCACCTCCGGCGCCTGGTCCAGGAAGCCGGTCCTGACGTGCCCGAACACCCCCGCCGCGTCCGCCTCGCGGCTCACCCGGTAGATGACCTCGGACGAGTTGGAGTTGCGCTCCGTGCCGTGGCCGATGATCACCAGCCCCGTCCCGCGCGCCTCCTCGTCCGTGAGCCCCGCGCCCTCCTCCGCGCGGCGCAGGATCATGCGCGTCATCCACGGGTGCGTGCCGATGGGGCCGCAGTAGCGGATGGTCTTGCCCAGCCTGCGGGTGGTGGAGGGGGCGGGGCCGTCCAGCCCCAGCTCGCGGGGGATCACCTCCTCCGTGAAGTACCCCTCCGAGATGAAGAGCGGCACCACGTACACCTCGTCCGACTCCAGCAGGTCGAAGACCTCCCGCATGGAGGGCTCCTCCTTCCAGAAGCACTCGCGCACCTCGTCGAACACGCCCAGGCGCCGGATCGTCTCCGCGTGGCGGTAGACGGGGGCGCTCGAATCGGCGTTCAGGTGCGAGCCGTGCCCGATGATGACCAGGGCCTGCAAGTCTTCCTCTCTCCTCAGCCTGTACCGCGGTTGCTCCGGAGGGGGAACAATGACGGTTCGCCCGGGGGTGGGCAAGGGAGGGGGAAACGAAACCCGCACTTCGCACAAAGGCGCGCAACAGGTGTCTACAACGTATACAGGCACAAACTGTGCACTCATAAAACGACACTAATCGCATCGAGGACTTGCAAGTCCAGATGCAATCACAACCTCGACCTGGAGGAACGTATGCAACGGGCACTTCGAACGGCGGTGGGAGCGCTGGCGGCCGCGGCGGCGTGGGTGATGCCGGCTCCGGTGCAGGCGCAGGACCTCCTGTACGACCCGTACGGGACCTGGAACGGCTACCGCATCTACCTGTCGCCTGCGCGGCACGACAACGCGGGGTCGCGCGGCGAGTGCGGGGGCAACAACGAGAACAACCTGGCGTACGACGTGGCCTACACGACCACCACCGGCGACAACGGCTACGACTTCCGCTCGCGCGGCTACAAGGTCCGCATCGGCCGCGGCACCGTGAGCACCGCCATCAGCAACTCCAACACGTGGGGCGCGCACATCCACATCCCGCTGCACAGCAACGCCGTGCAGACCCCGAACTGCGCCAGCACCAGCGCGTCCTCGTTCGGGACCAACATCATCTACTACTACACCTCCACCAACGGGCAGCGCCTGGCGGGCCGGCTGATCTACTGGCCGGGGTACTACAGCCCGGGAACGCGCGACTACACCTGCAAGAACCCCGGCGACCCCTGCACCACCATCAACCTGGGCGAACTCAGCCAGACCAGCGCGGTGGCGGCCTACTCGGAGACGGAGTTCCACACCTGGAACACGGGCGTCAACTGGCTCGCCAACGAGCTGCCGTGGGCGTGGAGCATCGCCGAAGCGGTGGACGAGTACCTGGGCTACCCGTGAGCAGACGGCTCCGGCCGCGACACCCTCTGAACCGATCGAAGGAGAACCGAGGATGAACCGTTCCATCATCGCGGCGGCCGCGGCCGCCGCCCTGTGGGCCGCCCTGCCGGCCCAGGCCCAGTCGCCCCTGGCGGCGTACCCCGGCTTCGGCCACAACGCCGCGGCGGACGAGGCACGATTCCAGCAGGAAGAAGTGGCGCGAGAGCAGCGGATCGCGCAGTGCATGCGCGCCCAGGGGCTCCAGTACACGCCCGCCCCGTCCGTGGACGCCACGGGCGTGCGCAGCGCGGCGGAGGCGAAGGCCGCGTCGGAGAGCCCCAACGAGCGCCACGCGAACTCCCTCACGCCCGAGAAGCGGCGCGAGTACTACGTGGCCCTGTACGGCGTGCCCGACCCGTACGCCCAGAGCGCGGAGGCGCTGCACGACCCGGCCTCGCCCACCGGGGGCGGGTGCCTGGGCGAGGCGGTCCGGGCGATCCCCGGCGTCTACGCCGCCGCCGCCGCGCTGACGGAGGAGTACGTGGCCATGCGCCTCCAGGTGCTGGATGACCCGCGGGTCAACGCCGCCGAGGAGCAGTGGTCCGAGTGCATGCGCGCCAGGGGGCTCAACTTCGCCTCGCCCCGCGCCATGCGGCGCGAGCTGGCCACCCAGGCCCGCGAAAACCGCGAGCAGGGCCGCGCCAGGCTGCGCGAGGTGGACCCGGTGGCGCGCGAGTGTGGCCGGACCGCCGGGCTGGACGCCGCCGTCGCCCAGGCCCGCAACGAAAAGGAAGCCGCGTTCGTGGCCCAGCACCGCGCGACGCTCGACCGCCACGCCGAGCGGATGCGCAACCAACCCACACAGTGAGGACTGCCGGTGAGCCCGTTCGACCACCACCATGCTCCGGCGGCGGCCCCTCGGGGGGCCGCCGCCATGCTCGTCCTGCTGGCCGCGGCCTGGCTGGCCGGCTGCACCGCCGGGCAGAGCCCGCCGCCGGAGAGCGGAGGGGACGGCGCCGAGGCGTCCGCCCCGGCCGCCCCGGTCCCGGCGACGACGGCGCCGCCCCAGAGCGCGTGGCCCGCTCGGCAGGTCCTGCAGGAGAACTCCCTGGCGGTCGCCACCTATCGTCCCGGCGACCCCGGGGCGTGCGGGCTCCCCGCCGTGCAGCCGGGGGACGGCCGCAGCACGGTGGTGGTGTTCCACGGCTGCGAGCCGGGCTCCGGGCCCGCCCTGGATGCCGTCGCCGCGCGGCGCGTGCCGGTCCCCGCCGGAGCCGACCCCCTGGAAGCGGCCGTGCGTGCGCAGCTCGCCGGCGCGACGGAGGCGGAGAAGCAGGCCGGGTACCGGAGCAACTTCGGGCAGGGGACCGCGGCGACGCCCTTCACCGTGCGCCGCCTGGATGGCGGGCTGGTGGTGGTGGACCTGCATTCCTCCATCCGGCAGCAGCGGATGGTGTTCGTGTCCAACGCCGAGACGAAGCAGCTCGTCGCCGCCCTCGGCCAGTTCCCCGGGGTGGAGCGGGTCGCCGTCCTCGTGGGCGGGCAGCCGCTCTGCAGGGCGCTGGGGCAGTGCTGACGGGGGCCGTGCCGACCACCTCGTCGACGACCGCCGGCCCCGGCTACCCCTGCGAGCCGCTCACCAGCAGGTCGTAGGTGGCGCGCTGCGCGGGGGAGAGCGCAGGGGGGAGCCCCACCACCAGCGCCTTCGCGCTCGCGGAATCGGGGAGGTGAAGGACCAGGTGGTCGCGGGGGACGGGCGGGGCGTAGGGCGCGGCGAGCCCGGTGGGGTCCACCTGGAGCGTGGTGCCGCGCGCCACCAGCCCCGCCAGGAAGCGCCCGTACTCCAGCCACTCCGCCACCGGGTCCGACCCCTCCGCGGCCACCGCGGGGATCAGCCGCTCCTCGAAGTAGGCGAGCGCGCGGCGGAAGGCGTCCGCGTCCTGCTCGCGCAGCTCCTTGAGCCGCTTGCGGTAGAAGTCGCGCGGGTCGCGGGCGCCGGTCTCCCTGAGCGCCTCCTCGAAGCGCCGGTCCGCGCGGTCGCGGAGTTCCTGTGTCGCCATGTCGCGGTGGAGGGTGGTCGTCGGTGCGGCCCCAAGCTACGCCGCCGCCGCCGTGGACGCCACCCGCGCGGCGGCCCCTACGGCGCCGTGGGGAAGAACCCGATGGTCCGCGGAGGCCGTGCCGCTATACTGCGGCAGGATCGGGCACGAATGTTGAGGCGCGCGCCTGCCCCCGTCCCCCCAGCCCGGAGGTCCGCATGCCCTATACCGTCTTCGACCCTGCCGGCCCCACGGGCCAGCAGGGCCTCCAGCCCGCGTTCGAGCTGTCGTGGGAGCTCTTCGGCGAGCTGTGCCGCGTGCTGGCGCTGCGGGTCGCCCGCGAGTACGACCCGGAGGTGGTCGTCGGCATCGCCACGGCCGGCGTGCTCCCCGCCGCCGTGATCGCCAGCATCCTCCAGGTGGACTTCTACAGCATGAAGATCTCCCGGCGCGAGCAGGGCGAGGTGGTGCGCCCCTACCCGCAGCTGATGTCCGAGGCGCCGCGGCAGGTGCGCGGCCGGCGGGTGCTGGTCGTGGACGAGATCACCACCAGCGGCGACACCCTGCGCCTGGCCCTGCACCACGTGCGCGAGCAGGCCCCGTCCGACGTCCGCACCGCCACCAGCTTCGTGAAGCCGGGCGGCTACCGCCCCGACTACTTCGCCCTGGAGACCGGCTCGCTGATCGTGTTCCCCTGGGACCGCCAGGTGGTCTCCGACGAGGGGGACCTGGTCGTCCACCCGGACTATGCCCTGGCGCTGGCGGATAGTCGCTGAGCCCCCCTCCCCCGGCCCCTCCCCCGCAAGCGAGGGAGGGGAGAACGACAACAAAAAAGTGCGGGGCGGCTCACTGGCCGCCCCGCACTTTCGCACTTCGCACTTTCGCACTCCGTCGTTCTATCCGCCGCGCGCCATGGAGTCCAGGAACTCCTGGTTGGTCTTCACCTTCTTCATGCGCGACAGGAGGAACTCGATGGCCTCCGCCGGCGGCATGTCCGAGAGGAAGTTGCGCAGCAGGTAGATGCGCGCCAGCTCGGTCTCGCTGAGGAGCAGGTCCTCCTTGCGGGTGCCGGAGCGGTTGAGGTCGATGGCCGGGAAGATCCGCTTGTCGGCGACGTGGCGGTCCAGCACCAGCTCCATGTTGCCGGTGCCCTTGAACTCCTCGAAGATCACCTCGTCCATGCGCGAGCCCGTCTCCACCAGCGCCGTGGCGATGATGGTGAGCGAGCCGCCCTCCTCGATGTTGCGGGCCGCGCCGAAGAAGCGCTTGGGCTTGTGCAGCGCGTGCGCGTCCACGCCGCCGGAAAGGATCTTCCCGGAGTGCGGCACCGTCACGTTGTAGGCGCGGGCCAGGCGGGTGATGGAATCCAGCAGGATCACCACGTCCTTGCCGTGCTCCACCAGGCGCTTGGCCTTTTCCAGCACCATCTCGGCCACCTGCGTGTGGCGGTCGGCCGGCTCGTCGAAGGTGGAGGAGATCACCTCCGCCTTGACGTTCTCCTGCATGTCGGTGACCTCCTCCGGGCGCTCGTCGATGAGCAGCACGATGAGGTGCACCTCGGGGTGGTTCTCGGTGATGGCGTTGGCCATCTTCTGCATCAGGATCGTCTTGCCGGCCTTGGGCGGCGCCACGATCAGCCCGCGCTGCCCCTTGCCGACCGGCGCGATCAGGTCCATCACCCGCATGGACAGGTCGCCGATGCGGCTCTCCAGGCGGATGCGCTGGTCCGGGTAGCGGGGGCGCAGGTTGTCGAACGCGATGCGGTGCTTGGCCTTCTCCGGCTCGTCGCCGTTGACGCGCTCCACCTTGAGCAGCGCCAGGTAGCGCTCGCCCTCCTTGGGGGGACGGACCTGCCCGAGCACCGTGTCGCCGGTGCGCAGGTCGAAGCGCTTGATCTGGCTGGGGGAGACGTAGATGTCGTCCGGGCCGTACAGGTAGTTCCAGTCCTGCGAGCGCAGGAAGCCGTACCCCTCGGGAAGGACCTCCAGCACGCCCTCGCCGCGCAGGACGACCTCCGAGTCGAGCAGGTTCTGCTCGATGCGGTAAATCAGGTCCTGCTTGCGCAGCCCCGAGTAGTTGGAGATGTTCAGACCCTCCGCCATCTCGTGCAGCTCAGCGATGGTCTTGGACTTAAGTGCCGTGATGTCCACGAATTGCTCCGAATGGCTCTACGGAACGGCGGAACGGATGATCCGCGTGCCGCCGGGCCCGTTGTTGTCGTTGGAAAACCGGGAGAGACTCGCCTGCGGGCGGGAGGCGCGTAGCGCCACAGGACCGGGTAGATCGGGTGTCGGGGTCGATCGCCACAACCTACTGTGCGCTCCAGGCGAGGTCAAGAGTCCCGTGGTTGCTGACTGGGTGAACGTTTTCGCCACCTACCGGGTGGTGCCGCTGAGGCGCGAAGAGATCGTCCAGGGAGTGCTGCTTCCGGGTCTCGCGGCCGACGCGCCGCCGGTGCTTCCGCTCCTGGAGCGCTGGCCCGGCGCCAGCTTCGTCCGGGAGACGCCCTTCGGCACCGAGGTCACCCTGCTGCGCCGGACCGTGCCCCCGGCCCGGGAGCGCTGGTGGCTGCATGCGCTCCTCTTCGTTCTCACCCTGCTCAGCACCACGCTTTCCGGGGCCCTGTTCGCGGGGCGCGACGCCATCCTCTGGCTCGAGCTTCCGCTGGGCCCCTGGGTGGTCCCGGTTCCGGGCGGGATTCTCCCTGCACAACTCGTTCCCGGCCTCTGGTTCTCGCTGCCCCTGCTGGGGCTGCTGCTGGCGCACGAGCTGGGGCACTACCTGGTGGCGCGGCGCCGGGGGATGGACGTGTCGCCCCCGTACTTCCTCCCCGCGCCGCTCCCCCTGAACCTGATCGGGACCTTCGGGGCGTTCATCCGCCTCCGCTCCCCGATGATCAACCGTGCGCTCCTGCTGGACGTGGGGGCCGCGGGGCCCCTCGCCAGCTTCGTGCTGTCCCTCCCCCTCGCGGCGGTCGGGCTGCGGCTCATCGTTGTGGGTGAGTCCGTGTACGACACCCCGACCCGCTTCCTGGTTCCCGTCGGCACGCAGGACGCCCTCCCGGTGGGCGGCTCGGCGGCGTTCCACGCCCTCGCCTGGGCCTTCGCCCCCGGCGGCGGAACCCTGGTCCTGCACCCGCTGGCGCTGGCCGCCTGGCTGGGCCTGTTCGTCACCGCGCTCAACCTGTTCCCCCTGTCCCAGCTGGACGGCGGCCACGTGCTGTTCGCCCTCGCCGGCCC
>JBFMFL010000207.1:0-12617 GCA_040752145.1 Gemmatimonadota bacterium
CCTCCCCCGCAAGCGGGTGAGGGGGAGAACTGCTTGCCGTATCTCGATATCCAGCCGTTGCCCCCTCTCCCAGGATTGGGAGAGGGTGGCGAGCCTCAAGCGAGCCGGGTGAGGGCCGTTCGCAGGCTGTCCCCTGTAACCTGTCCCCTGTAACCTGCCGTCATTCCGCTTCTTCCCGTAGCGCCTGCCCCAGCGGCGCCCGCACCGCGCCCCACCCCGGCAGACACCCCGCCAGGGCTCCCACCACGATCACCGTGCCCAGCGCCAGGGCCACGCGGCCGGGGCGGAAGACGAAGAACGTCACGTTGGCCGGGAGGCCGGGGAAGGCCAGGAGGATCGTGTCCAGCCGCTCCGCCATCCACAATCCCAGCGGCAGCCCCAGCGCGCAGCCGATCCCGGCCAGCACCAGCCCCTCCACCACCACCCCCAGCAGGATCCTGCCGCGGGCCACGCCGATCGCCCGCAGCGTCGCGATCTCGCCGAAGCGCTCGCGCACCCCGATGGTGATGATGGTGGCCACCAGCAGCGCGGTGACCACCAGGGCCACGCTCCCCAGGATGGTGGCGAGCTGGCGGAAGTAGGTGAGGCGGCGGCTGGTCTCGGCGATCAGCTCGGCGGTGGAGTACACCGACACCTCCGGCACCGCCCGGCCGATCCGCTCGGCCAGCGCCGTCGCGTCCGTCCCCTCCGCGGCCGCCACCCCGAAGAGCGACACCTGGTCCGCGCGGTCCGTGGCCGCCTGCACCTCGCCCAGGGGGAGCGCCGCCGAGCGCTGGCCGGCGTAGTCGTAGACGAAGTCCGCCACCGCGCTCACCCGGTAGGTGCGCGTGCCGCGCGGGCGGCCCAGCGACACGTCCAGCTGTGGCGCCATGGGGAGCGTGCTCCCGGGGCGCAGCCCCTCCTGCCGGGCCAGCGGGGCGCTCACCACCGCCTCGCCGGGGCCGGGCGGGCGGCCCTCGGTGATGCGGTACAGCATCTCCGCGCGCGGGTCGGTGCCGGTGACGAACACCGGCTCGCCCGCGCTGTCGCCGCGCACCGGGTAGAACTGCGCCCCCAGCACCGGCGCCACCCCGGCCACCCCCGGCACCCCCGCGATCCGCCGCGCCACCCCGTCCGCGCCGCGGATGGTGGCCTCGCTGTCGAAGGGGAGGATGCCGCGCGGCGTCACCCGCAGCGCGTAGCCCCGCGCGCCCAGCAGCTCGCCGAACGAGTCGGTGAGCCCGGAGGCGAGCATGGTCATGTCCAGCAGCAGCGCCGCCGAGATCCCGATCCCCGCCAGCGCCAGCGCCGTGCGGCTGCGGCGGCGGAAGAGCGCCCGCAGCGAGGACGAGACGATCACCCTCTCTCCCCCAGCCTCTGAGGCGGCACGTTCACCACCCGCCAGGCCGCCGCCGCGCCGGCCGCGGCGCCCAGGGCCAGGCCCAGCAGCGCGGCCAGCAGCACGATGCGCGGCGTCACCAGCGCGAAGCGCAGCGTGGTGTCGTAGTAGGCCGCGTAGTAGGCGTTCACGATCCGCGCGATCAGCACCCCCAGCCCCGCCCCGGCGGCGCTCCCCGCCAGGGCGATCCCCATCGCCTCCAGCACGATGGAGCGGAACACCGTCCCCCGCGACACCCCCACCAGGCGCAGCATCCCCATGTCGCGGCGGCGCTCGTCCACGCGGATGATCATCACGCACAGCAGGAAGATGGCGCTCGCCAGGATGGTGACGATGCCGATGGCCCGGTGGAAGCGCGACACCACCCGGAAGGTGGCGCTGGTCTCCTCCGCCAGCGCCGCGCTCCCGAACGCCCGCGTCCCGAAGGCCAGCCCCTCCACCCAGCGCGCCGCCGAGTCCGGCGAGGCGCCGGGGGCGAGCACGATTGCGAAGCGGTCCACCCGGTCGCGCGCGCCCAGCAGCGCCGCCAGGTCCGGGAGGTGGAAGCGGACCTCGTACTCGTTGCGGGCGATGCGGTTGGGGTCCGCGGCGCGCTCGAACACGCCCTCCACCACGAAGGGGCGCGGGGCGGCGTCGCTGGCCAGCGCGCGCACCGCCACCGTGTCGCCCACGGCCAGCGGGACGCTCTCCGCCAGGCGGCGCTCCACCAGGATCCCCGGCGGCGCCTGGAGCGCGGCCGCGAGGGCGAGGACGGCGAACAGGGTCATGTCGTGCGGAAGGTGCGCGGGGCGCGCCGCGGCGGTCTCCGGCGGCGGGGCTCCGCATGTCGATGCAGGAGCCGGTCCAACCCCGGTACGGGCTCCGCGCCGTTTCGGATCCATACCGAACAGATTCCGAAAATCGTAAACTTCTAACACGGAGAGCACATGTTCCCGCGGGGCCGAAGCGCCCGAACCCCACGCACCTGCGGCACTTCCGGGGCGGCCGTCCACGGCGTTTTCCGGATCATTCGTTTTCTTCGTTCAGAATTGACTGAACGATCTGAACGCATTATCTTTTCTGCCCCTGGAAGCACCCCGACCGGAGAGACGATGCACCCAGCGGTACAGGAGTTCGTGGAGCGGATGGGGCGGATGATGGAGGCCGACGGGCTGCCGCGGAGCGCCGGCCGCATCTTCGGCTTCCTGCTCCTGGCGGAGGCGCCGTTCTCGCTGGACGAGCTGGCCGAGAAGCTCCGGGTGAGCAAGGCCTCGGTGAGCACCAACGCGCGGCTGCTGGAGCAGGCCGGGCTCCTGGAGCGCAGCAGCGCCCCCGGCGACCGCCGCGACTTCTACCAGATGCGGCCGGACGCATGGGAGCAGATGCTCCGCGTGGCCCGCAGGCGCTGGGAGACCATGCAGGCGGCGCTGGAGGACGGCGAGGCGTCGCTCCCCCCGGAGATGGGCGTGGCGCGCGGCCGCCTGGCCGAGGCGGCGCGCTTCCACGCCTTCCTGCTGGGGGAGGGCGAGTCGCTGCTGGCCCGCTGGCGCGCCGGCGAGGCCGCCGACCGGGCCGCGGCGGAGCGCAGGGTCTCCTGACCCCGCCCCCGAGGTCTGCAGAAAGCAAGCAAGTACTTGCTTTCATGTCCGCCGCCCGCTAGATTCGCCGCATGGACGTACGAGAGAGACTACTCAGCGCGGCGCTGCGGGTGTTCGAGGAGAACGGGTCCCGCGGCGCGACCACCCGGCGGATCGCCGGCGAGGCCGGGGTCAACGAGGTCACCCTGTTCCGCCACTTCGGCTCCAAGAGCGCCCTGCTCACCGAGGCGCTCCAGTGCGCGGCCCGGCAGAACCTGGTCACCGGGCTCCCCGCCGAGCCGAGCGACCCCCGCCGCGAGCTGGTGGAGTGGTGCAGGACGCACCTCGCCCACCTGCACCGCGCCCGCTCCATGATCCGCACCTGCATGGGCGAGATGGAGCAGGCCCCCGAGATCGCCGGGTGCGCCTCCGCCACCCCGGCGCGGGTCTCCGACGAGCTGCACGGCTACCTGCTGCGGCTGCGGGAGCGGGGGATGGCCGCCGCGGACTTCGACCCGCGGGCCGCCGCCTCCATGCTGATGGGCGCCCTGTTCACGGACGCCATGGGGCGGGACATGATGCCGGAGAAGTACGGCTACTCCGCCGAGGAGGCGCCGGAGAAGTACGTCCAGCTGTTCCTGCGGGCGATCGGCGCGGAGCCGGCCCGCGGGGCGCCCGGGGAGGGGGAAACCGCGCCCTCCCGGCGCGCGTAGGGGAAGTTTCGTCCGGGGACCTTTCGCCGACGCCAGGATCGATGAACCGATATGCAGGGACGTGGACGTGGGGCCGCGGGGTGGCCGTCTCGGTGATCGCCCTCGCGCTCGGCGCGGCCGGGGCGGCGGCGCAGACGCCGCAGCCGCGGCCGCTCTCGCTGGAAGAGGCGCTGCGCCTCGCCGGCTCCACCAGCGAGCAGGTGGAGATCGCCCGCGCCGGGATCACCCGGGCGCGGGGCACGCTGCTGCAGGCGCAGTCCGCGCGGCTGCCGCAGCTGAACGGGTCGGCCTCGTACTCGCGGGCGCTCGCCAGCCAGTTCGAGGGGCTGGGCGGCGGAGGGGCGGACACCACGACGACGCCGCCCTTCTGCACGGGCCCCTTCAACCCGGACCCCGGCCTCCCCGTGGAGCAGCGGGTCCAGCAGCTGGAGCAGCGGCTGGGCTGCCCCGCCGGCGGCGGCTTCGGGGGGATCGACTTCAGCAACATCGGCTTCGGGGCCGAGAACACCTACAACCTGGGCCTCAACCTCAACTGGAGCGTCTTCAGCGGCGGGCGAAACGAGGCGCAGACGCGCGCGGCCCGCGCCGGGCGCGAGGCGGCCGAGATCGGGCTGGGCTCCGCCGAGGCGCAGAACCAGCTGGACGTGACCCAGGCGTACTTCGACGCCCGCCTCTCCGACCAGCTGCTGCAGATCGCCGAGGCCACGCTGGCCCAGGCCGAGGAGACGCTGCGGCTCACGGAGCTGGGCGCGCGCGTGGGGCAGCAGGCCGAGTTCGACGTGCTGCGCGCCCGCGTGGCCCGCGACAACCAGCGGCCGGCGGTGATCCAGCGGCGGGCCTCGCGCGACCTGGCGTACGACCGGCTGCGCACCCTGCTGGACGTCCCGCAGGGACAGCCGCTGGAGCTGACCACCCCGCTGGACGGCGGCGCCCCGCCGGTGTCGGCGCCGGACACGGCCGCCGCGCGGGCCCCGGTGCGCCAGGCGGAGCAGCAGGTGGCGGTGCAGCGGGCGCAGCTCGCCATCGCCCGCTCGCAGCGGCTCCCCAGCGTCAGCCTCACCTCGCAGTACGGCCAGGTGGCGTACGCCACCAACCTGCTCCCCAGCCTGAACGGCTTCCGGGACAACTGGACGGTGGGCGCCGCGCTGCAGGTCCCCGTGTTCACCGGCGGCCGCATCCGCGGCGAGGAGCTGGCGGCGGAGGCCGGCGTCAACGAGGCCCGCGCGCAGCTGGAGCAGGTGCGCGAGCTGGCCGAGCTGGACACCCGCAACGCGTACTCGCAGCTGGACGCGGCCCGGGCCGTGTGGGAGGCGAGCCAGGGGACGGTGGAGCAGGCCGAGCGGGCGTACGCCATCGCCGAGATCCGCTTCCGCGAGGGGATCTCCACCCAGATCGAGCTGACGGACGCGCGCATCCTGCTGGAGCAGGCGCGCACCAACCGGGCCTCCGCCGCGCGCGACCTGCAGGTGGCGCGGGCGCGGGTGGAGCTCCTCCCCTTCCTGCCGCTCTCCACGGGGGGCGCGGGCGGGCAGGCGCAGGGCGGCGCCGGGAGCGCCGGCGCCGCGGGGCAGGCGGGGGCGGGGCGGCAGAGCGGGCAGCAGGCGGGCGGACAGGCGGGACAGGGCGGGGCGGGCGCGCAGCAGGGGGGCGGCTTCGTCCCCGGGCAGGGCTTCCCGTGACCGGCCGGGCAACCACGACGAGCGCGAGGAACACGGCGATGAAGGATAGTGCGAAGCGGGGCCTCCGCAGGAGCTTGCAGGGTACCGGGCTGGTGGCGGCGGCGCTCCTCGCGGCGGCGTGCGGCGGGGAGTCGGACGCGGCGGCCCCCAAGGAGCCGCCGGTGGTGACCATCGGGCCGGAGAACGTGCTGGTGGTGTTCCAGGACGAGCTGCGCAGCGGCCCCGCCATCTCGGGCAACCTCAAGGCCGAGCGCGAGTCCGCGGTCCGCGCCGAGGTGGGCGGCCCGGTGCTCCAGGTCATGGCCGAGCAGGGGCAGGCCGTCTCGCGCGGGCAGGTGCTGGCGCGGCTGGACGACGCGGCGCTCCGCGACGCGCTGCTCTCGGCGCAGTCCGGGGTGCGCTCCGCGAGCAACGCCGCCCAGGTGGCCGCCCGCGAGGTGGAGCGCACCTCGCGCCTGACCGCGGCCGGGGCGATCGCGCAGCGCGACCTGGACAACGCCCGGAACGCGCAGGTGGCCGCGCAGGCGCAGCTCGCCGACGCCCGCGCCCGGCTCAGCCAGGCGCAGGAGCAGCAGGCCAAGACGGTCATCCGCTCCCCCATCTCCGGGGTGGTGAGCGCCCGCCCGGTCAACGCCGGCGACGTGGTGGCTCCGGGCGCCGCTCTGTTCACCGTGGTGGACCCGGGGAGCATGCAGCTGGAGGCCGCGGTCCCCGCGGCGCAGCTGGGGCAGCTGCGGGTGGGGGCGCCGGTCACCTTCACGGTGAGCGGCTACCCGGGCCGCACCTTCACGGGCAGGGTGCAGCGCATCAACCCCGCCGCCGACCCGGCCACCGGGCAGGTGCCGGTGTTCATCTCCATCCCCAACGCCGACGGGACGCTGGTGGCCGGGCTGTTCGCCGAGGGGCGCGTGGCCGCCGTGGAGCGGCAGGCCCTGCTGGTCCCCGCCTCGGCCGTGAGCCAGCAGGGGGGCTCGCCCTCGGTGCTGCGCATGCGCGCCGGACGGGTGGAGCGGGTGCCGGTGAGGCTGGGCGAGACCGACTCGGAGACGGAGCGGGTGGAGGTCGTCGCCGGGCTGGCCGCGGGGGACACCGTCCTCACCGGGGCGGCCGTGGCCACCACGCCGGGAACGCGGGTCCGCGTCGGGCGCGCGCCCGGCGCGGTGCCGGCGGCACGCTAGGAGGGAGCGATGTGGATCTCCGACTTCGCCATCCGCAGGCCCATCATCACCATCGTCACCATGCTGGCGCTGGTGGTGTTCGGGGCCTTCGCCCTGGTCAATCTGGACACCGACGAGTTCCCCGAGGTCAACCCGCCGGTGGTGTCGGTGGCGCTCCCGTACCCGGGCGCCTCGCCGGACGTGGTGGAGCGCGAGGTGGTCGAGCCCATCGAGGAGGCGATCTCCTCCATCAGCGGCATCGACCGGATCACCTCGCAGTCGCTGGACGGCTTCGCCATCATCATCGCCGAGTTCGACTTCGAAAAGGACATCCAGCAGGCCACGCAGGACATCCGCGACCAGATCTCGCAGATCCGCGGCGACCTGCCGCAGGAGCTGGAGGAGCCGATCCTGACGCGGTTCGATCCCAACGACCTGCCCATCGTCTCGCTGTCGCTCACCTCCGCGTCGCTCAGCGCGCCGGAATTGACGCGCCTGGTGGACCCGGGGATCACCCGCGAGCTGCGCGGCATCGCCGGGGTGGCCGAGGTGGAGGTGGTGGGCGGGCAGGAGCGCGAGCTGGTGGTGGAGCTGCGCCCGCAGGCGCTGGCCTCCGCCGGCATCGGCGTGGGGCAGGTGGTGCAGGCGCTGCAGACCCAGAACCTGGCCGCCCCGGTGGGCCGGCTGGAGGAGGCCCTGAGCGAGCGCACCATCCGCCTGCGCGGCCGGCTGGAGACCCCCGCCGACTTCGCCCAGCTGGTGGTGTCGCAGCAGGGCGGGCGGGTGGTGCGGCTGGGCCAGGTGGCCACCGTGCGCGACGGCACCGAGGAGCAGCGCACGCTGGCGCTCTTCAACGGGGCCGAGGCGGTGGGGATCAACATCACCAAGGCGCAGGGCTACAGCACCACCGCGGTCGCCGAGCAGGTGCTGGAGCGGGTGGAGGAGATCCAGGGGACGCTGCCGCAGGGGGTGGAGTTCCGGGTGGTGCAGAACGCCGGCGAGCGGGTGGAGAGCTCGGTCAGCAACGTCCAGACGACGCTGCTGGAGGGGGCCTTCCTCACCGTGCTGGTGGTGTTCCTGTTCCTCAACTCGTGGCGCTCCACGGTCATCACCGGCCTGGCGCTCCCGGTGTCGGTGCTGGCCAGCTTCGTGGCGGTGTGGGCGTACGGCTTCACCCTCAACACCATGTCGCTGCTGGGGCTGTCGCTGGCCATCGGCATCCTGATCGACGACGCCATCGTGGTGCGCGAGAACATCGTGCGGCACGTGGAGATGGGCAAGGACCACTACACCGCCGCCCGCGAGGGCACGGCGGAGATCGGGCTGGCCGTGGCGGCCACCACCTTCTCCATCGTGGTGGTGTTCATCCCCATCGGCTTCATGAGCGGCATGGCCGGGCAGTGGTTCAAGCCCCTGGCGCTCACCATCGCCTGCTCGGTGCTGGTGTCGCTGTTCGTGTCGTTCTCGCTGGACCCCATGCTCTCCGCCTACTGGGCGGACCCGGAGCTGGAGGAGCACCAGAAGAGCCGCCTGACCCGCTGGCTGGACCGCTTCAACCGCTGGTTCGACCGCCAGGCCGAGGCGTACAAGCGGGTGATCGGGTGGGCGCTGGACCACCGCCTCGCCATGGTGGGGCTGGCCGTGGGCTCGTTCGTGGGCGCGCTGGCGCTCCCCGCCACCGGCGCGGTGGGCGGCGAGTTCTTCCCGGTGCAGGACGTGTCCGAGTTCAACATCACCGTGGAGACGCCCCCGGGCTCCAACCTGGAGTTCGCGCGGCTCAAGGCGGAGGAGGCGGCCGCCATCGCCCGGGGCCACGAGGAGGTGGCGTACACCTTCACCACCATCGGCGGGCAGACCGGCGCCGTGGACGAGGCCAACGTGTACGTGCGCCTGGTCCCCAAGGCCGAGCGCGACGTCCACCAGCGGGTGCTGGAGGCGCGCGTCCGCGAGCAGCTGGGCGCCATCGGCGGGGCCACGGCGGGGATCGCGGCGGGCGGCTTCGGCGGCCAGAAGCAGATCCAGATCCAGCTGCAGGGGCCGGACGTCGCCACGCTCAACCGCCTGGCCGAGCAGGTCATGGCGCAGGTGGCGCAGGTGCCCGGCGCGGTGGACGTGGGCCTTTCCACCAAGGGGCAGAAGCCGGAGCTGGACGTGGTGCTCGACCGCGGGGTGGCGGGGAGCCTGGGGGTCACGGTGGGGCAGGTGGCGCAGGCGCTGCGGCCGGCCTTCGCCGGGATCGACGCCGGCGACTGGATCGACCCGCAGAACGAGACCCGCGACGTCACGGTGAGGATCGACCCCCGGTCGCGCGAGCGGGTGTCCGACCTGGAGACGCTGCCCCTGGTGATCCAGGGGCCGCAGGGCCCGGTGACGCTGCCGCTGGGGCAGGTGGCGCAGGTGGAGCAGAGCCTGGGGCCCGCGCAGATCAACCGGCTGGACCGCGAGCGGGTGATCAACGTGGAGGCCAACACCCAGGGCCGCCCCCTCTCCGAGGTTGTGGCCGACATCACCACGCGCCTGGAGAGCGTCCCCGTGCCGGCCGGCTACACCGTGTCGCAGGGCGGCGAGACCGAGGACCAGGGCGAGGTGTTCGGGCAGATCTTCGCGGCGCTGGGGCTGGCGATCATGCTGATGTACTTCGTGCTGGTGGTGCAGTTCGGGAGCTTCCTGGACCCGCTCGCCATCATGCTGTCGCTGCCGCTGTCGCTGATCGGGGTGATGCTGGCGCTGCTGCTCACGGGGTCCACGCTCAACATCATGAGCATGATCGGCGTGATCCTGCTGATGGGGCTGGTGGCCAAGAACGCCATCCTGCTCATCGACTTCGCCAAGTGGTCGCACGAGGCGGGGATGCCGCTGCGCGAGGCGCTGATCGAGGCGGGGCGGACCCGGCTGCGGCCCATCCTGATGACCACCTTCGCCCTGGTGGCCGGGATGCTCCCGGTGGCGCTGGGCACCGGCGAGGGCGCGGACTTCCGCGCGCCGCTGGGCCGCGCGGTCATCGGCGGGGTGATCACCTCCACGTTCCTGACGCTGCTGGTGATCCCCACCATCTACGAGATCCTCAGCGAGTGGCGCGAGTGGATGCTGCGGCGGGTGTTCCGCCGCGGCGGCGCCCACGCCGGCGGACACGGCGGCCAGGGCGAGCACGGGCACGGACCGCACGCTCAGCACGCGCGGCGCCCCGCGCTGGAGCCGGCCTTCGAGCCCGGCGACTGAGCGCGGCCCCGTCCACGAAACTCCCCCGCTCGCGGGGGAGCAACGGCGGGGGTGAGGTGTATGGAGGCCGGCCCGCGGCGGGGATTTTCGCCCGCCGCGGACCCCTCCCGGAGGGCCGACCGCCGCACGGTCGCCTCCGTTGCCTTCTGAGAAGTTCATGCGGCCGGGCCCGGGGCTCCGGGTCCGGCGGTTTCTTTGGATGGAGCGGGATGCAGATGCAATCGAGAGTCACGGAGGCGCTGGAGGAGGCGGGGACGGGGCGCAGCTTCTCGCCCGTGGCCCCGGCCGGACGCTTCCTGGGGAAGATGGGGCGCCGCGCCGAGGGCATTGCCCGGCACGCGGGGCAGTTCGCCCTGCTGGGCTGGGGGATCCTCGCGCTCACCTTCACCGGCAAGGTGTCGCTGCGCGAGATCCTGCGGCACATCTACTGGATGGGGGTGCAGAGCCTCCCCATCGTGCTGGTGACCTCCACGCTGGCCGGCGTGGTCACCTCGCAGCAGGGCGGCTACCAGTTCACCGGCTCCGTCCCCCTCTACATCCTGGGGAGCGTGGTGGTGTCCAGCATCGTGCTGGAGCTGGGGCCCGTGCTCACGGCCGTGGTGCTCATCGGCCGGGTGGGGGCGCGCATCACCGCCGAGCTGGGCACCATGCAGGTGTCCGAGCAGATCGACGCGCTCCACTCGCTGGGGCGCGACCCGGTGCGGGTGCTCGCCGCGCCGCGCGTGATCGCGGGGGCACTCGCCTTCCCGGTGCTGGTGGCGGTCGCCGACACGGTGGGGATCCTGGCCGGGATGCTCGCGGCGCGCTTCACCCTGGGGCTCTCCCCGGAGAGCTTCATGTACGGAGCCCAGCTGTTCTGGCACAACTGGGACATGTTCTACTCGCTCGCCAAGGGGACCACCTTCGGGCTGGTCATCCCCCTGATCGCGACGCACATGGGGCTGGTCACGCGCGGGGGCGCCGAGGGCGTGGGCCGCGCCACCACCTCGTCGGTGGTGTTCATGCTGCTGGCCGTGCTGTTCCTGGACGCCCTGCTGACGCCCCTGCTGCTCCAGTAGGCGGGGCGGGAGAGAGATAGAGAGATGGTCGAATATCAGGACCTGTACAAGACCTTCGACGCGCCCGTGCTCGCCGGCGTGGACCTGGCGATCCCCCAGGGCGAGACCATCGCCGTGGTGGGCCACTCGGGCACCGGCAAGAGCGTGCTGCTCAAGACCACGATCGGCCTGATCGCCCCGGACCGGGGCGACGTGCGGATCGACGGGGAGTCGGTGTTCCGCGCCCGCGGCAAGGAGCTGGAGCGCATCCGCCGCAAGGTGGGCTACGTGTTCCAGAACGCGGCGCTCTTCGACTCCATGAACGTGATGGAGAACGTGTCGCAGGGGATCACCGAGGCCGAGCTGAAGACGCTGCCGGCCCGGGAGCTGCTGCGCCGCGTGGGCGAGGCGCTGGAGCACGTCAACCTGGACCCCGGCGCCGTGCTCACCAAGCTCCCCTCGGAGCTTTCCGGCGGAATGCGCAAGCGCGTGGGGCTGGCCCGCGCCATCGTGGGCCGCCCGGAGATCCTGCTGTACGACGAGCCGGTCACCGGGCTGGACCCGGTGAACGGGACGGTGGTGCACCGCCTGATCGCGCAGCTGGCCGAGGAGATGGGGGTCACCTCCATCATCGTGACGCACGACATCGAGGGGGTGCTCCCCATCGCCGACCGCGTCGCCATGCTCGACAAGGGGAAGATCCGCTTCGTGGGGACTCCCGACGACTTCCGCAACAGCGACGACATCCTGGTCCGCGCCTTCCTGCACCGGGAAGTGCCGACCGAGGATCTCCTGGAGGTGGTATGATTCAGCAGGCCCGCACCGCCCCGCCGCCCCCGGCGAAGCGCGGCGGTGGAAACGACCTTTCTTCGACCGTGCCCATGCGCTCTTCGCGACGTGAGATCCAGATCGGCTTCTTCTTCCTCCTCGGCATCGTGGCGGTGGTGACCGCGCTGCTCATGCTGACCGATCCGGGGACCTTCCGCGGCCGCTACGACATCACCACCACCGTGGCCGACGCCGGCGGGCTCCGCAAGGGCGACCCGGTGCAGATGCGCGGCGTCAACGTGGGCCGCGTGCGCGGCTTCCACATCACGCCCACCGGCGTGACCATCAACATGGAGATGGAGCGGGAGTACGAGGTCCCCGCCGATTCGCGCATCTCCATGGAGTCCGGCGGGCTGCTGGGCGGGATGATCGTGGAGGTGATCCCCGGCCGCTCCGGGGAGCGCGTCCGGGACGGCGCCGAGCTCCCCGGCACCGCCTCGCCGGGGATGTTCGACGTGGCCGCCACCGTGGGCACCCGCGCGGACACGGTGCTGGGCCGCGCCGCCGCGCTCCTGGACCCCGCCACCATCCAGGCGGTGGGGGGGAGCGCGCAGGAGCTGCAGACCATGCTGGTCTCGCTGGCCGGCCTCGCCACCGAGCAGCGCCGCGAGATCGCGCTGCTCTCCGCCAGCCTGCGCCGCTCGGCGGAGGGGGTGGAGTCGGCCGCCACGCGCCCGGAGCTGCAGCGCGCCGTGGCCCGCATGGACTCCATCACCCTGCAGCTGGACCGGAGCACGGCGTCGCTGAACCGCTCCACCACCTCGCTGGAGGCGGTGCTGGGGCGCATGGAGCGGGGGGAGGGGACGCTGGGCAAGCTCTCGGCGGACGAGACGCTGTACAACAACCTGAACCAGGCCGCGCTGAGCGCCAACCGCACGGCCACCAGCGCCGACTCGCTCATGGCGGACATCAGGCGCAACCCCCGCAAGTACATCAACCTGGAAGTCTTCTGACCCCGGGCCGGCGCCGCGCGGCGTGAAGAGGGGGGGGGGGGGCGCCGGGGGGGCCCCCCCCCCCCCCAGGACACAGCCCCCCCCGCCCCCGCCCGCC